>NZ_JBBEWN010000012.1:0-84980 GCF_038739695.1 Zongyangia acetica | reverse complement strand
ACTTAAACTATGAAAGATGGCGAGCCGTGTACATCGAGAGGTGTAAGCACGGTTCTGGAGGGGGTTACGCCAAGACCACGGACGAAAGGAAGTATGGCGTGGCGTTTCCTACCTTATGAACTCTATACCATGATGCGCTACCTGCAATATGACCTGTTAAAGTCCAGCGGCCTGGAGCATTTCGATAGCTGGGCGGCAAACTTTGGCGAAACCACCACTGCCCTTGAGTTGGCCCCGGAGGGAACCGGCTTTCGCAGTAAAACCCGGTTCGCAAAGTTTTTCAATCTTCCGGAACTCATGGCCATGTGGCGGGAGGCCGCTGACATTCAAACGGCGGATATGCTGCGACTGCCGGTTCCGGAGGCGGAGAAAATCACCGAAGTCACCACCCCCAGCGACTTCCAGCGGGATTTGGTGGCCGACCTGGGAGAACGGGCCGAAGCAGTACGCAATCGTGAGGTGGAGCCACGCGAGGACAATATGTTAAAAATCACCTCGGATGGCCGTAAACTTGCTCTGGATCAGCGATTGTCTGACCCGACGCTGCCGGACGATCCGGAAAGCAAGGTCAACACCTGCGTCCGGAATGTGTTGCAGGTATGGCGGGATACGGAGAAAATCAAGGGGACGCAGCTTGTATTCTGCGACCTGTCCACCCCAAAGGGGGACGGTTCCTTTAATGTCTATGACGATATGAAGCAAAAGCTGATGGCCCAGGGCGTACCGCCGGAGGAAATCGCCTTTATCCATGACGCAAAGACAGAGGTTCAGAAAGCGGAACTTTTCTCAAAGGTACGGAAAGGCCAGGTGCGTGTGCTGCTTGGCTCCACGGCAAAAATGGGCGCGGGCACCAACGTCCAGACCCGTCTTGCTGCGCTGCACCATCTGGATTGCCCCTGGCGGCCTGCCGACATTGAGCAGCGCGAAGGTCGTATCCTGCGGCAAGGGAATATCAATAAAACGGTCAAGATATATAAGTACGTTACGGAGAATACCTTTGACGCGTATAACTGGAGCATTTTGGAGAACAAGCAGAAATTCATCGGCCAGTTGATGAGCGGCAAAAATCCCTCCCGTTCCTGTGAGGACGTGGACGAAGCCGCTTTAAGCTATGCCGAAGTCAAGGCCCTGGCTTCCGGTGACCCGCGCATTATTGAGATGACCGATCTGGACAGCCAGGTGACGAAGCTGAAACTTCTGAAAGCCAACCATGAGGGACAGCGGTATCAACTGGAAGATCAGTTGATTCAGTTTTTCCCGAAAGCAATCAGCCGCACACAGGAACAGATCACGGGATTGGAACAGGATTTGGCCGTCGTTCAGGCCCACCCTCTGCCGGATAAGGAGCATTTCTCCATTACGGTGGCAGGCCAGACCTACACAGAGCGCAAGGCCGCAGGTCAGGCCATCATTGATGCCTGTACGAAAATGACCGATGTTGCGGAGCGGGTGCCCCTGGGCGAGTATCGCGGCTTTCCCATGACCCTATGGGCCGATACTTCCACACAGAAATTCCAGGTGACAATGAAGCACAGCCTTTCCCATACGATTGAGTTGGGAAGCGACCCGGTGGGCAACATCGCCCGTCTGGAAAATGCTCTGGCCGCCATCGCGGATCATTTGGAGCAGAACCGTGGTAAGCTGGAAAACCTGAACGCGCAAATGGAAGAAGCAAAACTGGAAGTGAAGCGTCCCTTCCCCCAGGAGCAGGAATTGGCTGAAAAGACATCCCGCCTGAATGTGCTGCGGATTGCTCTGAATATGGATGGGAAATCCACTGGCAAGCGGGAACGGGACAAAGAGGAACTGGACGGAGGAAAACCCTCTATCAAAGGAATGTTAAAACGCCTTGGGGTTGAAGCTGCGGCTACCGCTTCCACCCCACAAAAAGGCAAGGATATGGAGGTGGCAATCTGATGAAACCACGCAGTGGGCGCACCATTCCGCTTTACTTCAAGGTGTCGCCGGAGGAAAAGAAAATCATTGAGAAAAAGATGGCGCAGCTTGGTATTCACAACCAGCGGGCCTACTTACGGAAAATGGCGGTAGACGGGTATGCGGTGCAGGTGGATATGTCCGACTTCAAAGCCCTGGTGTCCCTGCTGCGAAACTGCGCCAATAACTTAAACCAGATCGCCAAACGGGTGAACAGCACGGGCAATCTTTATCAGGAGGATGTAGCCGACCTGCAGGAACGATACCGGGAACTTTGGGGCGCGGTCAGTACCCTCCTGGGAAAACTGTCTGATTTGTGAATCACGCCTTTACTTTCGCGCTTTAATGTGATATAGTGAGCCTGTAAACAGCTTCAAAGGAGGTCGCGCCCTATGAGAATACTTCTGAAAATTTTGCTATTCCCTGTTGTTCTTGTTTTGACGGTTCTGGTGGCCTTCTGCCGCTTCGTCTGCCTGTTCTCCGGTATGATACTCGGTATCGTGGCGGTGCTGCTGTTCCTGATCGGGCTGCTGGTGTTGTTTGCCGGTCGGGTGGATGGCTTTGTCGGGTTTATGATACTGGCATGGCTGGTCAGTCCCTACGGCTTGCCGATGGCAGCTTCCTGGCTGACAGAGCGGGTGGCCGACTTTAACCGGATGTTAAAATCAATCTAATCCATGTTCCATTGGGCGCAGTTCTTTTTATGAGGGCTGCGCCCCTTTTTAATATAAAAAGCCTATGCAACTCGTTCACACAGATTGCATAGACTTAAAATTCAAATAAACCCCGAGTAATCGGGGCAGGACGCTACTACTAAACAATAATTCCAACAAAAATGCTCCAAAAGAAACAAACGCTAAAACATCATTTATCATAGACATCCCCCCTCGAATACTTGCTACTGTTTTATGTCCTCGATTATACAAATAGCATACACCATTTCTGGCTCCGGAGCAGGACAAAGTCAGTGTATCACAGTTTTAAGTAGTTTTCAATATGTTTCATATATGAGTGAACTGAATATAAGCAGCGCTTGTTCTTTTTCCCTTTCAGCGCAATCAACGCTCGTAAGGAAGCATAACCATATATGTCAATCAAAAATTGAAGAATCCACTTGTTTAACTTATTCTTGTTGACAAATAAGACACCATACTTATATAGAGAAGAATATTCGCTAAGTTGAAGTAATGCCTTTTCAGTTTCTGGCATCAGTTCTAACTTTGGATATGTTCTATAAACATGACATTCTTCGTTTAAAATGAGATTTTTGGCAACACTTGTGTTTGTGGTGATGAACGCAACTCGTTTAAATTTGGCTCCAGTAAAGTCAGCGTCTTTTAGATTACAGTTGCAAAATACTACATCCTCTAAAACTGCATTTCTAAAAGAACTCTTTTTCAAGTTTGAATTCAAAAAATCAACACCTAAACAATGTGAACTACTAAAATTACAATAAGTTAAAGAAGATGCCTGCCAACGTACATTATGAATATTCGCTTTTTTATAGGAGGTTCGGTAAATGGTTGCTTTGTATGTATAGTGATTTGCGACTTCTGTTATTGGCCGAGGACAACGAATTAGTGTAAGATAAGTTGGTTTTCCCATTTTTATCCTGATTTCCCTGCGCTGTTTAGCTTTTTCTGCTCGTTTCGCCTTACGATTCTTTTTTCCTTTTCCCATAATTATATCACCTGTCCTTAGCCCTTATTTTAATGCAATTTAATAACACTGTCTATTCTAATTTCAAAACATAACTACAGTATGAAAGGAGGGCCAGCAGATGGCAATTTCAAAAATCAAACCGCGCCACGCCAGTGAAGGGCGGAGTATTGCGGCAGTCTTGAAAGACCGGATTGACTATGACAAGAATCCGGATAAGACAAAAGGCGGGCTACTGGTGTCCTCCTATCAGTGCGGCGCAGATACCGCATGGCAGGAATTTGCTCTCAGCAAGCAGATCTATGAAGCGGAAACCGGCCGGAAACGCGCCCCGGAAAACGATGTGATTTCCTATCTGATTATCCAGTCCTTTAAGCCTGGGGAAATCACGCCGGAGGATGCAAACAAGCTGGGGTATCAGTTGGCTTTAGAGTTTACCGGCGGGCAGCACCAGTTCCTTGTTGCTACCCATGTGGATAAAAAGCACATCCACTGTCACATCGAATTTAACAGCACTACTCTGGATTGCACACACAAATTCAATAATTACCGGAATACCTACCAGACGATCCGGAAAATCAATGACCGATTATGCCGGGAACACGGCCTGTCTGTGATTGAACAGCCAAAAGAAAAGGGCAAACACTATGCAGAGTGGGCGAACGCACGGCGCGGTACAAGCTGGAAGGATAAGCTGCGCCGGACGATTGACCGGGTGCTGCCTACGGTGTCCAGCTATGATGAATTTCTGGCGGCCATGCGCCGGGAAGGATATGAGATTCAGACCACACGGAAAGCATTGAGTTTTCGTCTGGCCAGCGAGGGGCAGGAACGGTTTACCCGTGCAAAAACGCTGGGAGCCGACTACACGCCGGAGGCCATAAAAGAGCGCATTGGACAGCCTGTAAAACGCCCACGCCGGCGAGCCGCACCGCTTCAAAAGAATGGGCGGGTCAATCTGCTTTTGGACATTCAGAGCCGCTTGCAGGGACGCGGGCCAGGTTATGAACGCTGGCTGAAAATCCACAACCTGAAGGAAGCGGCGAAAACGCTGAATTATCTGACCGAGCATAACATCACGGACTATGATTTACTGGCAGCACGGACCGCTTCCGTATCAGAGAATTTTGAAAAAACGGCAACGGCTATCAAGCAATACGAACACCGGATGGAGCAGATCGCTGATCTGAAAAAGCACATCATCAATTATGCGAAAACACGCGACACCTATGTGGCCTACCGGAAAGCTAGCCCCAGGGAAAAGGCACGGTTCCGGGCAGCCCATGAAGCGGAACTGCTTTTACACGAAGCTGCCAAACGAGCCTTTGATGAATTTGGAGAAAAGAAGCTGCCGACGGTCAAGACCTTACAGGCGGAATACAACGACCTGCTGGCGAAGAAAAAGGCCGCCTATGAAGATTATAAGCGGCTTAGGAAAGAGAACCAGGAATTGCAGACGGTGAAAGCCAATGTGGACGCACTGTTAAGGATTGAGCAGGTGCAGGAGTACCAGCAGGAGAAAGAAAACAATCAGGAGCAGGGCCGGTAAAACCGCTTTGCGGGTTTGCCGCCTTGTCTGCCCAAAAGGAAAAGCCGGGGGCTGTGTCAGGGGTGCGCGAAGCGCATTTATTTACCCTTGACGCGGCCTCCGGCTTTTGCTATGCCTCCGGCAGAGAAGCGTCCTTTTGGACGCGCAAGCCACCATGCCCCGTATGGTGTTCGGCCCGCACATTTTTGTCGGGCCGGGGGTTTGGGGAACCCCCCAACAAGCGGGAAAGGATATTCCTTTCCATTGCTTGCAAATTACTACCCATAAAGAAAGCTCCTACCCAAAAAGTGCGTTCTTGTGAGTAATGAAACCTCATGTTACCATTCAAATAAATACACCAAAAGGGGATGTTTAAAATGAACGATATTGAAATAGGGCCGATTCGTCCACCTTCTGAGAGTAACAGCTTGCTCATTCGTGTAACGCGAGGATGTCACTGGAATAAATGTTATTTTTGCGGATTATATAAATCCATGAAATTTTCCATGCGTCCAATAGAGGATATAATCAGCGATATAAAAGTACAATCAGAACAGCGCAGTAACCAACGGTACAAATCCTGTTTTTTACAAGATGGAGATGCCTTGGTATTGAAAACAGAGTATCTGCTAAAAATTCTGGATGCCCTGCATCACTACTTTCCCGCACTGGAGTCCGTCACTACTTATGCCCGCGCTGACAGTATAACGCGCAAATCTCTATCAGAACTGAAACTGTTACGGGAATATGGTCTGAACCATCTGTATTGCGGGATGGAAACAGGATCAGACCGTGTTCTTCAGCTCGTCAATAAAGGCTTTGATTCCAATACAGTTATACAAAGCGGCTGTCTGGCGAAAGAAGCAAATATGACATTATCGGAATTTATTTTGCTGGGAATTGGTGGGAAAGAATACTCCGAAGAAAATGCACGAAAAACAGCGAATGCACTCAACATTATACGGCCCGATTTTATCCGTGTTCATGCTACTGGTTTTAAGCCAGGAACGATGATGTGGCAGCTTATCCAAGAGGGGACTATTTCGCTGCAATCGGAGGAAGAAATCGTTCGGGAGCAACGGTTGTTTTTACAGTGTCTGAAAGAGATGAACAGTTACTATGTGAACGAACATATTGTAAATCTGCTTTTAGAAGTGAGGGGCAATTTACTCTCAGAGAAAGATCAGATGCTTTCAGACATCGACCGCTTTCTGAGCCTCCCACCAGAGGAACGATTGTTATTTGCCGTAGGTCGTAGGTTTAATGTATTCTTCTTTTTGGACGATCTGAAAAAGTCGGAGCTGCGCAGTCAGGCTCGATTATATATGGACGAAATCAAAAAGAAAGATCCCAATGTGGATTTTGCATTCCTGTGCAATTATGTACGACAGTCCCAGATATAAAAAGAAATCCGACACAGCTTAATGCGTCTGCATCTGCTGTGCCGGATTCTTTATTTTCTCATGGATGGGCAGCAAGGGAGCTGCACATCCAGTCCGTCCAGATAACTGGTTCCCCAATTACACATAGCCTCCAAAACGGGGACAATGCTTTTCCCAAAGGATGTTAAAGAATAGATTGTCTTTGGAGGATTTTCCGGTATTACTTCTCTGGAAACCAGTCCGCTTTGCTGAAGATCCCGGAGCTGCTGCGAAAGCATCTTCGCTGTGGCCTTTGGAATGAGCCGCTGAAGCTCCATGTAGTGAAGTGGCTGTTCGATAAGATGCCATAAGATGAGTGGCTTATATTTACCACCGATCAAGGATAATGTCGCCTCCACAGGGCAACTAAAGTTTTCTGCTTGCATATTCGTACCTCCCTTGACGAAAGAGCACTTTCCTTTTGGGTACTATCTTCCCGGAAAGTACATTCTTGTGAAAAAAATTTGCGGTGCTACAATATAGTCGATGGTTGATTTGACATATAGAACACACAGAAAGGATGTTATAACTATGGAATTACTTGAAATCGCTAAAAAGCGTTTCTCTGTCCGGAACTATACCAATCAGAAGGTGGAGCCTGAAAAGCTGGCCAAAATTTTGGAGGCCGCGCACGTTGCTCCGACGGCAGCTAATCTTCAGCCGGTTCATCTGATTGTTGCCCAGAGTGATGAGGCCCTTGCGAAGGTGGGCGAGGCCGCCGAGGTTTATGGAGCGCCGCTGGCAATTATCGTGTGTGCAGACCACAACAAAGCATGGGTGCGGCCCTTTGACAAAAAGCAGACTGGCGACATTGACGCCTCTATCCTGACTGACCACATGATGCTCCAGGCAACGGAACTGGGCCTGGGAAGTGTTTGGGTATGCTACTTTAAGCCGGACGTTCTGAGCAAGGCATTTCATCTGCCTGCCAATCTGGAGCCGATCAATATCCTCGCTATCGGCTACTCCGCCGAGGGCGAGGGCGATCCGAACCGCTTTGCCGCTCAGCGCATTCCTATGGATAAACTGGTTTCCTACGATATGCTGTAAACAATCGCCGTACCGAGGCGCAACCCTTTTTCACAGGGCTGCGCCTCTTTATCTTTCAGAGATATGGGCGTAGGTTTCTTCTAAAATCCACTTGATATGTTCGTCGCATAAAGCGTAGAATACATTTTTCCCGACTTTATGTGGGGAAACCAGCTTTGCAAATTTTAGAATTTTCAGTTGATGGGAAACTGCGGATTCGGACATATTCATTTGCGTGGCCAGTTCATTCACGCAATATTCCCGGCCCATAAGCGCCCATAGGATTTTCATGCGAGTGAAATCGCCCATTGCTTTGTGCAGCTCAGATAACCGATCTATGTCCGCTGCGTCAGGTATAAGTACGCATGATTTTTGCTGTTGCTCCATAGTGACCTCCAATCTTTCGTATTTGACAGCTGTACTATTTGCGGGTATTCTATTTTTGGAAAGGAGGCGGCCGATATGTCGCACTACCATTTGCCCCATAATCATGGTCAAGACATTGATAAAGTTTTAGATAAAATGCCTGCGGAAGAAAACTTCCGGGATATAGCGATCCTTTTTCAGCAGTTGAGTGATCCGTCACGCCTGCGGCTCCTGTGGCTGTTGTGCCACAGTGAGGAATGTGTCTGCAATTTAGCGGCAGCGGTACAAATGAGCGCACCGGCCATTTCCCACCACTTGAAAAATCTGAAAAGCAGCGGCCTGATTACCAGCCGCAGGGAGGGAAAGGAAGTCTACTATACTTTATCCAACACAGGCCCTGCAAAACTTCTCCATAAAACCGTTGATGCCTTGTTTGAAATATCTTGTCCGACTGATTGATAAGTGAAATGCGCCGCTGTTTCCACAATGGACAGCGGCGCATTCTTATATCCCTGCTTGTCTGTCAACGTGTCGCGGGGAGGAATTTCTTTACCCGCATCGCTCGAATCGCATTTAGAATAGCGATGACCGATACGCCAACATCTGCAAAAACGGCTGCCCACATATTTGCGTATCCAGTAGCTCCCAAAATCAAAACTAAAATCTTGACGCCGAGAGCAAACACGATATTCTCATTTGCAATACGGATTGTCTTTCTGGCAATCTGGACAACTGCGGAGATCTTCGAGGGTTCATCTGTCATCAAAACCACGTCCGCAGCCTCAATCGCCGCATCGGAGCCAAGACCGCCCATGGCAATACCTACATCCGCACGAGCAAGCACAGGCGCATCGTTGATTCCATCGCCAACAAACACCAGTTTCCCCTTTTCGGTGGTCTGCCGGAGCATCATTTCTACACGGTCAACCTTGTCCGCCGGGAGCAATTCGGTATATGCCTGATCCAGCCCCAGCTTTTGCGCCACTTTCTTTCCGACGGCATCTGCATCGCCGGTGAGCATGACGGTTTTCCTGACGCCGACTTCCTTTAACGCTTTGATTGCAGACGGAGCATCTGCTTTGATTTCATCTTCAATGACAATATAACCAGCATATTTTCCGTTGCAGGCCAGATAGATGACTGTACCAATGGCATTCGAGGGGATATAGGCAATTCCTTCTCTATCCATCAGTTTTGCGTTGCCAGCGAGAATTGTTTTCCCATCTATGACAGCGCGGACGCCGTGACCGGCAATTTCCTGCACATCACTAATGCGGCTGTGGTCGATCTTCTTACCATACGCCTTTTTTATGGAGAGTGAGATCGGATGGTTGGAGTAGTCCTCGGCATAAGCTGCCAGCTCCAAAAGCTGTGCCTCTTTCATGCTTACTGCATTGATCTGGCTGACCGCAAAAGAACCCTTTGTTAAGGTGCCGGTTTTATCGAATACCACAACCTCCGTATGGGCCAGCGATTCCAAATAGTTACTGCCTTTGACAAGGACGCCGATTTTGGATGCACCGCCGATGCCGCCAAAGAAACTAAGCGGAATAGAGATAACCAGAGCGCAGGGGCAGGAAATCACAAGGAAGGTCAGCGCCCGGTAAATCCAGACTGTGAATGGCTGTCCAGTGACAAGAGGCGGCAGAACTGCAAGGGCAATCGCTGCAAAGACCACAATCGGGGTGTAGTAGCGGGCAAAACGGCTGATAAAGTTTTCTGTTTTTCCTTTTTTATCGCTGGCATTCTCCACAAGGTCCAAAATTTTTGCAACAGTGGATTCCCCATACTTTTTAGTGGTCTGAATGGTCAGGATGCCTGTCTGGTTGATGCACCCGCTGATTACTTCCATCCCAGGTTCCACGTCACGGGGCATGGATTCGCCGGTGAGAGCAGATGTATCCAAAGCGGACGTGCCTTTGATGATTTTACCATCCAGCGGCACCCGTTCACCAGGCTTTACTACAATCGTATCCCCGATGTTTACTTCTTCAGGATCGACCTGTTCAAGTTTTCCATTCCGTTCTACATTTGCATAGTCAGGGCGAATATCCATCAGGCTTGCAATGGATTTTCTGGATTTGGAAACCGCATAGGACTGGAACCATTCCCCTACCTGATAGAACAGCATAACGGCTACGCCCTCGGAGTGTTCTCCTAAGATCAGTGCGCCAATAGTGGCAATCGTCATCAGAAAGTTTTCATCGAATACCTGTCCATGCAGGATATTGGTGAGAGCCTTCCAGACAATATCCCAGCCGATTACAACATAGCAGACCAGAAATACTGCCATTTCCGCAGTCGAATCAAGTGTGAGCAGACTGCCGGCAGCGAACAGCACTGCCGCAATGATAATGCGGAAAAGCAGGTGCTTTTGTTTTCGTGTCATAATAAACATCTCCTTTCAGTCAAACACCGGCTGCCGTTTCTGGCAGCCGGTGTTCAGCTTTTCTTACGCCTTGACCGTCACATCCGGCTCAATCTTTTTGATAAGCGCCTTGGCCTCAGCCAGAATTGCATCGAAGCGGTCATCCGGAGCATCCAGAACCATCTTCTGGCTCAGGAAGTTCACTTCCACGTCATTTACGCCGTCGATTTTCTGTACGGCTTTCTGAATCTTGGCGGCACAGTGGCCGCAGTCAAGGTCGATCAGCTTAATGGTCTTTTTCATCACAAAGACCCCCTTTCCTTTTAGTATTTGGTTGGTTTGACATGGCCGAACAATTAAACATTCATTTAACTGTTACGGGCACAGTATATTCACACAACGGCTTAAAGTCAATGGATTGGGAAAGGGTTCTGCCCTTTGGATTATAAAACCTGCTAATTGGATTTAAGGTTTAAAAGTGACACATTTTCACAGACATTCGCCATCTGATTTTTCCAAATTAGGCTGATTGGATTTGAAAACCTGCCTATCGGAGCGGACAACCAATCAAGCCAATGTCTATAATGAAAAACGGTCAAAGACCTTGCACGCAGACTTTGTGATCGGGGCGGCGGCATCTTTCCCCCAAGATACCGAAAGCCCCTTTTCATAACAGTTTTTAGTTCCCTACGGGGGAGGGGTACTGCGGCGCAAAAATATATTTCAGAAAGAAGGGATGATTTTGCAAAAAGAACAATTTGATATTACGGGCATGACCTGTTCGGCCTGCTCTGCCAGGATCGAAAAGAGCGTCGGCAAGCTGCCCGGAATCAAAGAAGTATCGGTCAATCTGTTGAAAAACAGCATGGTTGCCTCTTATGACGAATCCGTTCTGGATACGGCGGGAATCGTCCAGGCTGTTGAAAAGGCCGGATATGGAGCCATACCAAAGACCTCTGCTCAAAGCAAAAACCGCTCACCTGCACCAGCATCGAAAGCGGAAGTCAGTACGGCTCAAGCCGAATACAAGCAAATGAAACAAAGGCTGTTGCTTTCCGCGCTTTTTACGATTCCACTGTTTTACATCTCCATGGGACACATGATGGGGTGGCCGCTCCCCGGTTTTCTGCTGGGAATGGAAAATGCAATCAGCTTTGCATTTACCCAGTTTCTTTTGTTGATTCCGGTGGTATTTATCAATTTCAAATATTACCGGATGGGGTTTAAGACCTTATTCCACGGCTCCCCCAACATGGATTCCTTGATTGCCATAGGTTCCAGCGCCGCAATCATTTATGGTATCTACGCCATATATAAGATCGGCATTGGGTTCGGCCATGGGGATATGGCTACGGTCCATAGCTTTATGATGGACCTGTATTTTGAATCCGCAGGCATGATCCTCACGCTCATTACCTTGGGGAAAACGCTGGAGGCCCGCGCCAAAGGTAAGACCTCAGATGCAATCACAAAGCTGATGAATCTGGCCCCTAAGACCGCTACGGTGGAACGGGATGGTCAGGAATTCCAGATACCTGTGGAAGAAGTGCAGTTGGGTGAAACCATAATCGTAAAAGCCGGTGAATCGGTGCCGGTGGATGGAACCGTTATCGAAGGCTTTGCGTCCATTGATGAATCCGCCTTGACCGGCGAAAGCATCCCTGTAGAAAAACACATTGGGGACAAAGTGATCGGTGCAACGACCAGTAAGTCCGGCTATTTCAAAATGCAGGCCACCAAAGTGGGGGATGATACCACATTGGCTCAAATCGTCCGGCTGGTGGATGAAGCGACCAGCTCCAAAGCTCCCATTGCAAAAATGGCAGATAAGGTCAGCGGTGTGTTTGTGCCGGTAGTCATCAGCATTTCCCTGATTGCAATCATTATATGGCTGCTGTTAGGGTACGGATTTGAATTTGCCCTGTCCATCGGTATCTCTATTTTAGTCATTTCCTGTCCCTGCGCGTTGGGGCTGGCTACTCCCACCGCCATCATGGTGGGAACCGGAAAAGGCGCAACAAACGGAATCTTAATCAAATCGGCGGAGGCCCTGGAAACGGCTCACGACATCAATACGGTTGTTCTGGATAAAACAGGAACCATTACACAGGGAACCCCGGTGGTAACGGATCTGCTCTGCAAGGCAGGCATTCAGAAAAAGGAACTTTTGCAGATTGCAGCTTCCTTGGAAAAGCTGTCGGAACACCCGCTGGCAGATGCGATTGTGGCAGAGGCAGATAATGAGAAACTTCCGCTGCTGCCGGTCAGTGAATTTACACAGATTCCAGGCCAGGGAATTGTCGGAAGAATCGGGACTGACCTCTGTTTGGCCGGAAATCGCCGGTTGCTGAACAACCATCAGATTGAAGGCGGCCATCTTCTTCAGCTTGGCGAGGACATGGCTATGGACGGAAAAACGCCATTGTTCTTTGCCTGTGGAGGAGAGTTGATCGGTGTGATTGCCGTGGCAGATGTGGTGAAACCCACCAGCAAGCAGGCGGTGCAGGAGTTGAGCCGATTGGGGCTTGAAGTAGTTATGCTGACCGGAGATAACGCTAAGACCGCAGAGGCCATCCGGCGTCAAGTTGGCGTGGATCAAGTTGTAGCGGAAGTGTTTCCGCAGGATAAAGAGAAAGAGATACGGCGGCTGCAAAGCGAAGGGAAAAAGGTTGCCATGGTGGGAGACGGTATCAATGACGCTCCTGCCCTTGCCAGAGCCGATGTTGGTATCGCCATCGGAGCAGGTACAGATGTTGCGATTGAGTCAGCGGATATTGTTTTGATGAAAAGCGATCTGCTGGATGTGTCTACCGCCGTACAGCTCAGCAAAGCGGTTATCCGTAATATCAAGCAAAATCTGTTCTGGGCATTTATTTATAATGTCATCGGGATTCCGGTAGCTGCCGGATTGTTCTATTTGTCTTTTGGGTTGAAGTTGAACCCGATGATCGGAGCCTTTGCCATGAGTTTCAGTTCCGTATTTGTTGTATCCAATGCGCTGCGGTTAAGATGGTTTAAGGCGAAACACATTTCCTCTATGGAGCTGGGGACATTCCAGTCAGACAGCTCATCAAATAGCAAAGAAGATAGAAAAGGAGAAATTCACATGGAAAAGACACTGAAGATTGAAGGTATGGTTTGCGGGAACTGCGTAAAGCACGTCGATAAGGCACTGCGGGAAATCCAGGGCGTGGAACAGGTTGAAGTCAGCCTGGAGGATAAGTCGGCAACGGTACAGATGGGTTGTACCCTATCGGACGATGTGCTGAAGGCGGCTATCGAAGATGCTGGCTATCAGGTTGTCGAGATCCAGTAATCGGCCTGCCTATGAAAGCAAAAAGGAGCGACATCACCCACAAACTGAAAATTGCGAGAGGGCAGATAGACGGAATCCTGCAAATGGTAGAGGAAGATCGCTATTGTGTGGATATATCTACCCAAATTCAGGCAACAATGGCACTGCTTAAAAGCGCCAACCAACAGATATTGCAAGCCCATATTCGGAGTTGTGTCCGGGAGGCGCTGCAAACGGATGCTGAAAATCCAAAGTTGGAAGAAGCCTTGAAACTGCTGGAGAAAATGGCACAATGATACCGGGAGCGGAAAGGCGTTCAGCCTTTTCCGCTCCTGATTTTGTGTCAGTTTGGATTGCTATTCCTGCGGTTTGGAGCGTACAAACGCCCCGCAATTTTATATACTTTTTATGGTTAGACGTGGCTAATATCAAATAGGAGGTAACGTGATGAAACAATCACTGGATACAAGAACAAAGCTGCTTACACAGCGCCCCTTCTCGCTGATGCTGGAGCTGAGCATCCCTGCGGTCCTCGGCATGGTCGTTGTGGGCCTCTATAACATGATGGATTCCATCTTTGTCGGACAGATGGTTGGGGATATTCAGATGGGAGCCGTATCGGTTTCCTATCCGTTTACCCTGATCAACGCCGGTTCCGCAGCCATGTTGGGCGTGGGCTCCGCCTCAGTTTTATCGAGAGCCATTGGTAAAAAGGACAACGATACGGTAAAGAGGATCATGGGCAATCTGGTTGCCGCTGTTGTGATCCTGTCTGTGATTTACACAGTCATCGGCATGGTCTTTACCCGTCAGCTTTTATCTCTGGCCGGAGCCAGTGACAATATCCTGAACTACGCCGAAAAGTATCTGAGGATTATATTCGCCGGTTCTCTGTTGGTCAACTTCTTCCAAAGCGCAAACATGGTGATCCGAGGAGAAGGCCAGCTCAAGAAAGCAATGTTCATCATCGCCAGCGGTGCTATCCTGAACATTATCCTTGACCCCATTTTTATTTCCATTCTGAATCCTTATGGGATGGGGATTGAGGCTGCTGCTTATGCTACTGTGCTGTCCCAGTTTGTCCAGGCTGCGATTACTGTGTGGTATTTCAAAAAGAAAAGTCCAAATGTAAAAATAGGCCGTATCCGTATTGATGGGCCTATTCTCCGTCAGGTGCTTGCGGTTGGCATCTCTGCTCTGTTGATGCAGGTTTTGACCCTTGTTCAGCAGACCGTGATTTACCGTGTAGCTGCCAACTATGGCGGAGAGACTTCACAGATCCTTTTGGGTGCTGCCCTGCGGTTCTGGAATTTCTCCTTTGTCCCTCTGTGGGGAATCAGTCAGGGATTCCAGCCTGCGGCCGGTACGAACTACGGAGCAAAGGATTATGACCGTGTAAAGCTGCTGACCAAAGTATTCATTGCGGCGGCCACCGTCCTGTCCCTGCTGTTCTGGATTCCCGCCGAGCTGCTCCCGGAGCAGGTGCTTTCTATGTTCATTACAACGCCGGGGGTGGCAGCGTCAGGAGTGACGAATTTCCGCATTATGTTCAGCACCTACATTTTACAGGGAAGTTTTCTGATTGCGGTCACACTGTTCCAGTCCTTGGGTAAGGCGAATAAAGCCACATGGTTGGTGCTGTTCCGCCAGATTATCCTCTTTATTCCGCTGTGTGTCCTCTTGCCGATGATCGGCGGCCTGGGCATTCGCGGCGTATGGCTGGCGATTGCTCTGACAGATGCGGTTCTGGTTGTAATCACGATTGCGATGATGGCGTCTGAATTTCGTAAAATGCCGCGCACTTTGCAGGCTTTGCGGTAAGGAGGGGCGCTATGTATCTCTGTGACGGAACCGTAGGAAACAGCTATAAAGTAAAAGAAATAAAGTTACCGATCAACATTGAAAAGCGCCTTGAAGCATTGGGAATGACACAAGGAACGCCCATTGAGGTACTGAATAGCAAGGGGCATGGAATCCTGATTGTGAAAATACGAGGAACCCGGTTTGCATTGGGGCGCAATATCACGAAGAATATTTTAGTGGGGTAAATTCTGATGAGTGAAAGTATGACAATCGGTTTCATCGGAAATCCAAACTGCGGAAAAACCACACTGTTTAATGCCTATACGGGCGCAAACCTAAAAGTGGCAAACTGGCCGGGAGTCACCGTTGAAAAGGTGGAAGGTGCCATCAAGGACCATGATATGACCATTCGCCTGGTTGACCTTCCCGGTACTTACAGCCTGACTTCTTATACGATGGAGGAGCAGGTTTCCAGACAGTTCATACTCAGCGATGAAGTCGATGTAATTATTGATGTTGCAGATGCCTCCGCACTTGAGCGCAATCTGTATCTGACCCTGCAGCTTCTGGAACTTGGCAAGCCGGTTGTACTGGCTCTGAACATGATGGACATTGTGGAAAAGCGGGGCATGGAGATCGACACGCACAGGCTCCCGGAAATGCTGGGGATTCCGGTCATTCCGGTTTCCGCCAGAAAGCGGACCGGTCTTGATGTGCTGCTTCATGCGGCGGCACATCATAAAGACTGCAAAGATCCGGATTGCCTGATCCATCATCACAACTATACGTCAAAACACCGGCATGACCACCATTCCGAGTACGCAATGGTTTATAGCGATACCATTGAGGATAAGATTGACCTCATTATGGCGGAACTGAAAAAGAAGTATCCTGGTCTGACGAATTACCGCTGGTATGCAATCAAGCTGTTGGAGCAGGATAAGGAAATCAAGGAGCATTACCCGGTGGATCTGCCAGATGTGCTGGACCGGAATTATGAATCCGACATTATCAACGAGAAGTACGATTTCATTCAGGAAGTCATCCGTGAAGTGCTGGTCAATAAAGACCGCCAGGATGCTTTGACACAGAAAGTAGATCGTGTGCTGACCCACCGGGGATGGAGTATCCCTATTTTCCTGGCAATCATGGCCTTAGTCTTTTTCCTTACCTTTACGATTGGAGACTGGCTGAAGGGATATTTTGAACTGGGAATAGAAAGCCTGTCTGGCGCAGTCAACAGCGGATTGATTGCTGCTGGCGTCAACGATGTGCTGCGTTCTCTGTTGGTAGATGGCATTATTGCTGGTGTGGGCGGTATTCTGACCTTCCTTCCAAATATTTTCATCCTGTTCCTTGCTCTGGCTTTCCTTGAGGACAGCGGTTATATGGCGCGTGTTGCTTATGTCATGGAGGGGATTATGAGCAAGCTGGGGTTATCCGGCAGGGCCTTTATTCCGATGATACTGGGGTTTGGATGTACCGTCCCGGCAATTATGGCATCACGAACTCTGGAAAACCGGCGAGACCGTTTTAAGGTCATGCTGGTTACTCCCTTTATGAGCTGCAGCGCCCGTTTGCCGATCTACATCCTGTTTGCAGAGATGTTCTTCGCAGAGCGTGCGATGCTGGTGGCATATTCCATGTACCTGATCGGTCTGGTGGTTGCGATCCTCGTGGCGGCGGTTATCCATTTGATTGACCGCAGGACTTCAGAAAACTATCTTTTGATTGAGCTACCGGAATACAAAGCACCCAGCTCCAGAACCGTTGCAATTTATGTTTGGGAAAAGGTAAAGGACTATCTGACCAAAGCGGGCACCACCATTTTTGTGGCCTCTATTCTCATGTGGATCATCCTGAATTTCGGGCCGCATGGCTACACAACAGAAATGACGGAGAGTTTCGGAGCTATTTTGGGACATTGGCTGGTTCCGTTCTTTGCTCCCATTGGATTAGGGTTCTGGCAGATTGCCGTCGCTTTGATTGCCGGTATTTCCGCGAAAGAAGTGGTGGTATCCAGCTGCGCCGTCTTGTTTGGGGTCCCGAATATCAATTCTGCTGCGGGGATGGACACGCTGGTTGGTATCCTGGGTGCAGCAGGCTTTGGGCAGCTTAATGCCTTCTGCCTGATGATTTTTTGCCTGCTGTACATTCCATGTGCCGCTACATTGGCAACAATCCGCAAAGAAGCGGCCAGCACCCGGTGGATGCTGTTGTCCGCCCTGTTCCAGTTAGTTGTAGCATGGATCATTACCTTTATTATTTATCGAATAGGACTTCTTGTGTGAGGTGGGAATTATGACATTTAAAAAGTTTTTACGTTTCGCCATCATTATTTCTGCGATTGGCGTTGGATTTTTAGCAGTAAGGAATCTTCTGCGCGAAGAATAAAAATGGGAGAAAGCTGGCAGAGTCCATTTCTGTCGGCAGAAAGACAAAATGAGTATTATTGAATCTGTAAAAAACACGGCCTTCACTGCGGCCGTCAATATGGCATTGAATTACCTGGAGAAAGATCCGGAAACCAATATTCCAAAAGCCATGAATCTGATTGATAAGGCTTTGCCTGATGGCTGGTATGAGAGCCAGCGGGCGGCCTTCCGAAAGGCGATTGATGAAAAGGGAAATTGGTATGAGCTGATTTTGAAAGCCTACCAGTTGGATACCGGCGTGCGAAAAACCTTGTTCCAGAATTTCATCATCAATTCGGCCTTAAAAGGTGGAGCCATCCAGGAAGAGATGCGGGAAAAAGAAAAATGCAATGTTCCATGGGCAATTCTGCTGGACCCTACATCAGCCTGCAATCTGCATTGTACTGGCTGCTGGGCTGCCGAGTACGGCCACAAGCTGAATTTGAGCCTGGAAACGATTGACCGTATCATCCAGCAGGGTAAGGATTTAGGCGTTTATATGTATATCTACACAGGCGGGGAGCCAATGGTTCGTAAAAAGGATCTGATTACCCTCTGTGAACGGCACCCTGATTGTGCGTTCCTGTCATTTACAAATGGTACGCTGATTGATGAAACATTCTGCCAGGAGATGCTGCGGGTAAAAAACTTTGTCCCGGCGATCAGCTTGGAAGGATTTGAAACGGCAAATGACGGGCGCAGAGGCAGCGGCGTTTTTGAAAAGGTCATGCACGCCATGGATTTGCTGCGGGAACATAACCTGCCTTTTGGCGTTTCCACCTGCTATACCAGCGCGAACTATGAGGACATCAGCAGTGAATCATTTTTCGATATGATGATTAACATGGGCGCTATGTTCGTGTGGTTTTTCCACTATATGCCCGTTGGCAATGAGGCGGTTCCGGAGTTTTTGCCAACACCGGAGCAGAGAAGAACAGTCTATGAGCGTATTCGGGCATTTCGGAGTACAAAGCCGATCTTCAGTATGGATTTTCAGAATGATGCGGAGTATGTGGGCGGCTGCATCGCCGGAGGGCGTAATTACCTACATATCAATGCTGCCGGGGATGTTGAGCCTTGCGTATTCATTCACTACTCTAATGTGAACATCCATGACTGCACTTTGCTGGAGGCACTGAAAAGTCCAATCTTTATGGCTTACCATGATGGGCAGCCATTCAACAAGAATATGTTGCGGCCCTGCCCTCTGCTGGAGAACCCGCAGATCTTGAGAGAGATGGTAAAGCGCACCGGTGCAAAATCGACAGATTTGCAGTCACCGGAATCGGTAGACCATCTCTGCGACAAGTGCGAACTGTATGCAAAGAACTGGCAGCCCACGGCGGATGAGTTGTGGAGTGCCGGCCAGAAAGGAGTCTGAATGATTGTAACAGGTGTAATTGTAGTCGGGATTGTTCTCTATGCGGTATGGGCTGTTCGGAAGATCCATCGGGATCGGAAGAATGGTTCCTGCTGCGGTGGTGGTTGCTCCGGCTGTGTAGGCAAAGAATATTGCAATAAATAAACTGTATCTGGCCGATGCCCATGTTTGACAAAGGGTCTCAGACTGTATCACAAAGGCGACCGGCGCAGGATGGCGGCAGATGTCCGGGCGGACATACCGGATATGGATGGGGAAATGCGGGCGCTGGCCCGCCAAACCTCCGCCAAACAGGATGCCATGAGCGATATCGACTTTGAGGCGCAGCGGTTCCAGTTTACGGACGAGTAATTAAGCAAAAGCGAAGCGCCGGGCGCGGGGGCTGTTTGGTCTCTGCGTCCGGCGCTTTTTATAAATATGGATTTTGCTACCTCTTTCTTCCAATATATCTACATACTTTCTTTCTATATTCCAAGTATTCCTCTCCGAATGTTTTTATCAAGAAATCTTCCTCCACTTTAACAATCTGTAAGTGAAACATAACAACCGTCAACACTGTTATCACTAACAAGCCCCAATTAAAAAATATAAAAAGGATGGATAAATAGATTAAATCAAAACCCAAAAAGGCAGGATTGCGGCTATATGCATATATTCCAGACGTGACAAGTTCTGTTTTTTTATCATCAGGGACACCGGTTCTCCAACTATCACGCATCGTAAGTACGGATACCGCAAACACCACAACTCCTAATATTCCCAATATACAGCCAAATACCCTTATCCATGTCAAATCAATATATGTGTCCATAAAAATACTAATCAACTCAACAATGGGCGCTACAAATGTTACAATTTTCAATGAATCTTCTATGGCCTTTACAAAGCCTTTCTTTCCCTTGCCCAATAAATTTGTTTGTATTCCCTGCTTTCGCTGACTAATAAGTTTTATGTAATAAATACCGTAAAACGCAGCCAGTATCAATATTGCAACAATTTTATATGCCATACTGCAACCTCCAAGTTTGTTTTTATCACTGGATTGATTATACCTCATTCATCAAGACAAGCATAGCAGAACTTTGTAAACACTTGATGAATGGCAACAGGGGGCCTTCCCCAACAAGCAAAATTTCCGGACCGACAGTGGTGGCCGGGGCGGAGATTTATAGAAAGTGCGGTTACTCCGTCAGTTTCTTTTCTCCACACAGTAGTTGTCTGTGTATGAAAACACCCAGATCAGAAAAAGCCATCATACAGCAGAACCGACAAAGGATATAGGTTTTCCATTTGCACAGTTAGCCATGACGTACTATAATTCAAAATGGATTCTATTTGGATTTCAAATCCTGCTGATTGGAGCGGTTCAATATGAGAAAAAACTATATAATAAAAGATGCCAGGAAAACTTTGGCACAACAGATAAACAACTTAGATACAACGGAAAGGACAGCTATGGAAAATGCGCCTTTTTCATCAACGGGATTATCCGCAGTCATTCCGAAAGATAATGACGGCTACTGTACCGTCTATAAAATGGATTGTGCGGATGGCCTCGGACTTATGACGGTCTATCAGGTCTATCCCGGCATTCAGCTTATTTATAACGATTTTGAAGCGACAAGCTGTTATTGGGATGGGAACATTGATAAAAACATATTGGAGATCAATCATTGTCGGGAAGGCCGGGAAGGTTGTCGCTTAGCAAGTGGCTCTTGTCTTTATCTTGGAGAAGGCGACCTATCTATTCATACGATGGATAACTGCGCTTCAGAAATGTCATTCCCTCTCAAACACTATCGAGGAATTTCTGTTGTCATTAATTTATCTGTGGTAATGAAAAACCCACCGGAGATTCTCTCCGACAGCGGCATAGATATTCTCCAATTTAAGGAGAAGTTTTGTTCTGATGGAAATTGTTTTATCATGCGGGCTAAAGACGAAATTGAACATATCTTTTCAGAGCTTTATTCTGTGCCTGACTGTTTGCAAAAGCCATATTTCAGGTTAAAAGTACAAGAATTACTCTTGTTCCTGTGTATGATCGATGTATCCAAAGAGAAACGACGTGAACTATATACTTCTCCTCAGGTGGAGATTATTAAAACAATCCATAAAAGGCTGGTATCAAATCTGCAAGAACGACCAACGATTGATGACCTTTCAAAAGAATACTTAATTAACCCAACAACCTTAAAAGACACATTTAAAGGTATTTTTGGGCAACCTATTGGGAGCTACATGAAAGAATATCGCATTAAACAAGCTGCAATCCTATTACGGCAAACACAGGCTACCATAGCCGAAATAGCAAATAATGTTGGCTATGAAAATCAAAGTAAGTTTGCCACAGCATTTCGGGATATTCTAAAAATCACTCCGGCTGAATACCGCAAACAGAATAGCGGAGAATAGAAGCTATTAACAAGTGGTGGTATTCTTGTCTCACTATTAAGAGTGAGCCCCCCAGTGGGTGTAAGCGTACCTGCTGGTTTTTCAATGAGATTTTTATTCCATATGTTCTCATGACAAAAAATCAGCAGAACAAGGCTAACCTTTGCTCTGCTGATTTTATTTGGTATCTTCGGCATCATCTTTGGATGTATCGCTTTTGCGTAGCAGCTCATTGGCCAAACAATTTAATGTCCTGATCAGTATTTTTCGATCATGTTCAGAACAGGCAAGATACTTGCCAATAAATTGTTTAATCTCCTCGTCCTGCTCTAAATAGTCTGGGTGAAATAAACTTTCACCAGAAAAACCGAGCCGCCTTTTTAATGTAGCTAAGACTTCATACGATGGATTTATCAGGCCCTTTTCGATATTTGCTATATGCCGTGACGATACACCAGACTGCTCAGCTAACTCCTCTTGAGTTAATTCGCAATCTTTCCGGCTCTTACGGATAAAAGCACCGAGATACTGAAACATATCTTCCGGCATAATCGTTCACCTCACATACATTGTATCGTGCTAAAAGAAGTTTTTACATTCCTCTACCATTCTGAAAAAAACAGAACGATACTTCCTGTTATATAGAGTATTTATTTACAATGTGGCCTTGCTTTAACCGCCAATAAAAAAAACGGCGGTTTTTGACAGGGCCTAAAGGTATGCCATCTGTGTTCCGCCAATGGAGGCAAACATGGGTGGTATTTTATTTTTGCTCTATAAGAGAGGGATTTTCTCAAAAAAATAGCTTTTAGTCCGGGTCAATGCTTTGCTCAAAAGCAAGAACAATCCATCCGTTTTCAAAAGAATCATACTTCATTTGAGCGGGTATTATTATGCGTCGAACAGTTACAACAACTGTTCGACGCTTTTTCTTGTCGTTTTTTGTCAAACTTCGGAGGTATTCCGAAGTGCCGTTCTCCCCCGTTTGTCTGCCCGCCCATGCAGACAAACATCAGAAAGGAGAACAGGCTTATGGCCGAAAAAGATTGGGCTGCGATCCTTAAAGACGAGGATCGTATCATTGCAAACTCTGACCGCCGGTTCCGGTATCACTGCTATTCCCTAGAAAGTATGAGTGAGGAACTTACATATAAAGAACGGTCTATCTGTATCCAGGAAGATTTCACCGAATTACTGTTGATAGAGGATTTCATTGATACCATCCGGAATGAAAAGTTGGCTCACGGTTTACGCCAGTTGACTGACCGGCAGCGGTTCGCCATCGAGCTGGCCTTTTGGGAGGGGTATCAGTACAAGGAAATTGCAGCCATTCTTGGCTGCTCTCCGGCGGCGGTTACGCTTCTGCTTCAAAGGGCTTTCCATCGGCTCCGTAGCTTTTAAGCTGAATAGGTGAAAGCAAGGGCAGCATCTTCGTGATGCTGTCTTTGCCTTTGTCTATTTGATTTTGTAAAATATGTTGTTCCCCCTTTAATTGAGGGGGTACTGAAATCTCCGATGTATAGAGGGACAAGCCCTCAAAAAATAATCGGAGGTGTTCCAATATGGTAAAAACCATCAAAGTAATCCGTCTGGCCCCAGGGGAGTCGCTTCTCGTCCTGACTGAATCCGGCCCGAAGCCCGTGTCGCCGTCTGGCGCTGCGGCCGTCCAGCCCTGCCCGTTCCTTTCTGACCCACAGGACGATGATAAGATCATCGCTCTGTTTCGCGTTGCATAAGGGAGGGCCTTCCATGTATCTTGTCAAAATTTTAAATGCCGATCTCCACCCCGTCGATGTAGAAGTGTCCGTCGAAGTCTACCGTGTTTATGAAGAAAGCTGGAAACAGGAAGAACGGCAGCGGTATGAACGCCGAAAGCATATTGAGGGGAAGTCTTTCGATCATTGCCTGCTGTTTGATCTGGCCACAGAGCCGTTGGAAGAAACCTTTGAACGGCTGGAAACCTTGCGGGAAATTGGCCGTGAATTGGAGAAACTCCCTCCGTTGCAGCGGTGGCGGTTCATCCTTCATTTTTTCTACGGCTATTCCTATTCGGAGATTGCAAAAATGCAGGGCTGCCATAAATCGGCGGTCATGCGATCCGCGCAATCAGCATTGAAAAAAATCCGAAAAGAAATTGCCGCATAACTATCAACGATTGCCTGTTTTCCCTCCTATATAGTGAAAGGGATAATTGAGAACCTTTCGGCTATGTACCTTGAAAAACAACGGACAATCCGTTCATATCAGTATTCAAGATTTTGAGTGCTGCGCCGAGCATCGCATAGCACAAACGCGATAACCCCCTGCGGATGGTCAGAGCATCCGTCAACACGATAACATCAAAGGGGCCGAGCGGTTATTTGGTGGCTGATGACCGGCCTGTGGTGGGCCAGAAAGTGCCAGGACGCGCAGCATGAGGAACCGCGCCACTCACCGAAACTTACTGCGAATATGGTGTACCTATCTCACCTATCGGCGGTATGCGGCGGCTTCAGCAGCCAGTAGGCTGACGAACCCTGAACCGGCTTGAATATTCCCTGTATCGGGGGTGTGCCTATGGACGGTCCTGCCGCCCAGATAATACGATACAAAAAATAAAGGATAAGCGGTGCTGCGCCAGGATAACCGGCGCAGCACTTCTTTGATATAGAGAGGTGTGATGCAGCTATGGCGGTGCAAAAGAACCCCGCCATGATTACAGAAACAAAAATCAATGGCGTGACCTATGTTGTCCATTCCAGCTTCAAAGAAGGCTGCACCGAAACTGCGGTGGCAAAGATGGAAAAGGTCTTAAAAAACGAATTGCGTGGCGAGAAAAAGTGTTCATAAAAATTTCATCACTTTAATGCGCTAAACTACTTTTCGCGGCGGCCTGTCTGGTGTATAATAGGACTCGTAAAATCCTACAATTTTGCGGGGCTGTCGGAATGGAGGCTTTTATGAGACAGACAGCTACGCAATTTCAAATGCCGGGTATGGTAAACGCATTAAGCATTTCTTCCCGCCGTTCATTCGATACGGAACCCTGGGCGGCTTTCTACTGCCGGCTGAGCCAGGATGATGGTCTGGATGGTGAATCAAACAGTATCCAGCATCAAAAACAAATTTTAGAGCGTTACGCCAAAGAACACGGCATTACCAAATACAAATTTTATGTAGACGATGGAATCAGCGGTACGACCTTCAACCGGCCCGGATTCCAGGAAATGCTGGCAGATATTGAATCCGGATATGTCTATCTGGTTGCTGTAAAAGATATGTCCCGCTTCGGGCGTGATTATCTGCAAGTCGGGATGTATACGGAAGTGCTGTTCCCTGAGAAGGATATACGCTTTGTCGCCATCAACGACGGAGTGGACAGTGAAAAGGGGGATAATGATTTCACCCCTCTGCGAAACCTTTTCAATGAATGGTATGCCCGTGACACCAGCAAGAAGATCCGAGCGGTGGTTAAAGCAAAGGGAATGTCCGGCAAACGTCTATCTCACCTCCCGCCTTATGGCTATATCCTGGGAGAAGAAGGTAATTGGGAGATTGACGAAGAAACCGGCCCCGTTGTAAAAGAGATTTTTGCGTTATGTCTGTCAGGCTTAGGCCCGACAAAGATTGCAAATATCCTCACTGCCAGGAATATTCCTACCCCTGGCACAATCAATTACCGGCGATACGGCAATAAGCAGGGCTATTGTCCGCAGGCTCCCTGCAAATGGGTTTATCAGACGGTCAGCAACATTCTGGAACGTGTGGAATACCTGGGGCATACGGTCAACTTTAAGACCACGAAGAAGTCCTACAAAAGCAAGAAAGTCATCATTAATGGTGATGACAAACGGATGATTTTCAAGAACACACATCCAGCTCTGATTGATCAGGATACGTTTGACCGTGTGCAGATTATCCGTCAGGGCAAATGCCGACACACGAAAATCGGTTCCGTGGGGCTGTTCTCCGGACTGCTATTCTGTGCAGACTGCGGCTCTAAAATGTATCATCATCGCGGTTCCGGCATCAAGGAAAGCTATGAGTATTACACCTGTGCCGGATACAGCAAACGGGTGAACCCCTGCACTACCCATCATATCAGCGTAAAGAATCTGAAAAAGCTGGTAGCAGCGGATCTCCGCAGGGTGACACACTTTGCAGCCGAGCATGAACGGGAGTTTATCACGATGTTGGTATCCTGCTCTATGCGGGAACAGAAACGGGCACTGGCAGAAATGCAGCGGGAGTTAGAAAACAGCCGAAGCCGGTATGACGAACTGGACAACATCATCCAGCATCTTTACGAGGACAAGATTAAAGGACAGTTGACCGAGGAACGCTTTTCAAAACTGTCAGCCGGTTACGAAGCCGAACAGAAAGGGCTGGAAGGAACCATCAGAGAACTTTCCGAGCAGATTGCCCAAAAGACCGATAAGACCATCAACATCGACCGCTTCATGAATCTGGTCAAGAAAAATACCTCTTTTGAGGAATTGACGCCAACCCTGCTTAATACGTTTATCGAAAAGATTCTTGTCCATGAGGTGGAGGTTAACGCAGAAGGCCAGAAGCGTCAGGAAATCGAAATCGTCTACAATTTCATCGGCAGCGTGGAGTTGCCGGAAGAAGCATATCAGGCAGAGGCGGCAGATCCCATCGAGCTGCCGCAGCCTAAAAGCCGGAAAAGGAAAAAGTCGGCGTGAAATACCGCCGACTTACAATCCGCTCTTTGGGTGTCCCTATCACTACTATACTTTATGAAAATGGTAAAACAGAACCATCTATTACGGTACTTATGAGGATGGCGGAGTTGTTCAGTGTGACTTTAGATAGCCTGTTGAATATGGAAAAAGACAGGGATATCAGTCTTGATCAGAAATGTTCTTGCTGGAATCTGAAAATGGAGAGCGAGAACTGTGGAAATGCAAAAAAAAGAAAAAGTCTGCACATTTTTCGGACATGCGGACAGTCCTACAAATATAAAAAAAAGATTAAGAAAGTAATTGACGATCTAATATTACAAAAAGGTGTCACCACGTTTTATGTCGGGTCAAATGGAAACTTTGACCGAATGGTTCAAAGTGTGTTGATTGATCTGAAAAAACAATATCCTAATTTAGAGTGTTGTACCGTATTAGCTTATATGCCCGGCATTAAGTCTGAATTTGATACCGGGTATGAAAAGCTAGAGACTTTGTATCCGGATGGTCTGGAAAAAGTTCCAAAGCGTTTTGCAATAGATTGGCGTAACAAATGGATGGTTCAACAGTCGGATTACGTTATCTCGTATGTTTGTCATAGCTTTGGCGGAGCTGCTAAATATATGGAGCTTGCAAAGCGAAAAAAGAAGATAGTCTATAATTTGGCAAATTTATAAAATAATATGCACATTAAGACGGTCATTAACGAACATATGCTTACTGAGTGATTATTCACTACCTTCATAAACAGAGGCAGTGAAAAGCAGAAGTAATCATTGATATGCTACATTTATTTCGTGTATAAACCTGTCTTAAATAAAAAAAGGTACAGACAACTTCTCTTCGGAAAAGTGTGTCTGTTTTTTTTTAATAAATTTGAGACACATCTTATTTAGATTTGTTGACTTTGTAACTCTGTGGAGATATAATATAGTTGTAAATCATCTATTGAGTTTAAGGAGATGAGCAATTGGATAAGATAATTATATATCACGGTTCAAGTGAAATTGTTAAACAGCCAGTTTACGGAAAAGGAAAGCCGTATAATGATTATGGAATCGGATTCTATTGCACAGAACATCTGGAACTTGCCAAGGAATGGGCCTGCACTAAAAATATTGATGGATTTGTTAATGAATATGAGTTGGATTTAACGCATTTGAAGGTATTGCACTTGTCAGAGTACTCGATTCTCCATTGGCTTGCTTTGCTGATGGTAAACAGAAGATTCCGGATTTCTACTCCGGTTATGCGTAGGGGATTTCAGTGGTTGAAAGACAATTTTCTAATTGATATTACTGGATATGATGTGATTATAGGATATCGAGCCGACGATTCCTACTTCTCGTTTGCCCGAGCTTTTATTAACAATGAAATCTCTCTAACTCAGTTGTCATATGCTATGAAGTTAGGAAAACTTGGAGAACAAATCGTTCTAAAAAGTCCAAAAGCATTTGAAGAGATTCGGTTCTTATCTTATTCTGTTGTGGATAATACAGAATATTATGCTAAACGAAAATCCCGAGATGAGGAAGCTAGAGCTGCTTTTCGAGCCGAATTGGATAAAGAGGATATCAGTGGACTTTATATGAGAGACATACTACGGGAGGAGGTAAAAAAGGATGATCCACGCTTACAGTGAGACATATTTAGATGACGCGATGCAAAATCTTGGAGAAATGCTGGATTATGCGGTCAATAGCTGCTATTTGGACATGGATGATTTTTTTGAAATGTTTATTGTCGGCGGTATTGCCTCACAGTTTGAAAATGGGGTTCCGGGAATTGTTTCAGGAAAATCCGGAACGGAATTGGTTTGGGAAGTATTGAGTAAAGCGGGAGTTTCCATCAAAATGTCAGACCCAAGGGAGGATCGTGATTGTTCCCCGGAGTATTGGTGCGGGTGGATTATAGCATTTTATCAATGGTATACCGCACTCTCTTTCAAAGAAATTCTTCAAATCTGTACAATGCGAGAAATCAGGAAAATGTATTATACATTGCATGAAGCGTCAGAACTAAAGTTCGTCAATACTATGAATGAAATTGCACGAAGGAAAAAGCTACCAACTAAACTTCAGACGCTCCGAAAATCCCGACAGTTATCGCAGAAACTATTGTCAGAAAAATCTGGAGTCACATTAAGAATGATCCAGCAATATGAAAATAGAAGCAAAGATATCAACAGAGCAGCAGCGGAAACGCTTTCTGCCTTATCCAGAGTATTGGGATGTAATGTGGAGGATTTGTTGGAATATAGTTTTGAGGAAGTTACAATAGATGAGGTGGGTGATTAAATGCAATTAGAAACCAGAAGATTGATTTTGCGTCCATGGGAAGAACGGGATGCAGAAGAATTATATCGCTACGCACAGGACGACAGAATCGGGCCAATTGCTGGATGGCCGCCGCACACCAGCGTCGAGAACAGCCTGGAAATTATCCGGACGGTTCTGTCCGAACCAGAAACTTATGCAGTTATTCTGAAAGACACCGGAAAACCTGTGGGCAGTGTGGGAATTATGTTTGCCCCAAAAGGAAGCGCTCCGATGAAAGAACAAGAAGCTGAAATTGGCTACTGGATTGGCGTGCCATACTGGGGTCAGGGATTGATTCCGGAAGCGGTGCACAGACTTCAGGAACGATGTTTCGATGAACTTCATTGCAGCGCTGTATGGTGTGGTTACTATGACGGCAATGATAAATCAAAACGTGTCCAGGAGAAATGCGGTTTTCTATATCATCATACGGAAACAGGAAAGCAATCTCCCCTGGGCGATATTCGAACCGAACATTTTACCAGGCTTACTTTGGAGGAATGGGAAAAAGTAAGAAGCAAAAAATCTGAGATGAAGTAAATTACGAAGAGGTTTGCTGCATCGGGATTGGAGGATATATATGAATACCAGAGAAGAAAAGATTCGGATGTGGTTTGATATGTGGCTGAAAAAAACAGACCATGGAATTATGGATTTGTTTTCTTTTGATGCAGTGTACATAGAAAGCTGGGGACCGGAATATCATGGCGCAAAAAAAATAAAACACTGGTTTGATGAATGGAATCAGCGTGGAACTGTTCTTATATGGGACATTAAGCAATTTATTCATACAAATGAGCAAACGGTTGTAGAATGGTATTTCAAAAACCAAATGGACGATGGACGGATAGAAGCTTTTGATGGAATGTCTTTAATCCACTGGTCGGTAGATGATAAAATTGTATCTCTTAAAGAATTTGGGTGCAACTGCAACCGCTATGACCCTTATAAGGACGGAGATACTCCAACCTTTCAGGATGAAGCCTCTATGTGGTTTTGAGGAGGTAAAAATGGTTTTTTCGATTGATAAATGGATGGAGCAATATATCAATGTCATGCAGAATGAATTTCATGACAGAATCTGGTTTCTTGGACTCCAGGGCAGCTATGGTCGAGGAGAAGCTGGAGATCAGAGCGATATTGATGTAGTGATTATTTTGGACACTGTATCCGCAAGCGATCTGGAGACATATGCTATGCTCCTTGATCACTTGCCAGAGCGAGAGAAAATATGCGGCTTTATTTCAGGAAAGCAAGAAATCCTTGCATGGGAGCCGTCTGATTTGTTTCAGTTCTGTTACGATACGACTCCCATACTGGGTACATTGCAGGATTTAATCAATAACATACATAAGGAGGATGTCCAACGCGCTATCCGGATTGGTGCCTGTAATGTCTACCACATGTGCGCCCACAATTTGGTTCACGAGAGAAGCGCGGATATCTTAAAGGGGCTCTATAAGTCAGCTGTTTTTACGCTGCAGGCCATTGCTTTTTTGCAAACTGGCAGCTACAAAAAGAAAAAGACAGATCTTCTTCCGCTGCTGCAGGAAAAAGATCAGAATATATTGCGGACCAGTATAGAACTGAAAGAGAAAAATTCACTTTCGTTTGAGGAGACACTCCAGTTCTCCGACCTTCTACTTAACTGGTCATCAAAATGGATACGTGAGGTGAGATAGAATGGCAAAATTAGAACAGACAATTCGGGGAGATTATAATCAAATTCTTAATAGGATTGAATCAGGAATTGTGAACAGCAGTATGTCTGCTTCATTAGAAGATTCCAGCGATTTTTATAGCAACGGGGCGCGCTGCAGTGTGCGTGTTTTTGAACGGTACAGCTGGTTAGGTAGTAATCGTGTCAGCCTTAGTGTGACCTTGTTCCAATGTGGTGACGACGCTGTTCATCTCTCTGCAATTACAGCAGGTGGAAGTCAAGCTCTGTTTTTTAAAATCAATACATTTGGCGAAGAAGCATTTCTGGATAAACTTAGAGAGCTCCTTTAATTGCCTGAAAAAACGAGTCTGCAGAATATAAACAACGGAGAGGTATGTATTGAAACGATTTATTATTTTTGGTTCACAATATGGGACAGCCAAGTCATACGCACAAAAGCTGTCACAGCTCACAGACATTGAATGCATTAGTTATGATAAGATTAAGAATAGGCTGGACGTGGAGTCGGTAATTTACATCGGAGGCTTGTATGCCGGCGGAGTAAAAGGTCTCAAAACAACCATGAAGTATTTGCCGGAGAGTGCAGATCTTACGGTTGTCACTGTGGGCCTGGCGGATGTAAACGATCCTGTTAATGTTGAGAAGATCCTCCATTCACTTCGTTCGCAGCTGGCTCATGATCGATACATAAAGACAAAATTTTTTCACCTGCGAGGTGGAATAAACTATCGGAATCTTACTTTGCTGCACAGAACAATGATGTCCCTTCTTTATCAAACCGCTAAAAAGAAGGATCCCAAGCAGCTGACTGAAGAAGATAAAGTCTTTCTTGACTCATATAATCAACAGGTGAACTTTGTCGATTTTGATTCTTTAAAGCCAATTTGCGAATGGATAGTGAATGGATCCGAGTAATTATTTGAATGAATTTGGAAAACAAAAACATAAATTAAGTTGCTTGTTTGGATGTATCTGAGAAAATAACAGGCACAGTTTATTTCAGATTTAGAGGAAGAGGGTTTAGCTATGGACACAACATATATTGTTGATTTTTACAATCACTATGATGAAGATAACCGATTAGTACCAAAACATGGTACCGTGGAGTTTTTGACTACTATGCGCTATATTGAACGGTATTTGAAACCAGGCTGCAAAATCATTGAAATTGGCGCCGGTACAGGACGGTATTCACATGCTTTGGCACGAAAAGGTTATGTAGTCGATTCTGTGGAACTGGTAGAGCACAACATTGAGGTCTTTCAAAAAAACACCCTGCCAAATGAAACAATTACCATTCGGCAGGGAAATGCTATGGATTTATCCGAATTTGCTGACAACCAGTATGACATTACTTTGCTATTGGGTCCTCTATACCATCTTTACAGAGAAGAGGATAAACATCAGGCAATACGCGAGGCGATTCGAGTTACAAAACCAGGCGGAATTATTTTTGCTGCTTATGTTATTTCAGACGGCTGTCTTCTTGACGAGGGATTCCATCGAGGAAATATAAATGTTCTGGAATATATTCGGGACGGATTGATAGATGCTGACACATTTGCAACCAAATCTGAGCCCAAAGATCTCTTTGAACTTGTTCGCAAAGAGGACATTGATCATCTAATGGCTGCATTCCCGGTGACACGTCTTCACTATGTGGCTACAGATGGATGTGCGCTGCTATTACGAGAGCCCATTGATGCTATGGACGATGAAATGTTCCAGACATATTTGAAGTACCATTTCTCTACCTGTGAACGAGAGGACTTTCTGGGCGTATCTAGCCACGTAGTAGACGTGTTTCAAAAGAGACCAGTGTGAAAAGATTGAGAGAAGAGTGTAGGTGCATTCCGTGGAAATCAGAGAAGTAAAAAACAACAAAAAGCAATACTTATCTCTGCTGCTATTGGCGGATGAACAGGAAAATATGATTGACCGCTATCTGGATAGAGGTATTATGTATGTGCTAGAGGATGATGGTATAAAAAGCGAATGCGTCGTCACCGATGAAGGCGACGGTATACTGGAAATCAAAAATATTGCAACGGACCCAGAGCATCAGGGGCATGGATATGGAAAAGCGCTTATTACCTTTTTAGAAAAGACTTACAGCACACAATATTCTATTTTACAGGTGGGAACGGGAGATGTTCCGTCCACATTACTGTTTTATGAAGCATGTGGATTTCACCGTTCCCATAGGATTAAAAACTTTTTTATAGATCATTACGATCATCCCATCTATGAAGACGGTGTGCAACTGATGGATATGGTTTATCTGCAAAAAAACTTATCCGTCTGATGCTTTTATCAAGCTATTTCCGACTGAGGTAAAGGAGAAAAATATGATAGAAGTTGTATTCAGTGAAAGTGCAGCTGGATCTCTTTCTGTTGCCGCAGGAAAAAACCATATTGGCGGAGTCAGTTCTGCCATTATCATGAATACTGAGGGAGACAGTGAGATTCCATGTCAGGATGAAATTGAAAAAATGCTTAGGGAATCCGAAGAAAGGGAAAGACTCAACTGGGAGAATGCAATTCCCCTTGATGTTGAACGTAAAGATATTCTCAGTTTTCCGCTTGCTTTGAGTATAGGAAGCATCACAGAAGAAGAAATTGGAAAACAACGGGAAGAAACACTTCAAAATCTTGTCAGCTTTTATCCTGATGAAGAAAAGGAAGCTGCAGAGGAAATGCAGGAAACTGCCCGTAAAAACCTCGATAATTTGCTAATCCGTGCTCAGGAAGGAGAAGCCATCCGAGTTTGGTCAAGCGATCTCCCGGATGAGGCCTGCGGATTTTGCTGGTTGGTAGATCAATTAAAACCCATTGGCTTTGAGAATTTGGATATTACCTATGTAGAACTTCCGGATTATCATATGATGCCGGATAAAACAGTAGTCATCTATTCCGGATGGGGAGAGGTAGCTCCTCATCAGTGGGGCCATTTGGCATTGTTAGGAAAAAAACTGCCTGTGAACTATATGCATGCATTATCTTTCCGCTGGGAACAGTTGAAACGAGAAAATGCAACTTTGCGGGCGGTTGTGAACCGTCAACTTGTTAGTGTGCCGGACACATTCTATGATGCATTTATTCTTCGGGAGCTGGAAGCCCAAGAAGATGAGTTTATGGAAGCAGTGCTGATTGGGAAAGTACTTGGAAAGTATTCTCTTGGAATCAGCGACGGTTTGATCGCTTTAAGAATAGAGCAGTTTATCAAAGAAGGAAAGCTTGAAGTGATCACGCATGCTAAACCGCAGGATCCGTCTTATCATCGCATGCTGCGCAAACGCTGTTCGAATTTTGAAAAATAAAAAGGAGACTTTATTTAATGAAAAAAGCTGTCATCCTTTATGCGTCGGTACATCATAAGAACACAGAAAAGGTCGTGAACTATATTGCGTCTGCTATTGATGCGGATGTAATTGATCTATTAAAAAACAGGAACCCATCCATCGAGCAGTACGAATTGATCATACTGGCCTCGGGAATTTATTTTGGTTCATTCCATAAAGTTCTTCTGGAATACATGAAGGCAACATCATTTGAAGGAAAGAATGTTATTGTGTTGTATACCTGTGGGATACCCTATAGGAATTACGCTAAATCTTCAGAAAAAATCCTGCGTGAAAACAATGCCAATTATATTTCTGCTTTTCATTGCAGAGGTTACGATACATATGGACCATTCGGAAAGATTGGCGGGATTGCAAAAAACCATCCCAGTCAACAGGATATGAATCGACTGCTTCATAATGTGAGAATTTCTGCAGACAATATTCTATGATACTTGTTTTAATCTAAAAAAAGTGAGAGGAGCTGACTGAAGCATGGAAAATAAAACCTATCTTGCAATAGATCTAAAATCTTTTTATGCTTCAGTTGAGTGCATGGAGCGTGGGTTGGACCCAATGACGACTAACCTTGTAGTTGCGGATCAGAGCCGAACTGAAAAAACAATCTGTCTTGCGGTTTCTCCTTCGTTAAAGACATTTGGTATACCCGGGCGTCCTCGGTTGTTTGAGGTCGTTCAAAAGATTAAGAATGTAAATGCTGAACGCCAACGCAAAGCTCCCGGAAGAAAATTCACCGGATCCTCCTATCACTTTGCTGAACTGCAGTCACATCCGGAACTGGCAGTGGGTTATATCGTAGCGCCTCCTCAGATGGCAAAATACATGGAAATCAGCACGCAGATTTATAATGTCTATTTGAAACATATTGCGCCGGAGGATATCCATGTCTATTCCATTGACGAGGTTTTTATGGATGTGACTCATTATCTAAAAACATATGGATTAACCGCCAGAGAACTCGCAATGAGAATTATTTTGGATGTGCTTAAAACAACAGGAATTACCGCTACTGCAGGAATCGGTACCAATCTATATCTGTGTAAGGTTGCGATGGATATTGAAGCAAAGCATATTCCACCGGATGAAAACGGTGTGCGTATTGCAGAGCTGGACGAAATGAGTTACCGTCGAAAATTGTGGTCACATCGTCCTTTAACAAGCTTCTGGCGTGTAGGAAAAGGATACGCGAAGAAATTGGAATCGTGTGGGATATATACCATGGGAGATGTCGCGCGGTGTTCTCTTGGGAAACCTGGTGACTACTACAATGAAGATCTTCTTTATAAGTTATTTGGCATTAACGCAGAGCTATTGATTGACCATGCATGGGGGTGGGAACCATGTACAATAGCGGATATCAAAGCGTACAAGCCGGAGTCGAATAGTATCGGGTCTGGGCAGGTGCTGCAGAGTCCATATGAATTCGAGAAGGCAAAGCTGGTAGTGCGTGAAATGACGGAGCTTTTGGTCTTGGATCTGGTAGAAAAGAACCTTGTCACAAACCAGCTGACACTGACAATAGGCTATGATATTGAGAACCTGAGCGATCCGGAACGAAGAAAACAATATCATGGTCCTGTTACCACAGACCAATATGGCAGATCCATTCCCAAGCATGCACACGGGACGGCAAACTTAGATCGATATCTGTCTTCTACCAAGCTGATTACGGAAGCAATAATGAATCTGTTTGACCGCATTGTTGATCCAAAGCTTCTGGTGCGTAGAATTACCATTACTGCGAATCGAGTAATAGATGAGAAAGCGGCACAACGAAAGGATGAGTACCAGCAGCTCGATCTGTTTACGGATTATGAAGCGGAGGAAGCCCGGCAAAGAGAAGAACAGACGGAACTGGAACGAGAAAAAAGAATGCAAAAAGCTATGCTTGATATTAAGCATAAGTTTGGGAAGAATGCGATTTTAAAGGGAATGAATTTGCAGGAAGGTGCCACGGCTAAAGATAGAAACAGTCAGATTGGAGGGCATAAGGCGTGAGTAATAAAAAATATGACGATATCATTAACCTCCCCCATCATGTTTCGCTTACGCATCCCCATATGTCCAGACTGGATCGGGCAGCTCAGTTTTCTCCGTTCGCAGCCTTAACGGGTTATGATGCTGCTATTAAGGAAACGGCACGTCTGACCGATAAAAAAGTGGAACTGGGAGAGTATGAACTGGAAGAACTCAACCGAACACTGCTGGAGTTATCAGACCATATTTCACAGCACCCGCAGGTCATGGTTACGTATTTTGAGCCGGATAAGTGTAAAGAAGGCGGAGCCTATATTACAGTCAGCAAGGAGATAAAAAGGATTGACGAGATAGAGCAAGCCATTTATTTTACAGATGGGTCAAAGATCCCATTATCTGATATATTTTCAATAGAAATCAGCAATTGAGAGGAGTGTTAATGATGAAAGAGAAATGCAAAAAGGGTGTTGAAATTATCGTTGAATCCGTTAACTTTATTATTATTACTTATGCACTCTCAAGTGTCTCAATGTCCCTTCGCTCCAGTTGGGTATATATTTTGTTTTTTGCGTCGAATGTTTGGCTGATTACCATGTACTGTAATACAATCAATAAAACAGTAAAAAACAAGCTGATCACAACGGTTTTATGTCTAGCCTGTATTATCATTTTCTGTGTAATTGTATATTACTTCGGATACATAGATGGACAGCTTGTCAGATTTAAGAGTTAGTGGGATATTATATATGGAATCGAAAGAAAAATAAGTGATGGACAATAAAGATCAATACAATAAATGAAGGAAGGAGGAAAGTGCAGATAATGAAAAAATATTTAGGTCGAGTGGGCTTCGCAGTTTGCATTCTTGCGGCAATACAACTTTTAAGAATGGGAGGCAAGATGCTGCTTTTTCAATTTGCCGAGCACACCCTTATGGCAGACACAATCTATTCACTGATATTTATGCTGCTGTGCAGTATGGTAATGGTTTTACTTGCCCAAAAGAAACATCCTGAAGTAAATCTTTTTCCTAAAAAGATATCTAAACCGTATGTTGTTTTCAGCGTGTTAGTGCTACTGCTTTTTCTGGTAACACCTTTTATTACGCTTAGTACGACGGTTTACGATTGGCTCTTTTTGCTGTACGGGGCTTTAATAACTCCAATTTTTGAGGAACTGATTTTCCGTGCATATTTGTGGAAGTATTTTTCTTTTACAAAAGAGCCTGTAACATATATCACAGTTACTTTTTTGTTTGGAATATGGCATTTGGGGTACATAGATACAATTCTTTGGAGGACCTCATTGTTCCATCCTGACGCTAATATCCCTGAAATCATGTTCTGGAAAGTGATGACAGGCCTTGTTTTTGGAATAGTGCTTGGTGCAATGCGATATAAGTTCAAAAATGCATATGCATCATTCTTGCTGCATTGTGTGCTAAATACTTTTGGCGGATAAGCAAATCTCAAATATGTTGGCTATGAAAGAAAATTATTTACTTGGTGAGACGAGAGATGATTGAAAAAATATAAGGAGAGATAATCTATGCACGACTTTTGGGGATATATTTTACAATTGCTTCAAAGGGGAATAGTCTTTGCTGTACCTGCTATGTTATTTTTTGTTGTTGCTTTAGCTGTTGTATGGCTAATTGCCCGAAAAAAGAATCGTTCAATGCCATGGAAAAAGATAATTATTTCGTTTGTTTTATTAGGATGGCTTGTAGTAACTATATATGCTACCCTTTTAAGAGGAGAACCTGGGTATAGACAATGTAATTTTCATTTGTTTTTGGCATGGAGAGAAGCATGGAATCAATTTACGCTCCAAGTGTGGCTTAATGTAATATTGAATATTGCCCTCTTTATTCCACTTGGAATTTTACTTCCTTTGCTTATAGGAGTATTTAAAAAATGGTATTTCATGTTATTGGCAGGATTTGGAACCACGCTGCTAATAGAGAGTGCTCAGCTTGTTGCTTCAAGGGGTATTTTTGACATTGATGATCTATTTACAAATACTTTAGGAGCAATGCTTGGCTGGAGCGTGATTATGATTATTACTGTGATAGCCAAACGAAAATGGGAAAAGAGTAGTTTTACATATTTATGTGTACCAGCTGCAATTGTTATAGTCTTTGCAGGAATATATATCGGTTATATGGTTCAGCCATACGGTAATTTTCAGATGCGGCTACTGTAACTGCAAATTTGGATTCGGTAAAATGGAACCTCGAATTTGTACCCGAAGAAATGGCAACTACAGAACAAGTATATCAAGCTGGTCGGCTAAACAAGGAAGAGTCTGAAAAGTTTGGTGAAGAAATTGCCAAAGAGATGGGTATTGAATTCGATGATATTTATTATTATGATGATGAAATTATATTTGCAAATCATTCCACAGGGGATTTTTTAAATCTTAATCAGCGCGATGGGACATGGGAATATACAATTGGAAGGGAAAAGACTCCTGTTTATGAAAAACCTTTGTCTGATATCAATAATGATGATATTTTAGCTGCCCTATCTAGCTTAAATATCAAAATCCCAAACGATGCGCAGTTTGAAATAGAAATATCAGAAGAAGATGGATTTGGTACAGCAAATTATGTGGCGCAATTTGTTCCCGTAGGAGATAAATTGCTTTATGGAACATTGAGTTGCAACCTCCACTTTGAGAATGGCAAAACAACAATAGATCGAAAGATTAAATACAATATTGTTGAGCTTTCTCCATATAAAGAGGAGTCGATTATAACGCAAAATCAAGCACTAAGCGAACTGTATCAAGGCCATAGTTTTGAGGGAACGATTTTAGAGCGTTTGGATATTGGAGAAATTAGTATTCTTTCTTGCTCAATAGAATGGATTACAGATACAAAGGGTTTTTACCAGCCGGTATACCGTTTTGAGTTACAAATAAATGAACAGGAAATCATTACAGATTATGTTCCTGCTTTGAAATAAGATAAATAGTCATTCTTAAAAGTAGCGAACTTTATTTAACATACACAAGGGGCGATCGAGTTTACGATTGCCCCTTGCTTCAGTTTATGTTTTATTGTCTGTATAGTTTCTGCTGTTTTTATCAGGAAATTCCTTTATGAATTTCTGAATTATTATGTCAGATTCCTGTTTGGTGTACCCAAGATCGTTCATTCCGAAGTAGTAGGCATAACATAGGGATTTTGCAGCGCCTGTTCTAGCTTTTTTGATAAGGACTCTATCATAGATCACAGTGAAGCGTCCATGCTTCGTGTGTTGTACCAGTCCTTCCCGACACATATACGAATACGCTTTTGATACGGTATTAGAACTGATGTTTAGCATTTCCGCAGCTCTACGGATCGAAGGCAGTTCAGTTCCCGCAGACAATTTGCCGGAGAGGATTGAACACTTCAGCTTCGATTCAAGCTGCAAAAACACAGGATTGACATCGTGGAAGACCCAATTTTCAAACATTTGCCTCACCTCTTTCCAAAGAAGAAATGCACAGATCTGTTAATTTGCTAATCCATTCTACAAAAAATATTAGTACTCCGATCAGAACCATAGGCAGGATCATCAGGCCAAATCCAATAGATAAAACAATGTTGCCTGCTCTTTTCTTTGCTTTTGAGCTCATTCCACAACCACCTGTAGGGAACCGTAAAAATCATCGCCTTCTAAAGTAAGATAGTTGTCACCTTCATCAAGGGTAACGGAATATGTGTCGTTTTTGTCCGTATCAGCAATGAGCTTTTCCTCGCCCTTATCAAGCCAGTAAAGTCTGACTGTACCGGATTCAACTGTCAGTTCATAAGTTATAGTGAGTTTGCTGCCTTTATCCCGTTCCAGAGACGTACCACCAAAAATATATTCTTTACCATTGAAATCATCGTAGTTTGCCTCATAGGATCCTGTATAGGTGTCCTCACCTTTGGTTTTATCACCTTGCAGATCCTTTTCGTCCGTAAGGGCATACTGGCTGAAATGTTGTAGTAAGCCATTAAATCCGTCGATCAAATTGTCTTTAATATTGTTGTCATCAGCACTACATCCTGTCATACTGAAAACGAGACAAATGGCAAGCAGTGCTGCAACAATTGTTTTTGTTTTTTTCATGTTCATCACCCGTTAATTCTTGTAACAATGTTCATACCAATAATTGCGATTGCACCGACAGCATAAATGCTGTTGATTGCAACGCAAAGCTGCATAAGTTTTGATTTTACTTTTCCTTTTGTATAAGCAAGGATTGAAAAGATACCTGAAAAAATCATGAAGGCGGCGTAACTGTAAATCATAATTTCTGCTACCGGAGATTCCAGCGCCCAATCGAAGGTGCGTAATGGCAGGATCGTCCATGGGATAAACAGCATAATGGTAGAAATGGCGGTTAAAATTTTGTTTTTCATTGTAGTTATCTCCTTTCATGTGTACCGTATCGAACACAGGATACGGTAAGTGCCAAAATAGTAATTCCGATTGCAACTGGCAGCCACGGTAGCCAAGCAATTTGTGTTTCATAAATACCTTCAGCAGCTCGCCCATATGCCACCATGATCAGATAAAACGGATAGCTCATCGGATAAGCAAACCAAATTTTTGTATTGATCATAAGCACGGAAGGTACAATTGAAGCTAAGCCGATACCAACCGAAAAAATGGGAGACTGAATTAGAGTTGAAATTGCAAGGTATACAGCAGCCATTGGAATTGCTGCAGCATATATACTGAATACATTCTTACATACATACAACGGCTCAAGGATGAAGTTATAATCCTGCGTATGTGTGACAATCGCTGCACATATATAGTACGCTCCAATAGACATAACCATCTGAAATGCTGCCAATAGAATCAGGACTGTAAATTTAGCAAGACACAATTTTGCTGTGTTTACTGGTAGGGACAGCATTTTTAAAATACCTTTATTGGAGCGTTCCGTTTGATTAAGCAATACGGTGCAGATAACCAGCGATGCTGGGATCATAAACCAAACCATACCCATAAAACCTTGAATAAAAAAGTTGTTTTCTGGTGTGATTGGGATATCTTTTAAATCGAAGTTCATATCTGCATTGATAACGCTCGGGATCCACATTATAATAACTGGAATCAGCAATATCAAAAAAATTTTAGAACGGCGGATTTTTTTGAGTTCCACTCCAATCAATGATAAGAAATTCATTCAAAACACCTCCTTAATTTCAGATAAGCAGCTTCAGTAATACCAAACGCGACCGTTTCAATTCCACAAACAGTCGAAAATAAAACGGTGTGGTTATTTTCTGTTGCCGCAGAAATCGTTTGATACGGGGAAGCAAACGGTAATAGACTCAACACGATATTATCCTGCGGAAGAATAGAAAGCGTAAATACTAAAATCACGCCGATACCGAGGGATACCCACATATTCCTGCACGCAGATGCAATGACTAGCATGAGCATTACAGTGGGCAGTGTAACGATCAGTTGAAATCCTGCAGTTTTTAATATTTCGGTCATATCGAAGACATAGCTTGAAAACCAAAATTTAGCACAGCCAACTAAAACCGCCATCTCGATGACCACCATGGCGGATAGCACCAAAACAGCAATAAGGAATTTTCCGAAAAACATATTGCCTTGACTAATTGGTAGCACCGACATTTTCTGCATACCGTTATCGGCATATTCTGTGTGATACATCATGCACGCACCGCAAATAGAAATAAGAATATTTAACATCGCCATCATTTGCCAATTTGTAGACATCAATATGTTTATTGGATTGCCTGAAAGAGAAGTCATTTCCTCTGCTTTTACCATCATATAGGCAACTGGAAACGCTGCTGCAAGGATCCCGCCTACTAAAAACGCCGGAAGATAACCTGTTCGTTTCAGTTTTTTGGATTCGATTAAGAGGCTCATACTGTACCTCCTTTTCTTCGATTATCTTCATCTATCATAGCAAGGAAGGTATCTTCCAGATTGTCAGTTGGGAATCCAGAAGAACGAGCGCTTATTTTTAATTCTTCCATTGTTCCCTCAAACAGCAGATGTCCGTGATTCAGAATACCAATATCGTCAGCCATAAGCTCTACTTCAGGGAGCAAGTGAGAAGAAACCAATACTGTGCAGTCATATTTCTGCGGCAGAGAACGAATCAATGTGCGTATTTCGTGAATTCCGACCGGATCGAGTCCATTGGTTGGCTCGTCCAGAATCAGGATCGGCGGTCTACCAATTAGTGCGCCCGCCAAGCCCAAACGCTGTTTCATACCAAGAGAATATTTCTTTGCCAACCTTTTTCTAAACTCAGTTAAGCCGACTAGCTCCAAAGCGTCGGAAACGCTGCTTTTCGGTAATCCAAGAATTTTCTGTATAATTTCAAGATTTTCTTCTCCAGTCAGATTTCCGTAGAAGGCGGGCGCTTCAATAAATGAACCAACTTCCTTCAAAATGGAAACTCGGTCTGATGGATATGTTTTTCCGTCAATAGAAAAGCTACCTTCCGTTGGCTGTGTCAAACCAAGAAACATTTTCATCGTAGTAGATTTTCCTGCTCCATTAGGACCTAAAAATCCGTAAACGCTTCCTTTGCGGATGTGAAGATTCAGACGGGATACCGCAGTAAAATCTCCATAGGTTTTCGTCAGATTTTGAGTTTCGATTATATTCATATTACAGTGATCTCCTTTCTTTTGTTGTCTTTATTATAAGGATGCAACCTTGCGTCAACCTTCTGCCTGCCTTACATTTACCTTACATTTGAGATGGATTGCTGAAATGCGGGAATGATATGCTATAATATAGGAGAAGGAGAATCAGTTATGGACTACAGTTACTTAAAGTATAAAAAAATCCTCATCGTAGACGATGAGGTTGGTTTGCTTGATATGGTTACATCAATTTTAGAACAGGACGGATTCAAAGAAGTTCAGACTGCCGGGACAGTAGCAGATGCGCTGAATAAGTGCAGGGAATGGAGACCTGAACTTGCCATCTTAGATGTTATGTTGCCTGATGGGAATGGATTTTCTCTCCTTAAGCAGATGAGAACCTTCACAGAAGCACCTGTGTTTTTTCTGACGGCCTGCGGGGAAGACGAGGAAAAATTAAAAGGATTGGGGCTTGGCGCTGACGACTATATGACAAAACCTTTCCTGCCGAAGGAATTGCTTTTGCGAGTGGGGATCATTCTGCGACGCTACTATAAGGAGGAAAATCCTGTAGTGCAGCTTGCTGGAAGCCAGATTGACTTTGACCGTGCAGAAGTCATCAAAAATGGTGAGCATTTTCCTCTGACCGCAAAAGAACATGATATTTTGTCGGCTCTATGTCGCAATGCCGGAAGAATCGTTACCATAGACCAGCTTTGTGAAGCTGCCTGGGGAGACAATCCTTTCGGATATGAAAATTCTCTGATGGCACACATCCGTCGGATCCGGGAAAAAATCGAAGCTAACCCGTCAAAGCCTGTATCTCTTATCACGGTAAAGGGTTTGGGCTATAAGTTAGTATTAGCGGGGAAATGATATGAAAGATATTACGAAACTTATTCGGAGATTTGTAGGTATATTACTGTTAAGTACCGTATTGATTATCGTCCTTAACATTATTGTTCTTGCTGCTATCTCCGCAAATCAAACGGCTAACGGTAGACCGTGGACGATCGCAAAAGAAACTGCTGAAGCCTTGCAGGAAACTCAGTCTGGATATGTCTTGTCTGACGCTATGTCTGAACAGTTAAGGCAGGAAAATGCATGGGCAATCTATATTGATAATGATACATTAGAGGTAGAATGGCATACGGAAAATCTGCCGGATACAGTTCCGCTGCAATATACGATCTCTGACATTGCAAGTTTGACAAGAGGTTATATTGATGGATACCCTACCTATACGGGAGAATCTGAAAACGGATTAGTTGTTATCGGCTATCCGAAAGACAGATATTGGAAACATATGTCTCCAAGCTGGGATTATAATTTCATAAAAAATGCGCCGTATACTGTTCTGATTGTGATTGGCGTAAATGTTTTTTTGATTTTCCTAATTTATATGATTGCCAATTCCAAGTTGCTGAAATCCGTTAAGCCGATTACAAATGGTATACAAGCTCTGCCTTCAGGAGAGCCTGTTTATGTTAAGGAAAAAGGACTTTTATCCGACCTTGCAGCTAAAATCAATCAGACATCAGATATTCTCCAAAAACAAAAGCGAAACCTGCAAAGAAGGGAGACGGCAAGGGCAAACTGGATTTCTGGGGTTTCCCACGACATCCGCACGCCTCTTTCTATGGTCATGGGGTATGCAGGGCAGATCGAGGACAATGACGGTTTGCCGGCGGATGACCGAAAAAAAGCTAAAATCATCCGGCAACAGAGCGAAAGAATCAAAAACCTTATCAATGATCTAAATCTTGCGTCAAAACTGGAATACAATATGCAGCCAATGAATCCAAAGCCGGTAAACCTTGTCGCAGTGGCTAGGCAGAGCGTTGTAGATTTTCTCAATCTCGGTCTGGAGGAAAAGTATCCAATCGAATGGACAACGGATGACAAGTTGACAGCGTGCATTATAAACGGGGATAAAGATTTGCTTCACAGGGCCATCGGCAATCTGATTACCAATGCGCAGGTACACAATCCAGGAGGATGCTCCATTTTCGTTGGCGTAGAGAAAACTGATACAGAAACACTGATTCACGTGGAGGATAACGGTGTAGGCATTACCGATGAGAAATTGGAGGTGCTTCGAACAACGCCCCATTACATGATGAGTGACAGTGGGACTACAGAACCACGACATGGATTGGGACTTCTGATTGTACAACAGATCGTTGCAGCACATGAAGGATATGTTTCTTTTGATCATGGAGAACAGGGAGGATTTGCTGTTACAATTTCTTTCCCCAATCCAAAGGATAGTTAATTTCAATGAAGTACAAAAAAACCGCAGGGTCTAAATAGAATGAACCCTGCGGTTTTATTTTTTCTATAAATGAGCCAAATTATCATAGACTCACAAATTCCGGTTTATCACTTACTAAATAAACTGAGATGAATGTATCTTGTTCTTTATGCGCAGACAGGCTTCTGTGTGCATAATCCAATGTCTTGAAAACGGCATTTGAATAAGTCCACGAATATCTTTATTACACCAATAATCAATCAGCCAAATTGCTTCTTCACAGTCGTTTACTACATTCAACGATTTTAAGTATCCTTTTCTTTCTTCAGGTATTTTTCTTTTCAATTCATCATAAGGTAACCGTTCAAGCATTTTCTCAGTGCTTTCCCGCACTTCAAAAATATATGAATATAATTCTTCCAGATTAAGCTGTTTTGAAAAGTCAGCAATCTGCTGTTGAATAAGTTCATTTCCTGTTGTAATGATGGGTGAATTGATACGCTCTTGATAATTCCCTGAAAAAAACACTTGTTCATCTTCATTGATCACTGTATGCGCAACGATATCTTCAATGCGAAAAATATGCCAAATAGAATAAGCAATCGTCTTACTATGATAACCATCAGCGTTTATGAAGGGGATTGAGTTAAAATCGTCTCTGCATAATTCCTCTTTGAAAGATACTAAGGTTTGCATTAACTGACTACGTAAACCCAGTAAAGTATCAATGCCCATCTTATAAGTATCTTTCTTTTTTATTTGTGCCTGCATTGTTTTATTAAGTTCAGACCATTCCTTATTCATATTCAATTCCCTCTCAAATTCCAGTTTGCTATTTCATTTTTTCTTATCAAGCAGCCCCCAACAAGCTAATATTAAACCAACAACTGCAATGCCTAAAAAGATATAGATTGCAGGCATAAGACCATATCGAGAAATATTCCAAAAAGCTGAATGTTGTCCGTTAATTGTCCAATCGTTAGCCATTGAGCCAGCTAAAATTATTGCAGTAGAAAGTACTCCCGCAAGGAACATCATTGAGCCTAAAACTATTTTTTTCATAATGTATTATCCTTTCAAGTTTTCCATAGCAGAAGGATTATTCTCGAGGATCACACGAACAGTGGGGCAGGTTTCTAACTCTGGACAGTCACCACAGGTAGAAACACCTCTATTTAATGCACATTTCCGAATCCCGCACAGACTGTCGCAAAAAACCGTTTTCGCTCCATTCATCCGGCAGCCCTCACAGTTAATATGTTCAGGCTGAATAGGAGCATTATTTAACTCTGCCCACAGCTTCGCTGTTTTCTCACGCAAGGTTTGATCGTTGTTAATTGTCGCAAGATATGCGTCGCATTTTTCACAATCCAGCCCGCAATATCCGATCATATCTTTCATAGTTTATATTCCTCCTAATGCTTTTCTTATATCCTCAACAAACTGTGACTGTTGCTTTCTCAGATATGACTTTACAAAGGGTTTCATAAACCACTTTTTTGCTTCCACGAACTCCGTAAAATCAATCTCTGTTTCATTCCCTTTATCCGTAAAAACACCGATCCAATGACCTTTCATATTACTGTTTTCCATATCAAATTCCCATCGTCTGTATGGCTCGACAACCGTAACAGTAAATGTGGTAGGGTAGCCGTCTTTGGTATATTCGATAAATTGCGTGTCACTGATGACTTCTGTTTTACTTAGGTCACTTCTCCAAGTAGCGTAATTTTCGATATCCAGAACAAACTCCCACACTTTGTGAAGTTGGCCGGGGATCAACGCTTTTATATTTGAAGTAGCCATTTTCACACTCTCCTCAAATCAGTCGTATTACTCAATATAATTTTGTATTAACTCAATCTGCCTAATTATGTTCTGATTTTAAATGTTTTAGGTGCAAAGCGATATACCAAAATACTTGCCACAATACTGTAAAGGATACAGAACACGATCGTCATTACACCGAATACCATAATGGGCATGCGGAGCTTCATAATGTAAAAGCACACAAAGTAAGTTGCCCATAATATGATTTTATAAGTGCCGCTTTTGAGTTCTGTTCCTGCGTTATAAGGCTGGAGCAGATAATAAATCGTAAGATAATGAATTGAGAAGAACAAGCTCATACAGAGAATGGAAACAATCAGCACAACATAATTGAGTGGATTGTCTGTTCCTCCCGTAGCAAAGAGTATCAATGCCAGTCCAATACCGATTACCAATGCCGGAACAGCGTTGATCTTCATAATTTCACGCAAACGGATTTGAAATAGCCGTAATATAAATTTAGGCTGTTTGTAAAAGGAATAGGTAAGCAAGCTGTGATCGCAGTTCATAAAAAGTGCCTGTGTAAAACTTGTACCACGGTTGATTGCATACAGAATAAACACAAAATACGGAAGCCAAGTCATCACCATGCCGTTAATTTTCGGCTTTAAATCAGGGCTCAGAAAAGCAACCATCAAAACACCAATAACAAGGAAGGTACAAACATAAGAAATCTTTTTTGTGGAGTTCCAAAGAATCTTTCGGTGCCTTTTTATGAACAGCTCATTCAAATATTCAAAGCCTTTGCGATTACTGGTGATAGATGTATCCGCAGATATTTTCTTCTCATTTGCCTGTTTTATAATTTGTGTTTTCGCTGAGGAATCCATCTGATTGGTTAATCCGGACAACAATTCCTGATTGATTGCACGATAATCACCGAAGCTCAGTACCTTGATCGCCCCTGCCATACCCAACGGAATACAGGCCAAAAATATAATTATTGATATAACTGACGGCAAAACAAATCCAACCGCAGGCAGACCGTATGCTGCTGCTAACAGCAAAGCAATAGCGCCCCATACATATTTTGAAAGTTTACCTTCGTTATAGCCAAAGCCTCTTTTCTCATAATCCCACAGAGTGATACCAGCAGCAAACAGCTTCATCCCCGCTATGCCAAGCGGCAGGAGCAGACAAAACCATAACGGTAATCCTTTGTTCATACCAAACAAAATGGTAAAAGGAAGAAATCCGATAACAACTTTTATAATTTCGTAGGTATAGTTTACCAGCGTATATTCCCTTGCGTCCATTCGCATAAGGATCATTGCGTAATATTTATCTTTTGACGGGTTAAAAAGATGGGTATTCGTAAAACTGCCGATCACTGTAAGAATCAGTAAAATGTGCAGAAAGACATCGTTTTCAGGCAGTTCCTTATATAACATACCTACGCCGCATACAAATGTAAGAAAATAAAGAAGTTTTCCAAGGAACGTAGAAGCGATTTCCCACAGAACAGACAGTATGTTCGCAAAAACTTTAAGCCCTTTTACCTTATAAAGCGTTGCCGGAAGCAATCTTTTCAATAGCGGAATCTGCTTGAGGGAAAACAGAATTCCGTTCACCCGGTATGTATTTTTCAGGGAAAAAGAAATTTTAAGTGTTTTATTCATTTCCTTCCTCCCGCAATGCCGCAATAATCTTATCCTTAAATTCCTTGCTGTCCAAATCTGTTTTTTCTACGACTTCCAGCTCACCGTGATGAAGAAGTACAATTTCATCACAAAGGTCAAGCGCCAAATCCATAATGTGTGTAGAAAAAATAGTAATGCGATCTTGCTTCAGCGAGCGAAGCAGCTGCTTCATTTCTTCAGCAACAACTACATCAAGGGATGTCAGCGGCTCGTCAAGTAGTAAAATATTCGGCTGAGCAATGATGTTAATAAGCATTTGCATTTTGTTTTTCATACCGTGGGAATAGTCTTTAAGCAGTTTATCTCTGTCCTCTGGCTCAATGCTCATATATTCGAAATACTCATCGATGCTTTTCGGGTTTTTTATGGACTTCTCATTGATATCCATAAAGAACTTTAAAAACTCTCTGCCCGTAAGGAACTCCGGTACGGTAGGGGTAGACAGTACATATCCAATATCATCAGCCGTAACCTCACGGCGAACTCCGTCTGTATCTATGTAAAAGTTTCCGCTGTCTGTCTTGATATCCCGATTCAGGCAATTAAACAGTGTTGTTTTGCCTGCACCGTTTCTGCCGAGCAGCCCGTAAATTTTTCCTTCATCAAAGGTAAAATCAATATCTCTGAGAACTTCCTTTTTCTCAAAGCTTTTTGATAAGTGTTCAATTACAAATTTCATAATATTCTCCCTTACATTTTTTTCTCAATCATATTGCTGACAATAATCAGGATGACTGGTTGAACAGTAATAATTGCTCCGGTTACAATTGCCGGAAGTAACAAATCTAAGCAAATAAATATCACTGTTGCTAAGCCTAATAGGGTAAGAGTAATCATATTTGTGATATTTCCCGCCTTTTCCTTAATTGCAATATTGCGTTCATCCATAACATTATTCTTGTACTCTGTATCATTTTTCATCATTTTATTATGCAAAATTTGCGTATGCGAAACAGAAAATATTGCGCTAAACAAAACTGCAAGCCCTATGTCTACCATTTTGTTAAAATCTGTCAGAAAAATAATCAGCACGATACATAGCGAAATAATGTAACCCAAGTACCAAATTTTATTCTTCATATCAATTCTCCTCCTCATAAATAAAAATATCTTCAATGCTCATATCAAAATACCGTGCAAGCTTAAACGCCAAGATAATAGAAGGGTTATATCGTCCGTTTTCTAATGAGCCAATCGTTTGTCGGGACACTTCTAACGCAGCGGCAAGTTCTTCCTGCTTAATCCCTCGTTCTTTCCGAATTTTCTCTAAACGGTTTTTCACGGCGTTCCTCCTTCCTATGGAAAGCCAGCTTTCCATATTCTTATTATAGCAAGGAAGCCGTAAATGTCAAGTATGCTTTCCATAAAAATTATCTCTTAATTTAAATAAAACGCCCGCATTTTAACAAGCGTTTTATAAATATAGACCATACAGCTAATATTCTGCTAAATTGATCACTCGTATGTTTTTCTGCTTAGCATAATTTACTGTATAAGCTGTTCCTCCTCTTGTTTTGGTCAGATACGCCACGCAAACACTACTATAATCCACCAAATGGCGGTTTCTTTTAAACATACATTCCTTTGAATAATCTTTAGATGTATATACCACTTTATCTGCCTGATTTTTGATTTCCTCGTAAATAGCAATATCTTCTTTGTTCCATCCACTTGTTTGTGTAACACAGGGTAAAACCAATATCAACTTAATATGAGAATATTGCTTTTTCAAAAACAATACACATTGTGCCGCCAATGTGTCAAAACCAAGCGCACCGCCAGTGCCAAAATAACAGTACCTATCTAAAATAAGTTCTTCTATGGTCTGTTTCAAGCGTTCGGCAACATATCTCTGTTGTTCAAAGGCTATTTTTCTATGTCCTGTAAAGCAAGCTGTTTTATCTTTCACAACACCACTCCAAAACTAACGATTATAACGATAAGTTACGCTATTATCGTTAGTTTAACACACCATTGCGAAAAAATAAAGAGAATATAAAAAGAGTCTGCGGATTTCCGCAGACTCTTAAAATCTATTGATTCGCTTTACTTATAAAGACATCAAGAATAGCAAATGCTTTTTCTCTTTCCTCAGGTGGCAATTCTTCAAGACGCTCTGATAACTGTGAACTCTTAATTTTGTATCCATAATCAATTACATCTACGAATATATCATCTGCCGAACACTCTAAAGCATTTATTATTGCTACAAGCTTGTCCAATCGGGCAGAACTCTTACCTCTTTCAATATCCGAAAAGTAATTTGTAGATAACCCAATCATTTCAGCAAATTGTTGTTGAGTATAGCCTTTGGCTAGTCTGATCTTTTGAATGCGTTTACCGATTATTTCCTCAACTCGCTTTTCTTTTTGCATCCGTTCCACCTCCAATCACGATAAAACCGTAACAACTAATGCTCATAGTATTAGTATATTTGGAAGCTTCAACAGTATACACAAGCTAATAGCGAACTGCTAACGATACTATGCTGAATATATCGGAAAAATAAACTTTTTAGCTTATATTGTAAGTCGGAAATATAATTAAAGAGTAAAGGCATCGCAGAAGCAATGCCTTTTGTCCTTTGTCAAATTATTATATTTAAAATATCCCGCGATTGTACTTTATTTGCGCATATAGAATAAAAGCTAATCCAATGACGATCGCTGGTATCTCAATAAACACCATTATCGTAGTACTCCAAAATGTTGTAAAATAAGATACAATCAAAGAAACACCTATAATAAGCGTTCCAGTTCCAACTAGCTTTCCATATTTCGGAACATCTTCTTCTGAAACTTTTCTCCGGTTGTATGAGTGTATCGTGCTGATATTTCCTTTTATATTCACAATTCCAAGAATCGAAATAACTACACCTATAATCAATAACATCAAGTTACCCATAATATCCTCCTAAAAAAAGAATAATTCTTCAAACTTCTTATCCAATGCCGTACAAATGATTAGTGCTAATTTGGCTGTGGGATTAAACTGCCCTGTTTCAATAGAACTGATTGTATTTCTTGAAACACCGACCATTTCAGCAAGCTGTGCTTGAGATAGGTTTGCTGCCAAACGAGCTTCTTTTAAATTATTTTTCAGTTTTAACTCTTCGTTCATACTGTCACCTCTAAAAGGCGACGGATAAATCCAACTAAAGCTAAAACTGTAAGGCATAAAAACAATATCGCCACTACCAAATCACTCTTATGTTTCATCTTAATAAATCGAACTAGCCATTGTGTTGCAATCATACTGAAGTATATGATCCACGGGCTGTAAAGCATAGTATGTGCAAGCATAGAGGAAAGTAAGGACACCAGGCAACACGCTAATGCTCCTACTCTGCTTGCGTGGCTTCCTGCTTGGTACATAACCTCAATTTCAGCTAAATCCTTATTTTTATTTTCTTTTCGGCTTGCTTTTAAAATTTCTTCTTTGTTCATGAGCCCGCCTCCTTTGCCAAGTTTTCTTGTCATCATTATAGCACTGCCAAGTAAACTTGTCAACATGTGAATCAAACGCTTGTAATAAATGTATGAGCACTTTTAATTAAACTATATTTGATTATTGACAATACTGTATATTATACAGTATAATAGCAACAAGGAGGTGACGCAGATGGAAGAAGAAAAGGAACTGCTGTCTACTTTGCTTTTGGAACTTCGAAGAGGCACACTGACCATCAGCGTACTCAGCCAGATGAAAGAACCCAAATACGGGTATGCTTTGGTACAGAGCTTGGAACAAAAAGGTGTTGCCATTGATCCAAATACTTTATATCCGCTGCTTCGTCGGCTGGAAAGCCAGGGACTTTTGGAAAGCAAGTGGGAAACCGGCGGTGCAAAACCGAGAAAGTATTATCAGCGAACAGAATACGGGAAGCAAATTTACAAACAGCTCAAAACCTATTGGGAAAATTTATCTGCCGGTATAGAAAAGCTGTTAATGGAGGAAGAAACATGAAGCCAAGTGAAAAAGAGTATATGGGTCGATATATTTATCAGGTTATTCGTCGCCTGCCCAAAGCACAGCGGGACGAAGTGCGTATGGAACTGGAAGAATTGATCAGCGATATGTACGCAGACAAAGGTTCCATGGAAGAGGTGCTGACTGAACTTGGTGATCCGGCTGAATTTGCCAAGCAGTATCAGAATGACCGGCAATACTTGATCGGACCAGAATATTTTGAAACCTATCTGTGGTTTGTTAAGGTTGTTTTGATCTGTGCCGCTGCCCCCATACTGGCGATTTCTCTAATCAATGCTATAGGAGAAATGCCGGTGAAGACTTCGCAAAATGCTGTCCCGGTTATGATACGTGCGATTGTAGATGGTCTGACCAAGGGAATTACGAATGCTATTCTGTCCTGTATATCCGCATTCGGTGCGGTAACTTTAACTTTTGCCATTATGGAACGGCAAAAAGTCAAGATTGAGATGAAAAAGACCGAAAGATGGTCTGTGGAGAAACTATCAGAAGACAAAAAAACGGCGGAATTTAGATGGACACCGAAGTTTCTGGAACCTGTTCCTAATAAAAAGGCGATTATAAGCCGAGGCGACAGTATTGTAGGGATTATATTTATTGTTATTTTCAGTGTCCTACTGATTTTTTCTCCTCATTTCTTTGCTGCAATTTTCACACAAGGGGAAACGGTGACGACAGTGCCGATTTTCAATCTGGATCAGTGGGAGGTCATTCTTCCCATTTTTGTGCTCAGTTTGCTCATTGGACTTGTAGACGAGATTTTGCGTCTGGTTGTGGGGGTTTATTGTAAGCTGGTCATGATCAGTAATATTGTGTGCGGAACGATTCAAATTGCGTTAAGCGTGGTTGTATTAAAGGTTCTTCCTATCTGGAATCCGAATTTTATAACGGATCTTCAGTTGGCAGTGGGTGATAAGGCGGAATCAGCGGCACAATTTTTCACTCGTTGGGATGGGGACATGGTATCTAACGGACTTCTTGCCTTTATTGTTGTGATCACGTTGCTTGAGATCGGTACGACGATTTATAAGACGATTCGTTATGGTGCATCTACAAAGAAACTATAAAAAACATGGCTGTCGTGTGTAAACATGACAGCCTGTTGTCGTGTTTGATTTGCTATTCTGTTATTTGGGAAGAGGGTGAAGTATGAAGATTGACCGACTTATCGGGATACTATCTATTCTATTGCAGAAAGAACACATCACAGCACCGGAACTGGCGGAAAGATTTGAGGTTTCTCGTCGCACGATTAGCCGGGATATCGAGGCTCTGTGTAAAGCTGGTATTCCCATCGTAACAGCACAGGGGCAAAACGGCGGCATTTCCATTATGGAAGGCTATAAAATCGACAGCACGCTTTTGACTTCTGCCGATATGCAGGCGATTCTGGCAGGGCTTAGAAGCTTAGACAGTGTTAGTGGTACCAACCAGGTGGCGCAGCTGATGGAAAAGCTCTCTGCCGGCGCTTCTACGCTGATGCCGGGTGCCCAGAATATCCTTATTGATCTTTCTTCTTGGTATAAGGAATCCCTTGCGCCGAAAATCGATTGTATACGGAAAGCGATGGACGGGCACTATACCATATCTTTTCGTTATTATGCGCCCAAAGGGGAAAGTGAGCGGATTCTGGAACCATACTACCTGATATTTCGGTGGTCCAGTTGGTATGTATGGGGATATTGCAGAGAAAAGGAAGATTATCGCCTGTTCAAACTCAATCGCATGGAAGAACCTAGACTGGAAGGAACTTTCGAAGAACGCCTGGTACCGCTTCCGGATCTTAGCAATGAGCGGATTTTTCCGGGTGGCATCCGGGTGAAGGCTTTGTTTGAACCGGAATGCAAGTGGCGGTTGGTAGAGGAATTCGGCACCAGCTGTTTCGAGGAGCAAAAGGACGGCAAGCTACTTTTTCGTGCCGATTATACCGATGCAGAGAATCTGCTAACCTGGCTTTTGACCTTCCGGGATAAGGTTGTTTTGCTGGAACCGAAAGAATTGCAGGAAGAATTAGTGGATTCTCTGAAAAAGACGGCAAACCGATATGGGGAGGGATAAAAAGTGCGATACAATTGGTTAGATGAGTACTTGCTTAATAAGCGGAGCGTTACAAAGGATTTGCAGCCCAGTTGGAACTGGGTTCGGTATCATATCGGAGGAAAGATGTTTGCTGCCGTTTGTTTAGACGATCAAAATCAGCCTTACTATATCAATTTAAAAGTAGATCCGGCAGAGGGGGATTTTCTTCGAGAGCAGTATGAAGATATCATTCCAGGCTATTATTCAGACAAGCGAAACTGGATCTCTGTGAAACCAGACGGGGCGGTGCCGGATGAACTGCTAAAGGATCTGCTGGATAAAGCCTACCGCTTGATGCTTGGAGGATTCAGCAAGAAGCGGCAGCGGGAAATTCTGAATATCAGCTGCTGTGGAACGGAATGTGATGCCTGTGATTTTTATCAAAAGGAGTGCGCTGGCTGCAACGAGTGTCAGGGCAGGGTATTCCATGCGCCGAATGGAAAAGCGTGCCCTATCTATGCCTGTTCGGTGCAGAAACACCGCTATGCTACCTGTGCTGGATGTGAACAGTTGCCCTGCGCCATCTGGAAAGCAACACGCGATCCGCAGCTTTCAGAGAAAGAATTTGAGGAATCCATCTGTGAAAGAGTGGAAAAGCTAAGGAAGTGGTAAATATGGCATTCGATTATAAAAAAGAGTATAAGGAATTTTATCTGCCGCCGAAAAAGCCGCAGATTCTCACCATTCCGTCGATGAATCTTATAGCTGTAAGAGGAAAAGGCGATCCAAACGAAGAAAACGGCACCTATAAGGAATCTATCGGCCTTTTATATGGCATTGCTTATACTATCAAGATGAGCAAAATGGGCAAGCATAAAATCGAGGGATATTTCGATTATGTGGTCCCGCCTCTGGAAGGGCTCTGGTGGCAAGACGGCATTTATGGTGTGGATTATGCCCACAAGGAAACCTTCCAATGGATTTCTCTGATTCGCCTGCCGGAATTTGTGACAAAAGAAACTTTCCAGTGGGCTATAGGAGAGGCGACCGAGAAAAAACAAACTGATTTTTCAAAAGTAGAATTTCTTACCTATGAAGAGGGACTGTGCGTTCAGTGCATGCACATCGGCCCTTATGATAATGAGCCAGAAACCGTGCAGATGATGGATCACTTTGCCAAAGAACAGGGCTATGTACTGGATTTCACAAGTGGACGGTACCACCATGAGATTTACTTAAGCGATGTCCGGCGCTGCAAACCGGAAAATTTAAAAACAGTTATCCGCCATCCCATCCGATGCAGATAAAAGGAAAAGGCACCGCAGAAAGGCGCGCCCCCATAAGGAAGTAATTTGATTGTCGCAGGACGGCATGGCTGAAAGGTCATGCCGTCCTGCCTTTTCTTTGCCGTTCCACGGTCTGATCGTCGCCCGGCAGATTGACTTCTCCGATGAAGTTCCAGACCAGTTCAATCTTCTGCCTGCGGTGTCCGCTGGACTTATCCGGCGCATGGACGATAATCTTCTTTACAAACTCATTAACGATGGTGTGTCTGGGGTAACATTTGACCGTCCCGCTGGGCGTAGTGAGCCTTGACGGTCAGGACACGTTCGGCAGTCAACAGTTTGGCAATCTGCATAGGGCCTTTCCCCGCAATGCACAGGTCGAAAATCCGTTTGACGATCTCGGCGGCTTCCTCGTCTACGATCCATTTCTTTTTATCCGCCGGGTCTTTCTGATACCCGTAGGGCGGATTGGTGCAGAGGTGTTCCCCGGCGTTTCCTTTTGCCCGCATAACGGCCCGGATTTTCTTGCTGGTATCGCGGGCGTAGAAGTCATTGAACAGATTACGGAAAGGGGTAAAATCATTGTCCCCTTTGTCGCTGTCCACGCCGTCATTGATGGCGATATACCGAATATCCCGCTCAGCAAAGAAACTCTCGGTATAGTAGCCCACTTTCAGATAGTCCCGGCCCATGCGGGACATATCCTTGACAATGACGGTTCTAACCTTTCCTGCTTCGGCCAGCCGGATCATTTCATTCCAGCCCGGACGGTCAAATGTTACCCCAGACACACCATCGTCAATGAAGAACTTTGGATTAGGGAAACCGTTGTCGGTTGCGTACTTCAAAAGGATTTTCTTTTGGAAAGAGATTTGTCAAGGGTGTTTTACCATTCAGCAACGAATTAAGGCATAAACAATATCACATTTTTATAATGCTTTTTGACCACAATCAGTCCGGCACTGATTGTGGTCTTTATTTTGGAAATGACATTTTCCCCTTAAATAAAGGAATCAATCGTCGTTGCGTTTTTCGTCAATATCTGCCATAATAAAAAGAAGTGTAAATAAAAGAAAAAGGGGGGAATTGCCATGCCGCAAACACCGTTTCATGCCTATTACAAGGCCCGACTTTTGGAACAACTGCCGGAAGCAGAACAGTTCCTTCCGGTCTTTGCATCATCGGATATTGAAATCTATCCGTTTCAGATTGCAGCGGCCAGCTTTGCCCTGCGTTCCCCCTATCAGAAAGGTGCCGTTCTGTGCGATGAAGCAGGTATGGGCAAGAGCCACGAGGCCATGCTGGTCATCAATCAAAAGTGGCTGGAGGGATACAGCCGGATTCTGTTGGTCATTCCCAATGCCGACCTGCTGCACCAGTGGACGGAAATGCTGGAGCGATTCTATACCGTCCCATATGTGGTGCTGACCAATCGGGACCAATGGCGGCAGAACACCAGTGAGGACAACTCCAACGCTTTTATCCAAGATGCCATTGTTATTACTACCTACGACTTCGCCGCCGACAATGAGGAGGCCGCAAAGGTAGTTAACTGGGATCTGACGGTATTCGAGGAAGCCAATGCCCTCTCTCCAGTCTACCAGGAGGACAACAAGCAGGCCAAGGCCCTCAAGCGGATCGCCGGAGACTCCTTCAAGCTGCTGCTGACCGGCACCCCCATCGAAAAGAACATCATGGACTTGTACGGTCTGATCTGGTTCATCGACAAAACGCTGCTGCCGGGAGAAAAAGAGTTTCTGGCCCGGTATCTGCGCCGACCGGAGAACTACCCGGAACTCAGCGAACGGGTCAGCCGCTATTGTTTCCGTACTCTCCGTTCCCAGGCCAAACACTACGCCAAGGTGACGGAGCGTGTACTGCTGACCGTGGAATATACTCCCGGCAAGGCAGAGCGGCAGCTGTATGACCTGCTGTATGCCTACATCAACCAGCCGGAAAAGCGAGCCTTTCCCGAAATGAACCAATATGACCTGGCTCTGCGGCTGCTGGGCCTGTTGGGTTCCTCTACGGCGGCAATTTTGCAAACCATCAAAGGTATCGTCAAGCGGCTCCAGGGGCTGGAAAACGCAGCGGACGAACTAAGCCAATGGCAAGAGATTCAAACCGCAGCCGAAAGCATTCCCCAGGATGCCAAGGCCGGTGAGCTGCTGACCGTTCTCAAACAGGGATTTTCCCTGATGAAGAAAACGGGAGCCAAACAGAAAGCGGTTATCTTCACCGAGAGCGTGGAAACCCAGAAGATGCTCCAGAATCTTCTTTCTGACCGGTACCGCACTCTGGCCTACAACGGCAGCGCCGATTACTCCGTGATCCGCCAGTTCAAGGAGGATGGCGAGGTGCTGATTTCCACCGATAACGGTGCCAAGGGCTTCAATCTGGAGGAGGCTGCTTTCATCATCCACTACGACCTGCCGTACAACACCTTAAAGCTGGAGCAGCGTATCGACCGCTGCCACCGGCTGGGTCAGGAAAACGACGTGCTGTCCGTGGCCTTTATCGACAAGAACAACTTTGCCGACGTTCGCAAACTGGAGCTGGTCAATAAGCGGATGCTGGTGACAGACGGTGTCTTTGGTATTACCGATGACGTGCTGGGCGGTTTTACAGATGATGTAAAAGCAGCCTTTCCGGTCATTGCCCAGCGGTTGCGGCCCAGGGCGCAGATTGAGCAGGCATACCGCCAGACCCTGAGTACCCACGAGGAAGATAACCGGCAGACCGTCTCCGCAGCGGAGGATATTCTGTTTACCACCTTCACCAAGGAACTGGCCGACAAGGTGAAGATCAATCCCAAGTATGTGAATCGCCGTGGACAGGAGCTGAACAACGACCTCTGGGAGATTACCAAATGGTTTTTTACTCGTTATAATGAAAAGAACGATGATTGCCGTTTTGTGATTGACGAATCCAACCGTACGATCACGGCCACGGAGTACCGGGAACTGCCGGTGCTGTTCTACTACTGGACGGGGAGCCGGAACCGGCCCTATCGCAGCCAGAAGATGTACGGCATGGCAAAAGACTTCAAACCCAAGGCCGGACAGATTACCCTGTCCAGTATCATAGGCCGCGGGATTCCCCACGAGCTGGAGTGTGCCAACGAGGGAGTGCTGACCATCCCGACGGTGCAGGAGCCGTGCCAGATAGCCCTTTATACTGTCACCCTGGTTTCAGGCTCCAGCCGTACAGAACACGCCGTACTGTGCGGCCTAACGGAGAGCGGCGAGTCCCTGGACGATGTAGCTTGCCGCAGCATCCTGGAGCTGCCGGTGGAGAATTACACCGAGGATGAGCGGAGATCTCCCCACTGGTTAAAAGGGAGCAGCTGTCCCCACCCGCTGGATAATTTGGTGCCAAAAGAGGCGCTGCTGGAGGCGCAGTTGGAGCGATTATCTCCCGCCCAAGCCGAGGAAATGGAACGGATGAAGCAGCAGGTGTCCGCTGATAAGGCGGCATTGAGCCGTGTGCTGAACACACTGGACAGCCAGGTGCAGCAGGCACAAGCGGAGCTGGAGGCCGTCACCGGCGACCGGCTGAAACGTCTGGCCGCACAGAAGAAAATCAACCAGCTTCGGCAGGAGTACATGAAGCGGCAGGAAAGCCAGTTCTTTGACGCCATGCGGCTGGATATGGAGCTGGAAGAAAAAATAAAATCCTTTGCCGAAAAAGAAAAGCTGACGGCAAGGGTGCAGAGAGAATTTGTGGTGGTGATTGATAAGAATGCGAAAGAAAATAACTGATTTTTACAACAAATATTCGGTTGCTTTTAATATAATCAGTTTTCTTGTGGCTATCGGAAGCATCTGCCTTACAATCTGGATTTCCAAACAGCCTGTGACACTTCCGCAGAAAGAGCTTAGTTGTATAACGACAAATAGCAAAAGTCTTGTACTGATGCTGGGAAACGATAGTAACTTGAAATTATTGTACGGAGAACGTGAGGTTTCAAAACCGTGCATAACTTCGATTGTAATTCAAAATACTGGAGCTTACCCAATAACAAATAGTGACTTTTTACGGCCATTTATTATTGCTTTTGGGGAAACAGACGAGATATTATCGGTTAATATAGGCGATTGCTTCAATCAGTATATCAGGGAAGAAGTCGTCGAAAATAGTAGTTTTAGCAATCAGAAACTGACCATTGATAATTTTTTGCTTAATCCAGGAGAAATGTTCACGGTTGATATAATAAGTGATGGAGGTATCCCTCTTATTAACTTCGATTATCGCTTAGAGGGGATCAGCGAGTTAAATTTAATCAATAATCCCTCTAATCAGATCATTCTTACACGTAAAGAAAATCCTGTGAATATTTTGCCGTTTATGGCTCTACTGTGCCTGACGATAGTAGCTGTAATTATTGTAATGGTAATTGTTATGAAGAAACTAAATAAGCGGGATACAGCAATGTTTGACCGTTTAGAGGCAGCAATAAGGAAAGAAATGCAAGAGGAGAATCAGCATGAACAATCTGATTGATGGTTTATCCATGAACATAGAACAAACCAACCTGGACAAGCTACGCTCGGTGTTCCCGGAGTGCGTCAGCGAGGGCAAACTGGACATTGACAAACTGCTTTCTCTGTGCGGCGAGTACATCGACAATGACTTTGAGAAATACAGGTTTGAGTGGAAGGGCAAGGCGGACTGCCTGCGGCTGGCCCAGAAGCGTTCCACCGGCACTCTGCGTCCCTGCCCGGAGGAAAGCGTAGACTGGGACACCACCCAGAACCTCTACCTTGAAGGCGACAACTTGGAGGTCTTGAAGCTGCTGCAAAAAGCTTATTACCGCAAGGTAAAGATGATCTACATTGACCCGCCCTACAACACCGGCAACGATTTTGTCTATGCCGACGACTTTGCCGACCCCATGGCCCGGTACAAGGAAGTGACCCAGCAGACCACCAAGTCCAACCCGGAAACCATGGGCCGCTTTCACACCAACTGGCTCAATATGATGTATCCCCGCCTACGGCTGGCGGCAAATCTCCTGCGGGATGACGGTGTGATTTTTATCTCTATTGATGATGTTGAGATAGATAATCTTAAAAAACTATGCAACGAGATTTTTGGTGAAGAAAATTTTGTGGCGCAATTTATATGGCAGAGTAGGCAGAACAAGGATAATCGAAACATTACCGGTGTTTCAATAGACCACGAGTATGTAGTGTGTTATACAAAGCAATTTGGACACCGGGTATTCCGTGGAACCGACAGGAAAACAGAACAATATAAGAATCCTGATAATGACCCCCGTGGCCCCTGGACAAGTGCTAACATGGTAGGACTTGCTACTGCCGATGCACGTCCAAATTTGCACTATGATTTAATCAACCCGGCGGATGGAAGAAACTACGGATGCCCCGAAAAAGGCTGGCGATATGATCGAAACACCATGAATCGGCTCATTCAAGAGGGCAGAATTATTTGGCCTGATAACCCAGATGGGCGTCCACGCAAAAAATCATTTTTGAACGAGTTGTCAGACAATCTTCCTGGCTTTTCCTCTATTTTTAGCACTGGTGTTTATACAAATACTGCAACCAAGGAAATTGGAGGATTGTTTAATCGGTATTTGTTTGATTTTCCAAAGCCAGTCGAGATTATTAAGCAACTAATTTCCCAAGTGTCTAATACAGATGACCTTATTCTTGACTTCTTCTCCGGTTCTGCTACCACTGCCCATGCAGTGATGCAGCTCAACGCAGAGGACGGCGGCAACCGGCGCTTCATTCTGGTGCAGCTTCCCGAGCTGTGCGACGAAAAGAGCGAGGCATACAAGGCCGGGTACAAGAATATCTGCGAGATTGGCAAGGAGCGCATCCGGCGGGCTGGTAAAATGCTAAAAGATGCGCTTGAAAGTTCGGGGTTATTCGTTCGTGCAGCGAAACGCCATCAAGATCAGCATGATTCGCTTGAAGGATTTGCTTATGCAGAATGGGAAGAAAGTCCGGATGTAATCAATGCAAAAAAAGAAATGGCAGCAAAACTGGACGTGGGTTTCCGAGTTTTCAAACTGGATACATCCAATCTGGAAACCTGGGACGCCACCCCCATTGAGAATGAGCAGCTTGACCTGCTGTACCATCGGATGAACAGCATGATTCATCGGGTAAAACCGGAGCGCACCGACCTGGATATGATTTATGAAATCATGCTCAAACTGGGTGTGCCGCTGACCTACTCCGTGACACCGTTCTCCATCAACAATAAGACCGTCTATGGCGTGGGCGATGATTGCCTGCTGCTGGTCTGTCTGGCCGAGAATGTGCAGCCCGAGGATGTGGAGCAGATGACGGAATACGCCCCGGCGAAAATCATCATCTCCCGTGACAGCTTTGCCGACGATACCGCCATGGCCAATGCCTACTATATCCTGCGGGATCACGGCATTGAGTTGAAGCTGGTTTGAGGTGAAGATGGTTATGAATTTCGTTAGTGCTATCACAACCTATACAGACTTGTTTTATCAAGTTCATTGTTTGTGGAATCATGCTCTTAATGAAAATTCCCCAAAGGCTTTATCAGAAATAAACCGTATGCTGGATCGCGTCTTCGATAAAATAGTTATAGAACAAGGCCCTGGGGAATTTTATAGAGCAAGAATCGTTTCGCCAAAGGACTATGATAAAATTCAGTTGAAAAGTAAGATTGTTCTGGATTCAGAAGAATCTGGAATAAAAGGCTTCTGTTCAGACGAGATGGGGCCACCGCCATGCGAATATGTCGAGGATGGAAGGGCTAACAAGCCAAAAACGTCTTTTCTTTATTTAGCCAGTGACAGAGCTACTGCTTGTTCAGAGGTCCAACCTATATGTGGGGATTTTATATCCGTCGCTCCATTTGAGCTGCTCCAAACAGTGCAGGTAGCTGATTTGCGAAATATTCCAGATGATTTGAGCCGATTCACAAGTAATGATAATCTTGAGCAGCTGATAGACATGGTGTTTGCCTCTGTCCTTGTGGACTTTTTTAGTGTTCCTGTAAAGCAAAAAAACGCCAAAGAAATGTACAAGTATAGTCAGTACGCTTCCGACTATTTGCGGAAAAAAGGTGTTTCTGGCCTGATGTATAATTCTTCGCATAATTCAAATCCAGGAAGTTACAACCTGGTTCTTTTTAATCCATCTACTGCAAAATGTATGGTTGAGTATGCTGAAATGATAACCTGTCTTTCTGTTGCGGCTTCTTTCCAAAATATTTCTGAAAATGTTTATGGGGACGATGTAGCCGAAATCATGACAGCAAAAAAGGAAATTCCAGAATATAACTGGGCAAGTACGGCCGTATTACAGCGAGACCTACTTAAACTTAAGAAAAAGGCATGTGATCATACATGAAACTCAAATTCAAATCTCAGGACTTTCAAACCCAGGCAGTCAATGCCGTGGTAGACTTGTTTACCGGCCAGGAGAAAACGAAAAGCACCTTCTCCGTCATGGATGACCGCCAGACCAATTTTCTGAATGAGCTGGGCCAGGGTAATGCTCTCTACATTGACCAGGAAACATTGACCGCCAATATGCACACCGTCCAGAAGCGGAACAACCTGCCCCTGACCCCCACAGCGGAAGGCTGCCAGTTCTGTATTGAGATGGAAACCGGCACCGGCAAGACCTACGTTTACACCAAGACTATCTTTGAGCTGAACCGCAAGTACGGATTCACCAAGTTTGTTATCGTGGTGCCGTCGGTGGCCATCCGGGAAGGCGTCTACAAATCCTTTCAGGTCACGCAGGAGCATTTTGGCCTGCAATACGACAATGTGCCCTGCCGGTACTTTATCTATAACTCCGCCAAGCTATCCGATGTTCGGCAGTTCGCCACCAGTTCCAACATCGAAGTGATGATTATTAACATCGACGCTTTCAAGAAGGCGGAGAACATTATCAACCAGGCCCAAGATCGTTTGGGTGGCGAGACGGCCATGGGCTTTATTCAGAATACCCACCCCATTGTCATCATCGACGAACCCCAGAGTGTAGACAACACCCCAAAGGCCAAGGAAGCCATTGCAACGCTCAATCCCCTGTGTGTACTGCGGTACTCTGCTACCCACCGGGAAAAAATCAATCTGCTTTACCGCCTGACTCCGGTAGACGCCTACCAGATGGGGCTGGTCAAGCAGATCGCCGTATCCTCCAATCAGGTTGCCGGTGGCTTCAATCAAGCCTATGTGCGGCTGCTTTCCGTCAGCAACGACAAGGGCTTTAAGGCCAGAGTGGAACTGGATGTGAAGGGAAAGACCGGAGCCGTGACCCGCAAGGCCATGACTGTCAAGCCGGGCGACGATTTATTCCTGCTGTCCGGCGGGCGGGAACTGTACGAAGGCTACACCGTTACCGGAATTGACTGCACTCCCGACTTTGAACATATCGAGTTTGGCAACACCCAGGAGGTCAAGCTGGGCAAGGCCATTGGTGATGTGGACGAGAACATCGTCAAGAAGGCGCAGATCCGGCGCACCATTGAAACCCACCTGGACAAAGAGCTGCGGTATCTGGACAAGGGAATCAAGGTGCTGTCCCTGTTCTTCATCGACAAGGTGGACAAGTACCGCCACGAGGACGGAACACCCGGCATCTACGCCACTATGTTTGAGGAGTGCTATCAGGAGCTGATCGCAAAGCCCAAGTATGCGCTCCTACGAGAGCGATTCAGCACAGATGTGAGCAAGGTACATAACGGCTACTTCTCCCAGGACAAGAAGGGACGCTTGAAGGACACCAAGGGCGACACCCAGGCCGACGATGACACCTACAACATCATCATGCGGGACAAGGAGTGGCTTCTCAGCTTTGAGTGTCCGCTGCGGTTTATTTTCTCCCACTCGGCGCTGCGGGAAGGCTGGGACAACCCCAACGTGTTCCAGGTCTGCACCCTGATCGAGCAGAAGTCCACCTTTACCTGCCGCCAGAAGGTGGGCCGTGGCCTGCGCCTGTGCGTGAACCAGGACGGTGAACGCATCGAGGACAAGAATATCAATGTCCTTCACGTCATGGCCAACGAGAGCTTTTCCGAGTTTGCTTCCACCCTCCAGAAAGAGATCGAGGACGAAACTGGCGTCAAGTTTGGTGTACTCCAGCTCAGTTTGTTTGCTGGGATGACCTATCAGGAAGAAGTTACCCGTGAGCATACGATTGACAGAGAAGAGGCCCACGAGCTGGTAAAAACCTGGATGGACGACGGCTCCATTGACAAATGGATGGCCGACCCCGAAATGACGGCAGCGGAAGAAAAAATTACAGCGGAATTGGAATCAGGGAAAATCACCGAACCGCCCAGCCCCGTAACGGAAGTCATGCGCCAAATTAAAAACGGTGCGACCGCTGAACAGGCAGCAGAGGCAATTATTGGAATCACCAGTACAATCACTACCGTAGAGGAACATACCGTCACCCACGAGGAAGCTACGGAGCTGCTGGAGCATTTTGAGCAGAAGGGGTATATCACCAGCACCGGTAAGGTCAAGGATACCATGAAGAACGCTTTGAAGAACGGAACCCTTGACCTGCCGAAAAAATATGAAGCTGCCAGAGAGCGTTTTGAGCAGATTATCGCCAATGCCGACCGGAAGCCCCCGGTGCGGGATGCCTCCCGTGATGTGGTGGTACGGCTCAACAAACAGGTCATGCTCTCCCCGGAGTTCCTGGAGCTGTGGAGCAAGATCAAGCAGAAAACCGCCTACCGGGTGAGCATTGACACAGAGCAGCTGGTGAAGAACTGCGTCAAAGCCTTTCAGGAAATGCCCCATATCCCCAAAACCCGTCTGGTGTCCCAGACTGCCGATATTCACATCCAGCAGTCCGGGATCAGCCACATGGAACGGGAAATGCGGACGATGGAGATTGCCAACGATTATCAGGCCCTGCCGGACATCATCACCGCCATCAGCGATGAAACGCTGTTGACCCCGGCTACCGTCAATCGGATTCTGGTAGAGAGCGGACGGTGTGGCGATTTCCTCAACAATCCGGAGGCATTTCTGGAGCAAGCCGTAGAGCTAATCCGCAGCCACCGCCACGCCTTGGCTATCGACGGTATCCGTTATGTGAAGCTGGATGGCCAGGAATATTATGTGCAGGAAATCTTCGACACCACGGAGTTGCTTGCTAACCTGGATCGAAACGCCGTAAAGGTGGAACACAGCGTCTATGACTATGTGGTTTACGACAGCTCCACGGTAGAGAAGCCGGTGGCGGTGGCCCTGGACAACGACCCGGATGTGAAGATGTTCTTCAAGATTCCCAGCCGCTTCAAAATTGAAACCCCCATTGGCACGTACAACCCCGACTGGGCTGTGTATCTGAATAAGAACGGTGAGGAAAAGCTGTACTTCGTCCTGGAAACCAAGGGTGACACCAGCTTTATGCACCTGAAAACCAGTGAGCAGCTAAAAATCCACTGCGGCAAGGAGCATTTCAAAGCACTGGACGCAGGTGTGGAGCTGGAGACTGCAACCAGTTGGACGGAGCTGCGCAAGCGCATTTGACAGAGATAGAAAGAGCTTTTTATCTCACATCTCGTCCTTGATTCTTGCGCTTTCCCTTGTTGGAAATCTGCTGCTCCTTCTGCGTCTGGCGCACCATTCTCCGCACGGCCAGCCGCTCTGCATCCTCGTCCAGCATCCGGGACACCGCCTTTTTACTGTCAAACATCAGAAGTGGGCTGTACTTCTCAACGTAAACCTGCTGTACCTGGTGCTCCGCTTCCTGCTCCTTGCCGGGGCGGATGGACTGTTTTGTTTCGTAGAGCTGCACCAGGTCAAAGCCCTGGGCCTGCTCCCGAAGCCCAGCATACTCGTTCAGGGCAGCGTCCAGCTCGGCAGAATATTTCTGTTCCTGTTCTTCCAACCGTTTTAGGCTCTGTTCCATAGCTACAATGTCTTTGGGAAATTTATCGGCGGCATCTTCCTCGGTATATGCCAGCGAGGCCAGAAGCAGATTCTTTTCAGAACGCAGTTCCTCCAAATCCTCTGTCAGTGCCGTTATCTTAGTCGCAAGTTCACGGTGCCGGAACACATGGACAGCAGAGAGCGCCTTTTTCTCGGAAAGCAGACTGCGGCGCTCTTTCGCCTTATTCCGGATGTCTTTTGCAAGCTGATTGTACTGTGTGAGGGCAGGACGCAGCGTATTCAGCGAAGCGTTCAGGCGTTCTTTGCCTTTGCGGAGATACCCCATCTGATAGCAGAATAGCAGCAGATTTTTACGCAGGTTCTCCATGGCCTCGGCAAGCGCCGGGATGGTATTTTTGACCGTCTGCGCCAGCTTTTTGACCTGTCCCCTCAGCTCCCGGAGCAGGGCATTGTCCGCCTTGATCTGCCGGTTCAGCTCGCACCGGTCAGAGATAATGCCCTTTTTCTCCATGGCTCTGGCAACCACACCCTCATGGACCGTAGGCTGCTCCAGCAGCCCACGCTCGGCATGGCTGCGGTGGTCGATGCGTTCTTCGTGCCCGGTGCGCTCCAGATAGCGGTTTGCCACATCCGCCCATGCAGCCCGCCACAGAACAAGTTGCTCATCGCTGTTCCAGCGTTCCGTGATGGGGTTCTGTCTGCCAAATTTGGTGCTTTTGGGGTACTTGGACACCCGTTCATAGCCCTGCGCCTGCGCTGCGGACGGGGACATATACACCTTCTTTTTGCCCACTTTGTACTGGTACTGTTTCTCCCAGCCGTCGGCCTGCGCCTGCTTGAACTCGGCGGCGGTAAAGCCCCGTTCCTCGCCGTCTTTGACGCAGAGATATTCTTTCTCAGTCTTGTACTGCCATTTTCCCTTTTCATCCAGCGGGCGCACCGTCAGCAGGATATGGGCATGGGGATTGTGTCCGGGAGGATATGGGTCATGGATGGCAGCATCAGCGCACATTCCGTCTGCCACAAATTGCTCCTTGATGAAATCTTGCAGGAGCCGGATTTGTTCCTCCCGGCTCAGTTCTATGGGCAGCGCCGCCACAAATTCACGGGCGAGGCGGCTGTCCTTTGCGGTTTCGGTTTCCTCCACGGCGTTCCACAGGGTTTCCCGATCCTGCCACTCTGCGGGGGCGGTGGCTGGCAGAAAAACCTGCCGCCACCCAAGGCCCTGTTTGCGGGTGTAGTCGTGCTGCACCCCGTCATACTCGTTGAGCATCCGGGAACAGCTCAGATAGGCCGCAGCAGCTACGGCGGAGCGTCCGGCTCCACGGCTGACCATCTTGGCCTCCAAATGATAAATCGCCATAAATCACCTTGTCCTTTCTGAAAGGGGTGCCCCGAAACAGGGCACCCTTGTTTTCGCTCAGTGCGTCGTGAAATACGACGCACCACCAGCAGGGGTGGAACGATTCGTTCCACCCCTGTATCTGTGTCAAGCTGCCGGTGGCAGGTTGACACAGGCAGGCGGCGGGATGGGGGGGCAATATACCACCCCATGAACAGGGGCTTCCAAAACGGAAACCCCTGCGCCGACTGCATGGACAAGGCTGGCAGTTTGGCAGAAATGCAGCCTTGTCCAGCGGCTCCCGCAGGAGCCGCAATCCCCCTCGGAGAGCGCACGTGCCCGACCAACGGGAGGGCTACCACCGCCTGCTTTAGCAGGTGGTGAGTAAGTGCGCCCTTCGGGATAAAAAAGAGGAAGGCCCCCGGTTTCCCGGAGACCTCCCAGCCGTTTTCAATCGTGTCCTGTCAGCTTTCGCCGCAGGTATTCTTCCAGATTATCAAGCCCTACCGCCTGTACTTCCGGCAACACTTTTTCCAGTACAGCGCCCTCCTGAATGAGCCGCCTTGTCCGGGCTTTTCGCTCCTTCACCCGGTCCCGTGCCTGGGCTTCCTCCAAGCGGTGCTTTGCCTGCAACAGTTTCTTTTCTTCACTTGTCATAGATTTACCTCCGTTTCTGCCAGATCAGGTCATAGCCCAGCACATCGGCCAGCTCCACAATCTCCTTGTAGCGGATAGATTCCCGCTGGAGCTTGGCGGACAGGTTGGAAACGCTGTCCGACCAGCCGTATTCCTCATGGAGCCGGTCAACTACCTCCTGCATGGTGTATCCCGCCCGGACGATCTGTGCCTTAATCTCGTTGCGTACCGTCATCATAAAAAATCCTCCTAAATTTACTTGATAAAAAAGCGAAGCCGGTACGCCCTCTGGCATAACCGCTTCACTGTGTCGTGAAAAATTCTCTCGTCAACAAATCCGTTCAGAATTGCCGGTGTGATGTCCTGCCCATAGGTCGCACCTTCCGACTTTTCCGTTTCGTGTGACTTGGCTTGAAACCGTGCATTTTTCCATGATTCCATGCACCCGGTTCACCGGGGCGAGAATCACGGTTTCACAAAATGATTTCTTCCAACCGTCAAATACTTTTCGTTTCCCACTTGCCTTGATTTAACATAGGGATTTGACCGGTGATTCTGACTGCCATAGCCGCCGAATTGCTATAAAAGGGAGAACAAGGGTCAATCAAAGCGTACGTACGTACACGGTTCAGCGCCGCCATTCTTCCGGCACATCTTCCGGTACGTACGTACGCATCGAATCACCGGAAAACACTGATATATGATTTCTCACCAGTACCTCAATCCCCAGAAATCCACGCACCCGCCGTCCGGCTGCGTTGGTCACATTGTTGCAGTATTCCAGATTATAGCGGCTCTGGCAGGCGATCAGGGCTTCGCTGAAGCTGCGGGGTTTCAGGGCAGGCAGGTTGTTTTCGGTGCAGTAAATCTGGTATGCCTCATACAGTTCTTTGGAACTGGCAGATAGATCGGCTTTCAGGCGAACATATCCGTCAGAATCCAGAAAATCATAGACATTGTTGTTGTCCCGTTTGACTGCCTCCCGGTTTTCTCTGGTGCGGTCACTTTCGGTGAATTTGAAGTTGTTGGCGGCCAGCCGCTGCAACCCCTCAAAAGCCCACAGCAGAATGCCCTCTACCTCGGCTTTCATCTTCTCGGCCAGATCGGGATCATCCACACGGCCAGCAGGCTTTTCCTTTGTAGTCAGCACCAGTTGGCGGCGGTAAAAGCCGTCGCTCCGGTCAAACAGGGCCTGCAAATCTCCGTTGGAGAAGGCCAGCAGCCGGGCGCACATCCATCCCTGATAGCTCTGCTTGCCCTTGCGCTCCAGGTCCATCTTGCCCTGGGCGGTAACAATGGATTTTACATAGTTGGTCTGGCGCAGGGCCTCCATCCGCATATCATCATCCACGCACAGGAGGATATGTTCCAAATCGGCACGGGCAAACCGGTTCTCGGATATTTTCCCGATGCTGCCATCCTTCATGTTGGAACCGAACAAAGTTCCCAGCACAGCGCCGATTTGCGACTTTCCCTCGCCGCCGCTGCCCTTAATGACCATCATCCTTTGTCCCTTGTTGCTGGGAATCAGGCAGTAGCCGATATATTCCTGCAAGGTGGGGATGTCCTCCGGGTAGAGCAGACCATCCAGAAATTGCAGCCAGAGGACAGGTTTCGGAGCGTTGGGGTTGTAGGCCACGGGGAAGCGGTTTCGGACAATTTTCGGCTTTCCCTTTGCAAAGGTTCCGTTCAGAAAAAGTGTGCCGTTGGAAAGATGAATCCGATCCGGCTCCGGGGGAAAATCCTCCACCAGCGCCGCCAGTTTCATCAGCTCCACAATGTTGCTGATTTTGCGGGGAATGTTGCTGACCGCACAGCATTTCAGCTCCTCAAAAATTTCTCCCCGCAGGGGCAGTTCATCGGTCACACGGCCTTCGGGCGTGAAAAAAGCCCCGTTTGTGAAGATGATCTTATGCGTCTGCAAGAACTCCTCACAAAACAGGGCTTCGTTGATGCTTTTGCCATCGAACCAGACGGGCATCCCGTCAAGCTGCGCTTTGTTTTTCATGGGCACTATCCTCCTTTTTCAGCCTGTTCAGCCGTTCCTCCAAACCGGCAATCAGACCGTCCTTGTTCAGCATTTCTACGATTTTTACCCGCTGTTCCAGCTCGGCGGCAATCAGCAAATCCGCCAGATACTCCACGTAGTCCAGCATCTGGCAGGCTTCCACAAACCGGTCATCCAGAGCATCTTCCGGCGTCTTGGGTGCGTACTGCACCTTCCAGCTTTCCAGAAGATGCAGATAATCACACAGCACCCGCAGACAGCGCACTTCCTCCTGCCGGTATGCTTTCAGCAGAGGACGCTCCGGTTTGGGCAGGGCAGCCGCCGCAGGGGGCTTGTCCGGGTCAATCCCAAAATCCTGTGCCAGCTTCTGCACTGCCTCGTAACTGCTCAGGCCAAACAGCCTTGCCACAAGGTCGATCACATCGCCGGTGGCCCCGCAGCCGAAGCAGTAAAAATATCGTTCATTCAGCTTCATGCTGGGGTGTTGATCCTCATGGAACGGACAGCTGCACATCCCGTTTCGGTTGACTTGCAGCCCATAGTGTTCCGCTGCATCCGGCACACAAATATTCTGTTTTACCAGTTCAAAGAGTGTCATAAAAATCCCTCCGTTTCAGGGCATAAAAAAACGGCCTGCCCGGTTTGTTTGGGCAGGCCGCAGTCTTTATGCAGTTTGTGATGTTTCCATTTCCTTGGCTTTCCGCTTTTCCTGCCGGTAGAATTTCTCCCGGCAGGCGGGTTTGCAAAATTTAGCGTTGGGGCGGACAGACTGGAACGGCTCTCCGCAGCACTGGCATACCAGCTGGTACGGTTCACCCGGAACGATGAGCCCCTCGGCAATCTTCTGTTTACGCTCCTTCTGGCGCAGATACTTTTCATGGTCACGGATGCGCTTCTGGCGGCGCATTTCCTCCGCAGCCAGTTCTTCCTCGGTGGGTTCGGGCATGGGCACTTCAAACTTCCCGATAAAGTTCAGATAAATCTCGATTTCCTGCACCCGTTCCCCGGTGCTTCTGTCCGGGGCATGGACCAGAATTTTCTCCACAAATTCATGAATCATGGGTGCGGTCAGCTCGGTGAAATCTGTATATTTCTGTGCCAGCGCCAGAAAGTGGCTGGCACGGTCGGTGTCCTCGTGAAACTGGTCCAGCTGTGCCTGCTCGGAGGCAAGCAGTTGTTCCAGCTCGGCCTGTTCCTTTTCATACTCGGCACACAGCAGCTCGAACCGTTTTTCCTCCAGTTTGCCCATGGCATAGGTTTCATACAGTTTTTTAATCAGCACATCCAGCTCGGCGCTGCGCTTGCGCTCCTTGGCGACCTTGCGTTTCAGCTCCTTGGCCGCTTCCTGCTGGCGAACCTGTGAAATGCTGCGAACTTTCTGAATAAACTCCTCCTTGTTCTGGATAGCATAGCTGGCGGTAGTGCGGATGGTTTCCAGAATCAGGGCGTTCAGGGCCTTGGTGCTGACGGTGTGGGAAAAACACATCTGGGTTTCTCTCTCAAAGGTCAGGGTGTAGGTGGAGCAGTTAGAGAAGTCGGTTCCATACTCCCGCCCATTCTTTTTGCGTTTGCCCCGGTGGTTATACATCTTGGCTCCGCAGTCGGCACAGAACACAAGGCCGGTCAGGGGATTGGCGACGCCGGTGGTATCTGTCCGGCGCACCGTCCGTTTCACCTGCTGGGCCAGCTGCCAGGTTTCCGGGTCAACGATGGCCTCGTGGGTGTTCTCAAAAATCAGCCAGTCGGACGGGTCATTTTTTACCCGCTTATCCCGGTAGGACTTTTTGGAGGAACGGAAATTCACGGTGTGCCCCATATACTCCGGCTTGATCAGCATAGAACTGACCGTGAAGCCGTACCAGTCATAGGGGCGGCTGGTGTCCACGGTGTTCTTACGGCTGCCTCTGCCGTTGCGAGCCAGATAATAGGCGGGGCACTCCACCTTTTCCTGTGTGAGTATCTTGGCAATCTCATGGGGGCCGTGCCCCTCCACCGCAAGCCGGAAGATCCGCCGCACCACGGCGGCGGCTTCCTCGTCCACCAGCCAGTGGTCCTTGTCCTCTGGGTCTTTTTTGTAGCCATAGATGGCGTTGTTGGTGGTTGGCTTGCCCGCCTTGCCCTTGACACGGTATGCTGCCGAAACCTTTTTGGACTGGTCACGCAGATACCATTCGTTCATGATATTAAGAAAGGGGGCAAACTCGCCGCTGTCCTGTTCCTCGCTGTCAATGTTATTGGCGACAGCAACAAAATGAACCCCATTCTGCCGGAACATCACCTCGGTGTAAAAGCCGGTTTGCAGGTAGTTTCTGCCGATCCGACTTAGGTCCTTACACAGCAGGTGGGCCACCTTGCCCGCCTCGATGTCAGCCACAAGGCGCTTCCATGCGGGACGGTCAAAGTTGCCGCCGGACCACCCATCGTCAGTGTAGTGGACGATATTGGTGTAGCCCCGCTGTGCTGCATAGCTTTCGAGATACCGTTTTTGGTTCAGAATGGAGTTCGAATCACCCGTGAGGTCATCGTCACGGGACAGGCGCTCATAAAGCGCAGTGATTTTTTCTTCCGTCTGTCTGTTTGCCATATCAGGCGCTCCTTTCAGACGGACGGCTCATTTGTGGCAGTTCCATTATACCACATTCCGGCTGGTTTGCCAGCCCGTCGTTGCGGATCAGCCGCAAAATTTTATCTTCCATCGTTTCCTCGGCGGTTTCGCTGAGGTAGACACGAACTTTATAGGTGGTGTTGCCAATGTGCCGGGTCAGAAACACGGCGTTTTTATCTGCCATAGGACCTCTCTTTCTTGCGCTTTCGGCGCATCCGGTGTATACTGTTGTTATGGTTCCTCTATTTGTAATCTGCGATTGTGTTACTTCTTTTTTGTGTCAAGCCTGAACATGGCGAAAGCCCCCTTTCTCCAGTGTGAACGAGTCGTTGTAACCCAAGTAACTTGTTTTTAGATTACCCTTTCACTAATAGGAGAAATCCGGGGTGCAAAACGGAACCATTTTTGAAAAATCATAAAATATTTTTTTGAAAAGAGGTGGGGTCATGGCGTATCTGTCTGATGACGAGCTTCTGGATACCGAGGGTGGCTTCACCGGATGGGACGATGGGACAGGCGTAGGGGCGGAAGAAACGCTGGAACAGGCGCTTGCGGAAGAACGTCTGGCCGAGCTGGAAAGCGAGCTGGAGCAGGACGAGCATCCCATCGACTATGAAGCGGAGCTGGAGGACGAGGAGGAAGAAGCTGCCCCGGTCAGTGATAAACGGCTCAAACGGGAGATGCGGGCCGAGGCCATACGGCGGCTGGAGGAAGCAGCACGCACGGAGAAGGATTTCCGGGCCGTGGTGGAGGAATGGAACAAGCTGGACCGGAACCGGGAGCGCCGGGAACGGGACCACGAAAACCTCCGTGGGGATGTGCCGCTGGAATATCAGGCGGTGCCGGAACCAAAGCTCATTCCCCGCTGGATGAACACCCCCGCATACCGGCAGCTGATGGCCGGGAACTTTCTGGACATCCTGTTTGACTGCCCCTATGAGATGCACAACCTGACCGCTGATCCCTTTATTTCCCGCATGGTGGAGGAACTGAGCGAGGAACACAAGGAAGTTCTATATTTTCTCTCTTTGCGGCTGTACAGCACCACCCGGCTTGCCGCTGTGCGTGGGCAGTCTGACCGCAATATCCGCAAGCTGCGAAAGACCATCCACAAGAAATTGCAGCGCCGGATGTATGACCATCTGTGCGGCAAGCAGGAGCATGGCGGCAGCCTGACCTTGCGGGAACGCCAATTTTTGGAGGAATACTCGAAAATCGCAAGAAAACAGGGCAAGGACGCCGTGATCCGGCGGGAAAACAAGACCAAGCGCAGAAAAAAGAAAACCGCCCCTGATAATTGGGACGATTAAGGAGAAAGGGCGTGTATGATGAAAAATTTATTTGAACAGTCCCGTTCCCATTGGGTGCGGTACGATCACTATGAGCTGAAAGCAGCGGAAGATGGCAAACGGTACATCACCCCCGGCAAGAATGCAAAGCCGGATGTCTACAATCCGCTGAAAGAGGTCCCCAACATTGTGCTGGATGCGCTGAATGTGGGGATGCTGATGATGGGGCGCAAGCCGGAAGCAGAAGTAGAAAAGGCGGTAATGGAGTTTATCACCCGGTACGGCCTGCTGGGGCTGATGACCGCCCTGCCCACCACGCCGTCCTTTATGGATTATGAGGCGGTGTACCTGCCGAAAAACCACTTTATCAAGGAAGAATCCATGGCGACAGACAAATACCTGTCCCTGTTTTACCCCTTCGACCAGCTGGACGTGGTGAAGAAAGGCATTGAATCCACGTGGAATGTGTCCGGAGACCGGACCATGATCGCTCTGACCATGACCTTCATGGATGAGCCGATGGCCAAAAATATGAGCTTCCAACGGGAATATGCGGAACCTTACGACTGGGTTGCCCAGCAGTTCAAAGACTGGGCCTTTACGCTGACCACCGCCTTTTTCTACTACAATGACTATGCTTTCATGGGCGAGGACGAACGGGGGCTGCACCGCAAGGCCATGGCTGCGTTCGGCGGGATCGCCCCCAGCTACCACATTGAGCTGCTGGATAAGCCCACCATTTACTGGGATTTTCACTCCCTGCTGTTGGGCATCCAGATGATGTTCAGCTTCATGCTGGTGGACAGTGACCAGCCCCTGCGCCTGTGCAAGCACTGCCAGAAGGTGTTCCTGGGCAGCCGGTCCAACGCCGCCTTTTGCAGCCCACGGTGCAAGAACCAGTACAATGTCTACAAGAGCCGGGGAAAGAACAACAACATATAAATCATCTGCAACGGCTATTTGGATATGTATGATTAGGAGAAAATTATGGAATTTCGTTTGATTGATCTGAAAAGATGGAAAAGAAAAGCGTACTTTACGCATTATTTTGAATCTGTGCCTTGCACATATAGCATGACCGTAAAGCTGGATATTACTACGATTAAAACCGGTAAAGCAAAATTGTATCCCACCCTTTTGTATGCCGTTTCAACAGTAGTTAACCGGCACGAAGAATTCCGTATGGCTGTGGACGATGAAGGGCAAATCGGGATATTTAGTGAAATGATGCCGTGCTATACAATTTTCCATAAGGACACGGAGATGTTTTCAAATATCTGGACCAAGTATATCGGTGATTATACGGAGTTCTGCAAGCAGTATGAAAAGGATATGCAGCAATACGGTGAAAACAAGGGCATGATGGCAAAGCCAAATCCGCCTGTGAATACTTTCCCGGTCTCCATGATTCCATGGACGACCTTTGAAGGATTTAATCTGAATTTACAAAAGGGATATGGCTATCTGCTTCCCATTTTTACGTTTGGACGATACTATGAAGAAAACGGAAAATATTGGATTCCGTTATCTATTCAGGTACACCATGCGGTATGCGATGGATTTCATACCTGCCGTTTTATCAATGAATTACAGGAAGTAATCAAAAGTTTACCAAACCATGGAGGTGACGAAGAATGAGCGAGGAACAGGGACTGACCCCGTATGAAACCAGAGAAATCCTCTTTTACAAGACCGAAAACGGAGAAGTGCGGGTGGAAATCCTGCTCTTTCAGGAAAACCTCTGGCTAACACAGGCAAAAATGGCAGAGCTGTTCGAGGTACAGAAAGCGGCCATTTCCAAGCATCTGAAAAATATCTTTGAATCCGGCGAACTGAGCGAGGATTCAGTTGTTTCCAAAATGGAAACAACTGCGGCGGACGGGAAACGGTATCAGACCAACTATTACAATCTGGATGCCATTATCGCTGTGGGGTATCGTGTGAACTCCAAAAAGGCGACCATGTTCCGCATTTGGGCAAACAGAGTGTTGAAAGAGTTCATCATCAAAGGTTATGTGATGGATGACGCACGGCTGCGGGAGCCGGAGAACTTTTTCGGAAAGGATTATTTCGAGGAACAGCTGGAGCGTATCCGGGACATCCGGGCCAGCGAGAGAAGATTTTACCAGAAAATCACGGACATCTATTCCCAGTGCAGCGCCGACTACGATGTGGAAAGCCCTATTACAAAGGAGTTTTTCGCCACGGTGCAGAACAAGCTCCACTATGCGGTCACCCATCATACCGCCGCTGAGATCGTATATGGCCGTGCCGACAGCACCAAGCCCAACATGGGCCTGACCACATGGAAAAACGCCCCCAAAGGCCGCATCCGTAAATCGGATGTCACCGTTGCCAAAAACTATCTGAACGAAACGGAAATGCGAAACCTGAACGAGATCGTCACCATGTATCTGGACTATGCGGAACGGCAGGCCCGCCGGGGAAATGTCATGTATATGGCCGATTGGGTCACGCGGCTTGACGCATTTTTACAGTTCAACGAGGAAGATATTCTGCATGATAAAGGCAAGGTGACCGCTGCCATTGCCAAAGCCTTTGCCGAGAAAGAGTTTGAAAAGTTCCGGGTATTGCAGGATCGGACCTATCAGAGCGACTTTGACCGACTGGTTGCAGAGACTTCGGCTGATCAGACAGAATAACCGTATACACAGAAAGCCCACGCCTCCGGTTCTCTTTCCGGCTGCGTGGGCTTTTTGGGCCATCGCTTATTTCTTGTTTTGCAGCTGTTCATGGGCTTCCTGCTGGACAATCAACCCCGCCGAAAATCCATACTTGAAATGGCTTTCACTTTCCTCGCACTGGGCGATAGCGTTCTGCGCCCGGAGTTCCTCCACCAGCGCATAGTCCTCTTTGCTGAGCCGCTGGGATAACTGCTCCATCAACGCTGCACAGGTTTGGATCGCCTTGTGGTATTCCGGGGACGTGGGTACGACTGTTTCACAGGGATAAAACTCTCCATTATACATGGCTTCTAAAATCATGGTGTTCCCTCCCTCAACAGTAGACCAGCTCAGCCAGGACAATTTCCTCGGCTCTGTTGTGGATGGAGTTCATGGAGCGCACCCATGCCATCTGGTCGGCAGCTTTCAGGGCTTCTGTGACGCCCTCTTGCTGCATCATGGATTTTTCAATGATTTCCAGCCGCTCCCGGCAGGCGATGTCGATTTCCTCCAAGTGGGGAAGCAGCTTTTCAGTGACAATGAGATCGGTATACAGAATGGGCCGATGTTCTTTTAAGTAGGCACGGCGCATCCGGCCATATTTCCCGATATGGTACTCTTTGGTGTCTGCTAACACAAGGTTGGGAATGAGATAGTCGCCGCATTGGGTGTAAGTCAGTTCCATACAAGGCTCCTTTCGTGAGAATGTGGTTGACAGTTACGGTAGGTTTGAGGGCATCCCTCCTTTATCATAACTGTCTTTTCATTCGCCACAAATGAGCCGCCAGTCATGATGTAATGTTTTTTGGTGTAATCCACCCTCTATACATTACATCATGATTGGCAATACTGTTGCTCTCGCCGTCCAGCGCGTCCTCTTGGGACAGGCGGGCGTATAAAGCGGTAATGTTGTCGAGATAATTGGTGTTTGCTGTCATGGTTCATTCCTCCTGTAATGAACGCCCGACAAACAGGTTGCTGCCTTTATTATACTGCGGTTTGTCCTCTTTGTCAGCAAATGAGGCAATGGCTTCCGAGCGAATGAGCCTCACCATTTTATCATAGAGCGGTTCTGTACCGCCGCAGGAAGTATGTACTTCATAGACCGTCCCGCCGAGCCTGTAACAGACGGTTTCTTGCAGCGGATTTCCTCGTTTTGGGAGATAATCGCTCTCTTTGGTGTTTCGTTTCTTTTCCATTCCGTTCCCGTCCTTTCTGGGAAAGTCACAACAGAGCAAGCATAGGAAGTGTGGCTACACTTCTGCAAAATCTCTGTTTCCGGCCTGCTGCCGGGGCGGAGATTTTTGCTTGTTGGGAGCTTCCCAAACCCTTGTTTTTTGCTTCGCCAATAATACACTTGAAAGGGCGAAAACTACCCGCTAAATGAGCATTTTCAACGAACTAAATGATTTTGCAGTATATAGGTCATTGACTTTATTGTGATGATAGTGTATAGTGGGTATTATAGAACATCACACTAGAACAGGAGGTGATAGTCCTGTGAAGATCGTAATCTCAAATACTTCTGATACCCCCCTATACCAGCAAATCAAAGATCAGATTAAAGATGCTATTTTGAAAGAGGAACTGGTAGAAGGCGATCCCCTTCCATCTATCCGCACCTTTGCAAATGACCTGTCGGTAAGCGTTCTAACAATACGACGGGTTTACGAAGAACTGGAGCAAGAGGGATTTGTAACCAGCCAAGTTGGTATAGGAACCTTCATATCAACAAGCAATCTGGAGTTGTTGCGGGATTCCAAACGCAGACTTGTTGAACAGAAGATGCAGGATATGATTCAAACAGCGAAATCACTTAAAATCACAAAAGAAGAACTGAACATGATGATGGATATTTTGTATGAGGAGGTCTAATATGCAACCACTTTTAGAGATGAAAGGTCTTAAAAAGACATATCCCGGTTTTCAGTTGAATGGAGTATCCTTTTCAATTTATGAAGATTGTATCACGGGTTTTATCGGTGCAAACGGCGCTGGAAAAACCACTACCATACGCTCCATTCTTCACCTGATTTCACATGAGGCGGGCACCATAAAATTTAAGGGTAAAGACATATCAAAAACAGAAAAATCTTTCAAGGATTCTATTGGAGTTGTCTTTGACGAGGGATTCTTCTATGATGAATTAACCTTGACCCAGATGAAGAATTTGATTGCTTCTTCCTACTCCCATTGGGACAACGGGGCATATACGCATTACTTAGATGCTTTTTCTCTTAGACCCGATCAAACCATTTCTTCTCTCTCTCGTGGCATGAAAATGAAGTTCTCATTGGCATTGGCGCTGTCCCACCATGCGGAGCTGCTGATTATGGACGAACCCACAAGTGGCCTTGACCCTCTGGTGAGAAAGCAATTCATTGAAATTTTGAAAGAATTCATGGATCAGGGCGGAAAGGCTGTATTCTATTCCACGCACAACACTTCTGATTTGGATAAAGCTGCGGATATGCTGGTGATGATCGACAACGGCAAAATTCTGTTCGAGGAAGATAAAGATATGCTGTTGGAAGCCCATCGGCTCGTGAAAGGAAAGGGCCTGTTGCCCGCCGAAACCAAAAAGCTGTTCTTGAAAGTGGAGCAAACGAAATACGGTTTTACGGGAGTTACCAACCAAGTGGAAGAAGCAAGGAGGATATTCCCGGATGCTGTATTTGAACGAGTGACGGTCGAGGACATCATGCTTTCCCACATGAAGGAGGGTAAACCCGTATGATTTTACAACTGTTGAAGAAGGATTGCATTATTGCAAAGAACTATGTGGCTGCGGTTATTCTCATTGGGGTGGGCCTGCCGGTGCTCTTGGTCTGGAAACAACCTCAAATGCTTGAAGTGTTTGCACTTCCGGGAGCTGTCTTTATTTCTTCTGTTGCGTTCAATCTTGCGGTTTCCGAAAAGGAAAATATGTACCCTAAAGCAACGGCGCTGCTTTGTGCCACTCCTTATAACAGAGGGAAACTCGTAGAGGAAAAGTATCTGCTCTACTTTTTAATTTATCTTTATTGCTGTGTGGCATTCCGGATTGAAATGGAAGTTATCCCCCAGCTTGCCGCTGTTGATTTCGTGCGGTCTGTTGTCATTGTTTTTTGGATTCAGGTTATTTGTATGGGCATATTCCTTCCCATTCAATACCGATTCGGATATGAAAAAACAAAGCTGTTGGCAATGCTGCTGGTCGTTGCTGGCCCTGTACTTATGAGCGTGGCTAATTCTCTCGTAGTACCGGCAACAGTTACCCAATCGTTCTCTGCCGTTCCCGGTGTAATGTATATCGTGCTCTGGGTGATTGGGGGCGCACTTTGGCTTTTCTCTATGTTTGTATCCAAAAAAATCTTTTCAAGTATTGATTTGTTTTGAGGGTTTGGCATGGGTGAAACTCAATGGATTATGTGTCCCGTGTGTGGCAGTAAAACACGGCTGCGTATTCGATACGACACGGTGCTTGAACGGTTTCCGCTGTATTGTCCGAAATGTAAGCAGGAAACGCTAATCAGTGTACGACAACAAAATATTTCAGTTATTAAAGAGCCAGACGCTAAGACGCAGAGCCGATAACACTGAGGTAAAACCTCGGATGCTATCGGCTCTGTTTTACTTTATAACCAACAATAACAGCCTGCCCCGCCCGAGGGGGAAAAGAAAAAACCGTTGCGGGGCAGGTTGATTTCGTGCGCTCATTCTACAAATTCCAGCGGCGGTTTTGAGAAATCAAGGCTGCCGCTTTCCTCTTGCCCGGCGCAGGATCAGCGGCACGGAGGGAGCCGCCATGCTGATACGACTTACTTTTCACCAAAATAACTTCTTAAAAAAAGCCTATGCCCAGCAGGGGGCAGCTCCGACCACGAGTATGAACTATACCATGTAAGAAAACTTCATATTGCTTTCATTTTCGCCCAGTGGGTCTACGACCTGCCGGGCAAATTTTGTCGGTTCCTGCGGTCTTTCGGTGCGGGCTGGAGCTACCGCAGCAACATGGACACAGGGGACGGCACAACCGGCCCCGGCTTCTCACTCTCCCGCAGATCGGGGGTGAGAAGATGAAGTATATCTCTGATAGTTATGGAGAATGCTGCCGGTTTGACGCTTTCTGCAAAACCGTCCTCCGCAACGAAGCCAAAACTTATCTACGAGATTTGTGCCGCCAGCGAAAACGGGAAATTGAGTTCAGTGCCTTGTCACAGTATGAAATGGACAAGCTCTGCACGGTGGACGAATACCCAAGCGACAGCGTTGTGTTTACGGCCTTTGGCTGCAACCTGCATATCCGGGACGAGCTGGTGGCCGACGCCTTTGCCAGTCTGCCGGACCGGGAGAAAATTATTTTGATCCTGAATTGTGCGTTGGAGCTGACAGATGGTGAGATTGGTGGTATTGCAGGAATGTCCCGCAGTGCCGTCCAGCGGCACAGGACAAAGACACTGAATGAACTGCGAAAAGATTTGCAATCCAAAGGAGTGAGGCACTAACATGACGCAACCAACTTTTAACGGCAGAGTGCTTTTGCCAATGGAGGTGATCGAAGCGGCCCGCGCCGGTGATCCGTTAGCATTGGAGCGCGTATTGCGGTATTACGACCGATACATCAACAAGATTTGTACGCGAACGCTCTATGACAAAGATGGTCTACCGCACATCGGTATTGATGAGTACATGAAGCACCGCTTGCAGACAAAATTGGTGGATGCCATCGTAGTCAGGAAATAGCAAAGTCAAAGGAAGCCGTCAAGGGTCGAGATGAACGCTCCGCGCCCTTGACGGCTTCCTCCGCCTTTGCTGTGTGGTAACCAAGCGGGCTCAAGCAGAAATCTACTTGCGCCCGCTACTATTATGACGTTTATGCCTACGCACTTAGAGGGCAGAAAAGCCTGATGTTGCTGGGGCTTTCTGGAGTGATTGGATAGCCGGAGGTATCTTGCCATTCTTCCCTTGAAAATGCGGTTTGAAATGCGTAGAAAACCGGCGTGCCATTTCCTTACGAAATAGCACGCCGGTTCATTTAGCAACCCTGTTTGTCAGCCGTTAAGTTAGTACGTCTTTGATACTTCCTTATTGGCGTTCACCAAAGCAATGCCTTTCTTTTTATTCTGCAAACAGATTTATGGTATAATCCCCAAGGTTTATGATAAAAGTTGGCTCCTGACTGCCATCGTGATAGGAAGTCATTGCTACAACGGCCATTCCTTCTTTTCCATCCACAACAACTTCGTAAATGTTTGACTTGGGATCGGATTGCGTTAATTTATATGTCCCTGTATAGGTTTTGTTGTTTGTCTGATCAGCAAGGGTTAAATTTCCGTTTTCAGCCTTGCAGGTCATATTTATTTGTTTGGCAGATGATAATGTGCTGCTTCCGCGTTCTCCGAAAGCAATTGCCTGTCCATCTGCATCCATGCTCTGCACGGAAGTCATAACCCAGTCATACTCATCAATTTTTGGGACTTGGCTGTTGTTGCATCCAGTCAGGAACAATAGCAGAACTGCGAATAATAAACCGATTTTTCTCATTTAACCACCTTATTTCCTGCGAGTCTTATAAATGCCGATAATAGATAAGGCAGCCACCAATAGCGTTACAATCAGCGCGCCTATTTTAAGGGATCCATTGGATATATAGATATTGGTTGGACCGTCATATCCGCCGATAGATGAGACATTTTCATGAATCGCATCTATGGCTGTCCAATAATGGAGCATACCAGCCAATTCATAGAACAAGACAAAAACAACAATAACTCCAAGAATGATAAAAACGGTCCTCCATATTTTTCTCTGCCTTTCGTTGCGCTTGGCAAATTGCTCATTTAAGATTTCCAATTTCGCCGCGATTTCTTTTAGTTCCGTATTTTGAGCAGAGTGGTCATTTTGCTCCGTAAGTTCACCTAAAAGAATAGCCACAGTTGTATCCAGCTCATCTGCAATTCGGATCAGCATTTGGGAATCGGGAACAGAGAGGCCTTTTTCCCATTTAGAAACAGTTTGCCGAACAACATTTAGTTTGATAGCTAGTTCTTCCTGCGACCATCCTTTTGCTTTCCGAAGATTTCTTATATTTTCCTGTAACATTTCCTTCAATCCTCCTGAAATATAATATTATTATACCGACAGCAGGGCGTTGCATCAAGCAACGGATATTAACATTGAATGAGATAATAAAAAAATTAGAGAAAATCGACCATAGTGAGGGTATTTTGTTCTTGACAAAAAATATTTTATTTGTTATATTTATATCGTAAGTAGTAAGTGGTAAGTAGTAAGTAAACTTTATAATCAGAAAATAGAGAACGGAGGAGTATATATGAAAAACTTATCCATTACCCAACAATATTTGCTTTGCGTACTCAATAAAAACGGAAAGCTGCCTGCTTTTGGTCTTGAGAAAACGCTCTGCCTGTCTGCTGCAGGTGTGTTGGAGCTTTTAATGGAGGATGTTCTTGCTTTTGATGGCAAGAAACTGACGGTACAATCTACGCTGCCGGAAGAAAAAGGATATCTGCGTCCGGTTTATGAGGTTGTCGAAAGAAAGCAACCGGTTAAATTCGAGGCGATTGTCGAGTATTTCTCATTGACATTCACGGATAAACATATGGATGAGTTAATTGATTCGATTGGGGTATCTCTTGCGCAACAAGGCTGTGTAAAAAAAGAAAAGGGTGGACTTTTCGGTGGTAAGGATATCTATTTTCCTAATGAAACAGATGTAGATTCCGTTGTCCAGAACATTCGTGCTGAACTTCTGGAAGACGGAGAATTGTCTGAAGATATCGTTGCCTTAACAGTACTGCTTAATAAAAGCGGAGATCTGCAGAAATATTTCTCCGCCTATGAAAAGAAGGACTTGAAAAAACGTTTGAAGGAAATCAAAAACACTCCGCAGAATGAGATGATTCAAAAAGTGGTTGAGTATATTGACTCGCTGCTTTGTCTGATTATTGTTGCAGCCACCTGATAAAGGATGGTGAAAGTTGATGGCAAGACAAAGAAGTATGGAAGCCATTCTCGCTTCTGAATATGTCACGATAGGAGAGCTTGTTCGTCTGACGGAAACTCGGTACAGTACTCTGAAATTCTATACTGAGGAGGGATTTCTTCCCTTCAAACAGGAGGAACAGAAGCTGACACGCCGGTATCCAAGGGAAGAAGCGGTACAGCGTGTTGCATACATCAAAAAAATGCGAGAAGAAGGAAAAACAATTCCGGAAATCAGAGAGATATTATGTGGTTGATGTTTACCGCCATTTAGGGTTTCATGAGTTGGATAAGGAACAGGTGACAGATTGCATACGGTACACTCCCATGGGTTTTAATATATAAGCGGGATGATCTTAGTACTCAGTGACGAAGATCTATGTAAAAAGGATAGCATTATTATAATGAGAACGCTGGGAGATGTACAGCCGTATATATTTGGGCACAAGAAAGGAGTGAGAATATGAAACGCGGACTGGATGAAGCCTTCTAAAATAAAGCAATATTTTAGGAGGCTAATGACATGAACTTTAAAAAAATAAATATGGAAACATGGAACCGTGCGGATGTATTCCGCCATTTTATTGACGATGTACGCTGTGTAATGAGTTTGACGGTTGATATGGATATTACCGATTTTCTTTGCAGACTCCATCAAAAAAATTACAAATTTTATCCTACTATGATGTGGGTTGTCTCTTCTGCTGTAAACAGTAGAGAAGAATTTAGGATGGGTTATGATGAGCAGGGTAATGTGGGGATCTGGGATTATGTTTCTCCCTATTATACACATTTCCATAAACAAGACGAACAGTTTGTCAAACTGGTAACGGAGTATAATTCGGATTTTCAAACTTTCTATCAGCATTTCTTAATTGATCAGGAAAAATACAAGGATTACCGGGGCTTTGATTTAAAAGAAATTCCACCAAATGTATTTGATCTATCTTGTCTTCCGTGGGTTCATTACAGAAATTTTGATATGCACATTTTTGATTCCGGTACATATTTGGCTCCAGTAATTACCTGGGGAAAGTATAGTAAAAGCCCAGATGGTCGTACCCTTATGCCGCTTTCCATGAATATTCACCATGCTGCAGCAGACGGATTCCATTTATGCAGATTCTTTTCCGATATAGAATACTGGATGACACAAATTACTTAAATAAAGGAAGGGCCCGTTGCAAAATGATCCAAAAAAAACGAGCGAGGTTTGGAGCCCGAAAGGGTTTCCAAACCTCGCTCGTTGCTATATTCTTAGTTTGTGAAGACACAGAATAAGCAAGACCA
>NZ_JBBEWN010000011.1:0-115117 GCF_038739695.1 Zongyangia acetica | reverse complement strand
TCTTGCTTATTCTGTGTCTTCACAAACTAAGAATATAGCAACGAGCGAGGTTTGGAAACCCTTTCGGGCTCCAAACCTCGCTCGTTTTTTTTGGATCATTTTGCAACGGGCCCTTCTTTTTTATTCATCGTCCACTGTGATTTTGGCAATTCTTTGGGGCTCCACCGGCTTATCCCGGAAGTCCACATCCACACAAGCGATCTCATCCACTACATCCATCCCCTCGACTACCTTGCCAAAAGCGGCGTACTGGCCGTCCAGATGGGGAGCGTCCTCATGCATGATAAAGAACTGGGAACCCGCCGAGTTGGGGTCCTGCGCCCGGGCCATAGAAATAACGCCACGGGTGTGCTTGATGGGGTTGTCCACCCCGTTGGCGGCAAACTCTCCTTTGATGTGATAGCCGGGGCCGCCCATACCGGTTCCCTGGGGGCAGCCGCCCTGGATCATAAAGCCCTGGATGACACGGTGGAAAATCAATCCGTCATAAAAGCCCTCTTTGGCGAGCTTGACAAAGTTTTCCACCGTAATCGGCGCTTTGTCGGGATAAAGTTCCAGCTTGATTTCCTTGCCGTTTTCCATTTGAATTGTGACCATCTGTTTCTCTCCTCTTGTTTTTTGTCATTTGATATTATTTTTCCACAGATAACCTGTTTTCTTTGCCGCAGTCTTTTATTTAAGAGCCTGGCGATAAACCTCCTCCACCTTTTCCAGGGTGGGCACGCCCTCATGGATTTTGACGTCGTCAACAAAATAGGTAGGAACATACCAGTAATTGTAGCCTTTGATTTTTTCTGGTTCCTTAGATTCCTCGATGACCTCGATGTCCACGGCACGGTATTCCTCGTGCTCCCTGCAAAGCCTTTCCATCATAGAAAAGGCCTGATGGCAATAGGGACAGTCATCCAGAATCATCATCTTCACCTTTTTCACGGCAATCCTCCTTTGGCGTCAGCCCTCTGTCTGCCCAGTAATTTCTAGAATCTGGGGAATGTGACCGGTGTGCCGGAGGAAAATCTCCCGGAAGTCCTTGGTGTCCATGGCTACGCTCTGGGTATTGACGCAGGGGTGGACACAGATCCTGTCATGGCTGAGCACATCCTGGTCGATGAGCAGCTGGATCACATGGTCCTTGTCATGGATCAGCCCCATGGGACTAATCGCGCCAGGGCGCAGCCCCAAAAGCTCGTAGAGCTTTTCCTCATTGCCAAAGCTCAGCCGGGATCGCCCAATCTTCTTGGAAACCTCCGCCGTCCGAAACCGCTTGTCCCCTTCAATGAGCAGCAGGAAATATTCCGTGCCTTGACGGGTCTGCAAAAACAGGTTCTTACAGACAGGGGCCCCCAGAGCCTTTTCAATGGCTTTGCAGTCCTCCATGGTCTGCACCGGCGGATGCTCCATCCGTTCATAGGAAATTCCTAAGCTGTCCAATACCTCATATACACTCTGTGCATTGCACTTTTCTAACTGCATACTGCATCCTTTCTCCAGATCTTCTCCGCTAGGGCGGAGCCCTACCACCGGATTTCATTTTGTTCCTCTATAAAAATACCCAATTTCCCCGCTTTTTGTCAAGAGTCTTCGGATCTTCTTCCCACCTGTCGGGCAGCCATCAGCGCTAAGGATCAGCTTTTCTATATCTTGCCCCCAAAGCAAGGGAGTAACACCATCATACCGGTGTCTTTTTATCCCTCCCTGGATTTCTCTTGCCAACCGTGCTATAATGAAGGCAAACAAAAACCAGCGTTTATTTGCGGGAAAGGGTGTGTATCATGGTCTATCGTGTATTCGGCGACACCATTGCGGTGCGTCTGGAAAAGGGCGAGGAGGTTTGCGCCGCCCTCAAGGAGGTCTGCGCCAAAGAAAAGGTCCAGGCCGGTTCTATCGTCGGCCTTGGTGCTGCCAACCACGCCGTTGTCGGCGTATTTGACACCAAGGAAAAGAAATTCTATCCCAACGAGCTTTCCGGTGTGCTGGAAATCACCTCGATCGTGGGCAATGTTTCTGAAATGAACGGAGAGGTCTATCTCCATATCCACGCCACCTTTGGCGACCAAGCAGGCCATGTCTTCGGCGGCCATCTCAACGAGGCAACCATCAGCGCCACCGGGGAAATCTTTATCCATACGGTAAACGGTCACATTGGCCGCTTCCATTCCGATGAAATTGGATTAAATCTCCTCGATTTATAGTCGATCATGATCTAAAAAGGCAGCCGCAGATACGGCTGCCTTTTTTATTTTTCTTTATTCCCCATGATCTCCTGAAAGCGGGACCAATCCCCTTGTGGGGATTCTGAGGGCTTTTCCTCCGTTGCTGCCTCCTCTGGGGATGGCGCGGCAGGCTCCAGGGCCATAGGTTCTTGCTCCATAGAAGATGTGTTCTGCTGTAAAACCTCCTCTGCCCCAGCAGGATGGCTGGATCGCCGGTGGCGGCGCTTTCTCCAGTGGACCCCTTCCGTGTGGAGGAGGGCCGTGACAATGGCCGTAATGGGAATGGTGAAGAGGATGCCGATGCTGCCCGCCATGGCTTTGAGTATCTCTACAGAAATTAGCTCTCCATTGAGGATGAGGGATAAATCCTTACCGGAGACTGTAATCAGCATGATGGTGGAAAGGCTTCCTCCCGCATAGGCCAAAATCAGCGTATTGGCCATGGTGCCCATGACATCCCGGCCCACCTTCATACCTGATTTGATAATCTGGCGAAAGCCCAGCTCCGGCACCTTAGAGATCAGCTCTTCCAGGGCCGAGGCGATGTCCATAGAAACGTCCATAACAGCTCCCAGGGCGCCGATGATGATCTCGGCAAAGATCAGCCCCCGGAAATCAAAACTAGCGTTTTCGGTGATGGTGGTTAACAGCAGGCTTTGCTCCTCTACCATACCCGTCAGCTTCAAGATATACTCCATGCTGTAGGAGACCACTCCCGCCACCAGGACGCCACCGATACAGCCCAGCGCGCTGGCCGCCGTTTTAAAGGTAAAGCCATTGCAGATGAGCAGTGTCATAAAGATGATATAAATACACACAAGAATCGAGACCGGCATGGGGTTGTACCCGTTGAGGATGGCCGGCACAAAGACAATAAACACCGCCAGGCAGGTAAATGCCAGCGAAATGATGGTGTTCACTCCCTTCTTCCTGCCAAAAATCAGCAGTAAGAGGAGGAATCCTCCCACCAATAGATACAGGGGCGTTGTCCTCACATAATCCCCCGCTGTCCCCGTCAGGCTGCCATCCTCTCCCCGGTTGACGGTGACATAGATCTCGTCCCCCTCCTGAACCGGTATGGAAGACGGAATCATATTCTCGTCGATGGACTGGCGGATGGTGGCAATTTCCCCCTGGAATTCCCCGTCCAGTATCTCGGCCTTAAAATAACAGATCCACTGATATACCGCCTGTCCCCCCAGGTCGGTTTCCACCAGATCCTCTGCCATGATCTCGGTGATTCTCGCCTTATTCTGGGTATTCGGGGTGGGCAGGGTGCCGGCGCCGTTATCTCCGCCCGAAACCGCCCATTGATATCCCAGATAGAGAATTACCGCTGATATGGCAATGACCAGCCAATAGAGGATGATCCTTTTTAGCTTGGTTGTATGTTTCAATGGAGAGTCTCATCCTTTCTCTTCCGCATTGCTGCCGGATTTTGTCCAAATACAGCGTCTATTATAATACAAATCTCCTCCCCTGGAAAGAAAAGTGGAAAAATATTCATATTCAGAAAAGGACAAAGCGGACAGCAAAACCGCTGTCCGCTTTGTCCTTATGAAAAAGGTATATAAATAGGAATTGTCGATTAATAGTTTTTGTTGACCAGCTCAAAATAAGCCTGGGGATGGTTGCAGACCGGACATACGCCAGGGGCCTCGGTGCCTTCATGGATATGGCCGCAGTTACCGCACTTCCAATAGACCTTGCCGTCTTTCTTAAAGACTTTGTTCTCCTCGACGTTTTTGAGCAGATCCAGATACCGCTCCTCGTGATGCTTCTCGATCTTGCCAACAGACTCAAAAAGGAACGCGATCTGATCGAATCCCTCTTCTTTGGCCTCTTTGGCAAAGGTGGCGTACATATCGGTCCACTCATAGTTCTCGCCAGCTGCGGCAGCCTTTAGGTTTTCTGCGGTGGAACCGATGCCATCCAGCAGTTTAAACCAAATTTTTGCATGCTCTTTTTCGTTGTTGGCGGTTTCTTCAAACAGGTTCGCGATCTGTACAAAGCCGTCTTTTCTTGCTTTGCTTGCAAAATAGGTGTATTTGTTTCTTGCCTGGGATTCCCCTGCAAAAGCAGTCATCAGGTTGGCTTCGGTTTTTGATCCTTTTAAGTTCATCATCGTTCCTTCTTTCTGTCAAAATTTATCTAACGGCACTATTGCCGTCTTGATCTGGTGTTTTCTGGGCGCAGCCTTTACAGATGCCGCTGAAGAGGATGCTGTGGGAATCCACCTGATGGCCGGTTTCCCGTTCGACCTCCCGATCGATTTCCTGTGGAAAATCTATACTGACATCAAAGACCCTGCCGCAGTGCTTACAATAAAAGTGATAATGGGGAGTGATGTTGCCGTCAAAACGGTCAGGCATCCCTGGCACATGAAGCTTATTAATGGTACCGATCTCACTGAGCAGGTTTAAATTGCGGTATACAGTCCCTAAGCTCAGGTTCGGATGATCTTTTTTAAGCCTTTGATAGATAAAGTCCGCTGTGGGATGGACGTCGTCCTCTCTGACAGCTTCGAGTATCAACTCCCTCTGACGGGAATATTTCATGTCAGGCTCCTCTCTTAATAGTAATAATTATTAGTTCTGTTATTATATTATCAGAACTTCTCCTCCCTGTCAAGGATATTTTGAAAGTTTTCTAGGGAACAGCCTCATAATGATTCCACGGGAACACGGATACCCAAAGCCCAGGAAATATAGTAAAATAAAAAGGACAAAGGGGGATCTCCATGAGAAAAGTTATACTCTATCTTGCCATGAGCCTGGACGGTTTTATCGCCGATTCCCTGGGCGGAGTGCAGTGGTTGGAAGATCAAGCTCCCGACGCCGGGGAGGCCGAAAGTTACTCTCAGTTAATGCAGAATATTGATACTGTGCTCATGGGATGGAACACCTACCACCAAATTTTCACCGAACTCTCTCCTGGACAGTGGCCCTATCAGGGAATGACCAGCTATGTCTTTACCCATCAAAAGATGCCCTCCACATCAGAAGTTAGGTTTGTTGCCCAGGATCCAGCCATACTGATAGAACAGCTGCGGCGGGAGGGGGGAAAGGATATCTGGATCTGCGGCGGCGCCAATCTTGCCCAGCAGCTCATCTGGGAGGACGCCATTGATATTTTCCATCTCACCCTGATCCCCACCATTCTGGGCAGCGGCGTCCGCCTCTTTGGGGCGCTGGAAGAAAGGCGCGCATGCAAGCTCATCAGCACACAAGAGTGTCAGGGCATGGTGGAACTGATTTATGAGCGTCGTGGGAGGTTGGGTCAATGGAAAAGAGAGGAAGAGAACATGCAATGAAGATTCATCTGCCTTCTGCTGTGGAAAGCGCCCTTTCCCTGCTCACCGCCCAGGGCTTTGCCGCCTACGCTGTAGGAGGATGCGTCCGGGATTCCCTGCTGGGAAGGGAGCCCCATGACTGGGACATCACCACTGCCGCCCGGCCAGAGGACATGCTGGCTATATTTGAAGGCTTTTCCCTGGTGCCTACCGGCCTCAAACACGGCACCCTAACTGTACACATAGACGGGATGCCCATTGAAATCACCACCTTCCGGGTGGATGGCGGCTATTCCGACCACCGGCATCCTGACGCTGTCCGATTTTCTCCTCATTTGGCGGACGACCTCTCCCGCCGGGATTTCACCGTCAATGCCATGGCCTATCATCCTCAGGTAGGACTGGTGGACTTTTTCGGAGGCCGGGAGGATCTCCGGCTGGGGCTCATCCGCTGTGTAGGCGATCCTCGGCGTCGCTTTTCTGAGGATGCCTTGCGCATTCTCAGAGCCCTGCGTTTTTCTTCAGCGCTGGGATTTTCTATTGAGGACGCCACCGCTGTCGCCCTCCATGAGTTGAGAGGACTGCTGAAGGCCATCTCCGCCGAGCGGGTCCGGGAAGAGCTGCTCCGGCTCATCACCGGGGAAAACTGCCTGTCCGTCCTCCTTACCTCCCCCGACATACTGGGAGTTTGGGTCCCGGAACTTTTGCCCTGTGTCGGCCTTGACCAGCACAATCCCCACCATGATTTTGACCTATATACCCATATGGCCCGGGCTGTCTCCTTCATCCGGCCCACCCAATCCCTGCGGATGGCTATGCTGCTTCATGATATTGGCAAGCCTCGCTGTTTCACCCGGTCAGAGGATGGGGTGGGACATGCCTTTGGGCACGAGGAAATCTCTGCCCAGATGGCCGACACCATCCTGCGCAATCTCCGCTTTTCTACCGCCCAGCGGGAACAGATTGTCTCCCTCATCCGCCATCACGGCCTGGACATCCCGGCGGAGGCCAAAACAGTCCGGCGCTGGCTTTCCCAGCTGGGGGAGGAAGGCTTTTTCGATATTCTGGACATCCGCCGGGCGGATATCCGGGCCCAGCGCCGGAACCCCGATCCGGATCGTCTTGCTCACATCGATGCTCTGGAAGAGTGCGCCAGAAAGCAGCTGCAAGAAAGACCCTGCCTCTCCCTTCGTGACCTTGCCGTAGGCGGGCGGGATCTGATGGCTTTAGGCCTTCCAGCTGGGCCTCAGCTGGGCAGCATTTTAAAGGAGCTGCTCTCCGCCGTCATCGACGGGGAGCTTCCCAACCAAAAAGAAGCCCTGCTGAGGCGGGCTCACGCCCTTTGGAAACAGGGCTCCTAAGACCTTCTTGTTTTTCCTGTGCCCCTGTGTTAAAATCCCCTCAAAGGAGATGACCCAGATGGAATTTACCCTTCGTCCCTGGACGATAGAAGATGTCGACAGTGTATACCTTTATGCCAACAATGAGAAAATTGCGGCCAACCTGCGGGATGTCTTCCCCTTTCCCTATGCTTATGACGATGCCCGGCAGTTTGTCCTCTCCTGCATCCAGGCCGGCGATGAGCGCCAGCTGGCCCGGGCGATCCAGATCGACGGCCAGGCCGTGGGGAGCATCAGCGTCACTCTCGGGGAAGACGTCTACCGCAAAAGCGGGGAGATCGGCTACTGGCTGGGAGAGCCCTTTTGGGGCCGGGGGATTATGTCCCGGGCCATCCGGCGGATGTGCGAGGAGGCCTTTTCCCGCTATGACATTGCCCGCATCCACGCCGAGCCCTATGCCGCCAATCTGGGGAGCCGCCGCGCTCTGGAAAAGGCGGGCTTTACCCTGGAAGGGATCCTCCGTCAAAGTGTATACAAGAGAGGGCGGCTTCTCGATTCCTGTATCTACTCCCTGCTCCGGGAAGAGATGAAATAAAGACTGAAATGCCCAAACATAAAAAGAGCGGAAGCCTAGGCTTCCGCTCTTTTTTGCGCGCAATTATTTGCAGGTGTGGGCTCCGCAGCTGTGACCGCCCTCATGGCCGTGATGATCGCCACAGGTATGGCCTTCCCCATGGCCGTGGTGGTTACAATGAGCCGCCGCCGGATCGATTTGCAGGGTTCCGGCGAGATAGGCTGCCACCGCAGCGTCCACATCCCCAGAAGCGCCGGCCACACAGGTGATGCCAGCCGCCGCCAGGGCGTTTTGGGCTCCCGGCCCAATGCCGCCGCAGATGAGAAGCTCTACCCCCGCGTTTTTGAGAACGCCAACCAGGGCACTGTGTCCTTCGTCGCCGCCGTCCAGCAGGGTTTTCTCCTGTACCGCGCCGTTTTCCACCGTGTACAGGGTGAAGGTTTTGGTCTTGCCAAAATGCTGGAAGACCTGGCCGTTTTCAGTGGTTACCGCGATTTTCATTTCTTCGCATCTCCCTCTATATTTTCGATGACGTCAGCTGCGTGATCCAGCCAATCGCCTTCAAACAGCTCGATGACACCCTGGTCGCAGACCCGGGCCAAATCCGGGGTCATGGGGATTTTGCCCAGGACCTGAAGGTTATATTTCTTGGCTGCTTCTTCCACATGGCTTTCCCCAAAGACCAGGATCTTCTTGCCGCAGTCGGGGCATTCTACATAGCTCATGTTTTCTACCACACCCAGGATGGGGATATCCATCAGCTTTGCCATGTTGACAGCTTTGGCCACGATCATGCTGACCAGCTCCTGGGGAGAGGTGACCACGATAATGCCATCCAGCGGCAGGGACTGGAACACGGTCAACGGCACATCGCCGGTGCCCGGAGGCATATCCACAAACATAAAGTCCACATCCGACCAGATCACATCGGTCCAGAACTGCTTGACTGTGCCGGCGATGATCGGGCCGCGCCAGACAACAGGATCCTCCTCGTTTTCTAGCAGCATGTTGACACTCATAATGTCGGTGCCGAATTTGCTCTTGGCCGGCAGAAGGCCGAATTCACTGGCCTGGGCCCGCTCCTTGATGCCGAAGACCTTGGGGATGGAGGGACCGGTGATGTCGGCATCCAGTACAGCGGTGTTGTAGCCCCGGCGCTTTAAGAGAACTGCCAGCATAGCGGTGACAATGCTTTTGCCTACGCCGCCCTTGCCGCTGACAACGCCGATGACCTTTTTGACGCTGCTCATCTCGTTGAGGCTTTCTTTAAAATCGGCGGGATCCTGCCGCTCCGCGCAGGTCTGGGAACAGCTTCCGCAATCGTGATTACATTCGCTCATGGGATTTTACATCTCCTTTTTGGTTTCATCGTCTTCAGAAAATCTGCATTTGGCGCACATTCCGGGGCATTGGCAACGGGACTGGGCCACCTGGTAGTTGCCGCCGCCGATGCGCAGGATCTTGCCGTGGCAAAGGGCGTCAGCCACCTGCCGCCGCGCCGCATAGAGAATGCGCTGAAAGGTGCCGCGGGAGACATTCATCCGCTCGGCGGCCATATCCTGGTCCATTCCCTCCAGATCGCACAGCCGCAGGGATTCCAGCTCGTCTACGCTAAGCCGGATCTCCTCCCCTCCCCCGTTTTCCGGTACAAAGCATGCCGCCTGGGGTTCGGCGCAGACCCTCCTGCATTTGACATTTCTGGGCATGGGGTTACTTCCTTTCATTTTGCCCAGTAAAAATGGGCATATGCACATTACCCTCTCATTATAATGTGCATATGCCCACATGTCAAGACTTTTTCTCCATCTCTGGCAGATCGATGCCAATCATCTTTTTGGCAGAGACCCGGGCGCCAAATCCCATAGAAATGGCGCCGGTGGGACAGGCCTTTTTACATTCCCCGCAGCGGATGCATTCCAAAGCGTTAGGGGATTTAACCGGGTCCACCTGCATAGGACAGACCTTGGCGCATTTTCCGCAGCGGATGCATTTTTCCTCATCTACCCGAAGCTTATAGAAAGAGACGGGATTTGTCAGCCCGTAGACGGCTCCCAAGGGACAAAGATATTTGCAGAAGGGCCGGTAGATTAGAATGGATAAAAGGATCAAAACCGCCAAAATGGCCATCTTCCAGGTATAGAGCCAGCCGATAGCCGCCCGCAGCGGCTTGTTGAGCAGCACCATGGGGATGCCGCCTTCCAGGGTGCCGGCGGGGCAGATCAACTTGCAGAAAAAGGGCTCTCCCTGGCCGATGAAGTCCACCAGAAACAGGGGCAGCAGGATCACGAAAACTACCAGAATCCCATATTTGAGAAACCGGAGGGGCTTATCCCATCGGAAGGAGCGGATCTTCTTGGGGAAGGGGATTTTGTGAATCAGCTCCTGGATCCAGCCAAAGGGACAGAGCCAGCCGCAGACAAACCGGCCGCAGATGGCGCCCACCGCCATGAGAAAGCCCACCACATAAAAGGCAAAATGATAGTCCCGGCTGCCTATCACCGCCTGTAGGGCGCCGATAGGGCAGGAACCCACCGCTCCGGGACAGGAATAACAGTTGAGTCCGGGGACACAGAGGTTTTTGATGGGGCCGCGGTAGAGTTTTCCCTGCCAAAATCCCACCAGATAGCTGTTGGTCACCACCGTCCAGATCCCCTGCACCCAGGGACGGAGGTTTCTTCTCTTTTGTTTAGCCAATGCCGATACACTCCAGACACAGGTTGGCGGCCTTTTGAAAGACTGTGGCCATCTCCCCGCGATAAATTCCTACTGCCATCAACACGCCGCCTAAAGCAAGGAGGGTGGCGGGCAGTATCCAGCGCCGTTTCATCTAAGATTCCCCCTCTAAGGTGGCAAGCACCGACTGGATGGTGCTGATCCAGCCCTCTTTGTCTTGATACCCCGGGTAGTAGAGGGGCAGCGCCTCCCCCTCACCGTTGACAAAAAAGGTCTGGGGCAGGCCGGCGACCTGGCTGAGCAGGATTTCTGAGAGGGACGCGTCGGGGAGGATAATGGGGTATTCCACCCCGGTTTGCTCCATAATCTCCTTGACCAGCGCCAGCTGCTCCTCATCTACCGCCTCCGCTGTGCCGGCGTCGGTGACAAGGCCGATGATCTGTACGCCATCCGCTTCCATTTCCTCTGCGATTTCGGCCAGATGGGGCATCTCCTTGAGGCACCAGGTACACCAGGTGGCCCAGACATTGACCACTGTCAGCTTATGCCCGGAAAAAATGTCCTTTGTCACCTCGTTGCCGTTTACATCAACAGCGGTAAAGTCTCCAATGTCGGCGGATTGCTCCTCTCCAGAGTCGCTCTGGGAGACTGACCCGCCAGCTGTATCCTGCCCTGCTGCGTCTTCTTGGGATGCGCAGCCGGCAAACACCGCCAGCAAAAAACTGAAGCAGAGTATGGCCGCAATCCATCTTTTCATCTTGACATTCTCCTTTCAGGGGAATCTTGTCTTTTAGGATCGGGGATATTATACTATAAAGGTGGAAGTTTTTGCAATCCCGCCGTGTGACTTTATCACATATTCTCCCTATGGCGGGACGCTTTGGGCAGGGGCGGCCGGGTCAGATTAAAACTCATCCAGATCATGCGGAAAATCTCTTCCTCCGGAACGCTTCCGTCCAGGATCACCGAATTCCAGTGGACTTTATTCATATGATAGGCGGGAATCACCGCGTCATACGCCCGGCGGAGAAAATCCGCCTCCATAGGCTCGCACTTGAGGTTGAGCCAGGTATGTCCCTCCCGCAGGAAAATCATGCAAAAAGATTTTCGATTTTCCCGATGGCGCATCACGGTCCACTCTCCGTCGTCAAAAGGATAATCCTCATAGGCTCCAGGCAGCCCCAGACAGTAATCAATTGCTTCCCGCTTAGTTTTCACGGATTTTCCTCCTTGTCCTTTGATTATCCTTAGTATAACGCGCGGTGTTTTTTTGCTCAACCGTATTTTCCAAGTTATTTGCTACGGCTAGAAAGCCAATGATTTCTAATTTCTTGTGAGAACTGTCACAATTTTACATAGATTTACCGTAAATTTTACAATAGTTCGATTGCAAAACATATGATACAATAAGTATAATAAGCCAATCTGTAGGTAGCTGCAGCTGGCACCAGCTGCCTAGAATAATCGTTTCGTCTCATGGCCATTTAAAGCATAAGGAGTGTATTGTAATGGCAAAATCCCATGGTGACTTCAGCTACACCCAAGATCGGGAGCTTTCCTGGTTACGATTTAACGAACGTGTGCTGGAAGAATCCCGTGATCCAGAAGTTCCTCTCTACGAGAGGCTCAAATTTGTTTCCATCTTTACCAGCAACCTGGATGAATTTTTTATGATCCGGGTGGGCAGCCTGTTCGACATGGCCTTGCTCAAGGAGGAGCATGTGGACAACAAAACAGGGCTGACCCCAAAAGAGCAGCTGGCCAACATTTTTAAGGCCGTTCCACCCCTTTGCAAGCAGAAGGACAAATCCTTTTCCGAGATTGAGGAGCGTCTGCGCCAGCATGATATTTACAATCTCCATGTGAAAGAGCTGGAAAGTTCCGAAAAAAAATACATAGAAAAATATTTTAAAAACTATATTCTGCCCATCCTATCCCCCCAGGTGGTAGACAGCCACCATCCCTTCCCCCACCTGGAAAATAAGGCGCTGTACATCGCCGTCATGCTCAAGGATAAAGGGGGCTCCACCTACGGCATCATCCCTGTTCCCGCCTCTCTGCCCAAGGTGATCTTTCTGCCGGGCAGCAGCGTGCGTTATATTCTTACTGAGCAGGTCATTTTGGAGCATGCCTCCCAGGTTTTCGACATGTATGACATCGCGGATAAGGCGGTAATCTCCATTACCCGCAACGCTGACATCAGCCCCGAGGATGAAAGCTTTGAGATCGACGACGACTTCCGCCAGAGGATGCGTAAGGTGCTGAAAAAGAGAGCCCGCCTTGCCCCGGTGCGGATGGAGATTCAGGGGGATGTAGATACACCCCTGGCAGAATATTTCTGTGAACGGTTAGGCCTGCGCAAAGAGCAGGTATTCCGGTCCAAATCCCCCCTCAACATGGGCTATGTCTATTCCCTCCAGGATAAATTTCCCCAGACCACCCTTAACCGGATTACCTACCAGCCCTTTGAACCCCAGCCCTCCCGTTCCCTCAATCGGGCGGAGAGCGTCACCTCCCAGGTGCTGCGCCATGACGTGCTGCTGTTTTATCCCTATGAGCAGATGGATCCCTTCCTGCAGCTGATCCGGGAGTCGGCCAACGATCCCAATGTCCTGTCCATTAAGATCACCATCTACCGCTTGGCCAGCAAAGCCAAGCTCATTGAATACCTGGCCCAAGCGGCGGAAAACAACAAGGACGTTACCGTCCTCATGGAACTTCGGGCCCGCTTTGACGAGGAAAGCAACATCAACTGGTCCGAACGGCTGGAAGAAGCCGGCTGCCAGGTCATTTACGGCTTTGAAGGCTTTAAGGTCCATTCAAAAATTTGCTTAATTACCCGCCGGGACAAGGGAAATATCCAGTACATCACCCAGGTGGGTACCGGCAACTACAATGAAAAAACCGCCAAGCTTTATACCGACCTTTGTCTCATGACCGCCAATCAGGAAATCGGTACCGACGCCGCTGTCTTTTTCAAGAATATGGCCATTGCCAACCTGGACGGCAGCTACAACCGGCTTTTGGTGGCGCCTCACTCCCTGAAAAACGCCCTGCTCGATTGCATCGACGAGGAAATCGCCAAGGCAAAGGCGGGCCAGCCGGCCAAAATGATCCTAAAGATGAATTCCATCACCGAGCGCAATCTCATCGATAAATTGGCTGAAGCTTCCCAGGCTGGCGTACAGATTCAGATGATTGTCCGCGGCATCTGCTGCATTGTCCCCCATGTCCCGGGGAAGACGGATAACATCGATATCATCAGCATTGTAGGGCGCTTTTTGGAGCATCCTAGGATTTATGTTTTCGGCGCTGGGGAGGATCCGAAGATTTACATCGGTTCCGCAGATATGATGACCCGCAACACCGACCGACGGGTGGAAATTGCCTGTCCCGTTTTAGACCCCAATATTAAAAAACGGGTGCTCAAAATTGTGGACATCATGCTCCGGGATAACGTCAAAGCCCGGGTCTTGCAGAGCGATGGCCGCTACCGCAAAAAAGAGCTGGCCCCTGGGGAGCCTCTGGTCAACTCTCAGGAGTATTTCATCGCTACCGCCCGGGAGATGGCAAAGAAACAACCTGCCCCCGAACCTGTCAAGAAAAAGAATCATGCATTGGGACGTTTCTTTCGGATGCTGGCAGACAAATTTGAATAGTCCTCAAAAAAGGAGGGAGCTTTGGCTCCCTCCTTTTATCTGCACAGCCGACTCCATTGACAGTCCCCACATACCTGGGCGCGCTTACCTGGGATAATAATATGATCCTCTACCAGGCGGCAAAACTCTTTCCAGGAGATGACAGCGCCGTCGTCAAGGCCGCAGAGCGCCAGGCAGCTTTGGTCGTATCTCCCCGGCTTTTCCCCGCTGCATTCCTTTCCATGGCAGTTGGGACAGCACTTACAAAGGACGTCGGCACCGGAATGGAGACGGATCTTTTGCTCCGGTTCCGACTGCAACCTGTGGATTACTTCCAGCATCCGATTGACAAATTCCGGACTGTAACCCTTCCCCTGAAAATAGCGGATACAAAGCCCGTGATGGGGCCGTAGCTCTACCATGCCAGCCTCTTTCTCAGGGCGGAAACAGTTATGACCGCCAGCGCAATTTTGGCCGCGTCTCCGGGCAGAAAGGGGATCACACAGGACATGAGGGATACACCCAAACCGGCTGCCGTGGAATACATATACCAGGCAGTTCCCAGCGCATAGCACACCGCCAATCCCGCTACCATGGCGATGACGAGCTGCCACGCCTTCCTTCCCCATTTGGAAACGATCAGTCCGATAAGCCAGGCAGCCGCGATGTATCCTATAATATAGCCTCCCGTCGGCCCCACGATGATGGAGATTCCACCAGTGAACATGGAAAAAACCGGCACGCCTACAGCGCCCAGGGCCACATAGACGATCATACTGACAGCACCCCAAACCGGGCCCATAAGGCCGCCGGCAATAAACACCGCCAGGGTGGCCAAATTGATGGGAACAGGTCCAATGGGGATGGCAATTTGGGACAAAATGGCCGTCAGCGCTGCAAACAAGGCGCAAAAGGTGATTTTCTGGGTGGAGGTTTTCATCTGCATGTTTATTGTCTCCTCAATTGTCAACTTTTTTATTTTTTTGGTCTACAATTAGGATACAAAAAACAGCCTACTTTGTCAAGAAAATTTTGATGTTAACAACAAAACTACTACAATTGTCGAATCATGATTGAAAATAAATGTTGATACGAATATAATAGGGTAAAAAAAATGAGGAGAGTGGATGTTAAAATGGTTTATGCACTCATCCTGTTTGCCATCACCTATGTTTTGATGTTGGCATTCAGCAAATATCGTCCCTATATAGCGATTGCTTCTGCGGCTATCTTTATCATTACCGGCATGCTTCCACTGGATCAGATCGTCGGCGCTATTGATTTTAATGTGCTTTTGATGATCGCTGGCACCATGGGGCTTGTCCAGCTGTTTATCGACAGCAAGATGCCGGCACTTCTCGCTGACTTGGTAATGGAAAAGGTCCCCAACATTCAGATGGCAGCTGTTGCACTGGCGCTTTTTGCGGGCATTATTTCCGCCTTTGTCGACAACGTTGCCACCGTTCTTATGGTCGCCCCCATCGCATTGGAGATCTGCAAAAAGCTAGACACCAACCCTGTCCCCTTTATTATCGCCATCGCAGTGTCCTCCAATCTACAGGGCGCGGCAACCCTGGTGGGCGATACTACCGCCATTATGCTGGGCTCCTATGCCAATATGAGCTTTTTGGACTTCTTTGTTTACGAGGGCAAACCCGGTATCTTCTTCGCTGTAGAGCTGGGGGCCATTGTATCTGCTCTCATCCTGGCATGGCTGTTCCGAAAAGAAAAGAAACCTGTTCCCAAGGGGATGCCGAGAACCGTTGTCACCGATTATGTTCCCTCTATTCTACTGGTGGGGATGATTGTTTTACTCATCAGTGCCTCCTTCATTCCCAACAAACCAGATATCACCAACGGCCTTATCTGTGTTGGGCTCATGATCATCGGCATCCTTTATAGTTTTGCAAAAACCCACAATCGTGGCGCCCTAATCCATCCTATTAAAGCCATCGATTTTGAAACCATCGGATTGCTGTTTGGCCTGTTTTTGGTGATTGGCGGCATTACCCATATGGGCGTTATTGATGCGGCCGCAGAGCTTCTAGCAAAACTTGGCGGTGGTAATGTCTTTGTTATCTATACAATTATTGTTTGGGCGTCTGTTCTGCTTTCCGCCTTTATCGATAATATTCCTTATGTAGCCACTATGCTTCCCGTTGTAACCGGTTTGGCTCAAGCTCTAGGTATCCCGCCGACACTCCTGTACTTCGGCCTTTTGTCCGGTGCCACCCTGGGCGGCAACTGTACCCCTATCGGAGCTTCCGCCAACATTGCCGGTATCGGCATCCTGCGTAAAAACGGTTACGAAGTTAAAACCAGAGATTTTATCCGCATCGGTATCCCCTTTACCTTGGCGGCGGTAATCCCCGCATATATCTATTTCTGGGTACTCTATTAAATCATTGGGCGAAATTTTTAGAATGATCCGGGCAAAAAGGAGGCGCTTTTGGGAAAGCGCCTCCTTTTTATTTTATGCTTTCGAACAGTTGATCCTGCCTAAGACCTCTCCAATTTTGCCGGAGATAAGCAGGTCAGCTTTGGCATCCATAGGGGTCGGCGATTTGTTGATGACGACCAGCCGGTTTCCTCGGTAGTAGCGCAGGAGCCCTGCCGCCGGGTATACCACCAAAGAGGTGCCGCCGATGATGAGCATGTCCCCATGGCTGATCATCTCCACTGACTGCTCCAAGGTATCCCCATCCAAGCTTTCCTCATAGAGCACTACGTCCGGTTTGATCATCCCGCCGCAGGTGCACCACGGGATGCCGACAGCATCCCGGATATAAGCAGCATCATAAAATTTGCCGCACTTCATGCAGTAATTTCGGTGGACGCTGCCGTGCAGTTCCAATACCCGTTTGCTGCCCGCCGCCTGATGGAGTCCATCGATATTCTGGGTGATGACGCCCGCTAACTTACCGCACCGCTCCAATTCCGCCAGTTTTCGGTGGGCCGCGTTGGGTTGGGCGTTGAGGATCAGCATCTTTTCTTTATAAAATTTATAAAACTCCTCCGGATGAGCCACAAAAAAGCTATGGCTGATGATGGTTTCCGGTGGATAATCATAGCTTTGGTGGTACAGCCCATCCACACTGCGAAAGTCGGGAATGCCGCTTTCGGTGGATACGCCGGCACCTCCAAAAAACACGGTGTTTTCACTTCGGTCAATCATCTGCTGCAGCTGTTCTATCTTCTCCATGCCGGCACCTCATTCCCTATTTTTTGTCTTCATTATAGGTTTCGTTTTTGACCATGTCAATGGATCTTCCTTTGAAAAGAGCCGGGGAATCACCATTTCCCCGGCTCTTTTTTCAGGTAATACATATCCACGCACTGTTTTCCATCTTCGATAATAGGTTCAGGATAATGTTCCACAAAAAAGTTTTCCAATACATGATCAAAGTGAAAGCCACAGCTCTCGTAAAAAGCAAGGGGGCCTGTGCTAGTGTCCCCAGTTCCCACCCAGAGGGTATCCGTATCAGGGGGCAGACAGTTTTCTATCTCTTCGATGAGCAGGGTCCCGATTCCCCGACGCCAATAGCGAGGGGCTACCGCCATATTTTTAATCTCCCACTGGCCTGGCTCCTGAAGCGGCACAGCCACAATAACACCAGCAGGCTGACCGTCCCCGAAGGCTCCCAACATCAGCCCCCGATCCAGATACTTTTTGACCATCCCTTCGTCCGGATCCGCCAGCAGAAGCAGGGGCATCCACTCCTCTTTATTTTGGGTAATTTGTTTTATAGAAAGCTGCATAGCTATCAATCATCCTTCCAATTCCACCATTTGAGCTTTTCCGGGTCCGGATTTTCCGTCTCTGCATAATAGACCGCACAACGAAAGACATAAAGGGCGCAGCGGTCTACCCGGCCGCCTTCCTTCTTGCACCATCGGTCATAAAGCTCCTGGGGATCCCGCCCCCGGAGGTCTTCCACCCAGTGGATTCCCATGGCGCGGAAATTTTCTTCCATCTTTTTCCCCACACCGGGGATCTTTTGTAAATCCGTGGTCATCATTCTTCTCCTTTTTTGATAGGCCACCATAGGCGGAGACCAAATCTATCCTAGATGCTGCTCCCATTCCGCAGGACGAAATCCCACCAAAACGAAGTCGTCGCCCACTACGATGGGCCGCTTGACCAGCATTCCGTCGGTGGAGAGTAGCGCGTACTGCTCTTCCTCGCTCATCTGAGGAAGACGGTCCTTCAGCCCTAACTCCTTATATTTTAACCCGCTGGTATTAAAAAAGCGCTTGAGGGGCAGCCCGCTTTTTTCCCGCCAAGCCTTTATCTCCTCCGCTGTGGGGTTTTGCTCCACAATATGCCTATCCTCATAGGAGATTCCTCTTTCATCCAGCCATTTCTTTGCCTTTTGGCAGGTGCTGCATTTGGGATATTCCAGAAATAATACGCTCATCTGTTTTTTCCTTTCTCTTTTGTCCCTGGGCAGTGGGGAGTTTTAGCCCAATGCCTTGGCATAAAGCTCGGTATAGCTGACCCTGCCGCCGACAAATTCTGACTTCATCAGGCTGATCTTGTGCACCGGCATTTCTAACACGGGGATGCGGGATGCAAAAGCCGCCCGATCAAAGTCGGGCCGCAGCCGGATCCTCCGTCCCAAGGTCAGATGGGGTGTATACTCCTTTTCATCGATCCTAAATCCCCGCTCGGTCAGAGAAGCCCGCAGCTGGCGGTAGACATCGAGCAGCGTCGGGTCCTTCCGAACACCTGTCCACCAAATGTCCCCATCGTTGCGGCGAAACCGTCCAATCCCTCCGATCATCAGGGAAAATGGCGGGGCTACTACAGAGTCCACCGCCGCTTTGACGGCGGAAAGCCGGGTGGTCTCTCCAATAAAAACAAGGGTCAGATGCATGTTCTCCCGCCGGGTAAAACTGCCGGACAAGGAACTTTCCGCCAAAGCCTTCGCCATGGTGCATAACCTATCTTTAATGGCGCTTTCTAACGTAATGGCAATAAACAAGCGCATACATGTCCTCCTATCTGAGCCGCTGCAAAGGGTGAGAATCGCTGGATATTCATAGATTGCCTCGCCCCATGTCAGTGGTTCTATTCCTATTATAGTCGAATCAGGATAAAACCGCAAATACCTTGCGCCTGGTTTTCAAATGGGCTACAATAGAACCGTTTGAAAGGTTCGAGAAAGGGGAATGCTTCATGAAAAAGGCCATCGGTATCTTCGCCCATGTAGACGCGGGCAAAACCACCTTTTCCGAGCAGCTGCTCTACCATACCCACGCCATCCGCACCCTGGGCCGGGTGGATCATCAAAATGCCTTTTTGGACAGCCATCCCCTGGAGCGGGAGCGGGGCATCACCATCTTTTCCGGTATGGCTTCCTTTTCCCTGGAGGGAGAGGAATATATCCTGGTGGACACCCCTGGCCACGCTGATTTTTCCGCTGAGATGGAGCGGGTGCTGGGCGTCCTCGACTACGCTATCCTTATTGTCAGCTGTGCCGAGGGCATCCAGGCTCATACCGAGACCATCTGGCGGCTTCTGAGGGCAAAAGGAATCCCCACCTTTCTTTTTCTCAACAAAATAGACCGCCCCGGCGCCGACCCTGTAGGGGTGCTGCAAAAATTGCAGGAAAAATTCTCCCCCTACGTCAAAAGCTTTGATGGGGAGTTCGATGGCGTCCGTTTTTCAGGGGAGCTGTGCGAGGATATCGCCACCCAGGACGACGACCTCCTAGCCCTTTATCTGGAGGGAGGCTATGACGAGAGGGCATGGCTCTCTGCCGCCCGCCAGCTCATTCAGGAGGAACGCCTTTTCCCCTGTTTTTCCGGATCGGCTCTGCAAGGGACGGGAATCGGCGAGATTTTATCTGCCCTTCATGCTCTCACCCAGGTAGAATTTGACCTAGATGCCCCCCTCTCCGGCCATATTTACCAAATCCGCCACGACGCCAAGGGCAATCGTCTGGCCTTTCTTCGGCTGCGCAGCGGCATATTGAGGGTCAAGGATGAAATCCTAGGGGAAAAGGTCAATGAAATCCGCCGGTATCAGGGGGCGAAATATGAAAGCGCCGACAGCGCCCAGGCCGGGGATATTGTAGCCGTCACCGGCTTACAGCATTCCCAGGCAGGTCAGGGCTTCGGCGGCAAAGAAGATCTTAGCCCCGGCCTCTGCGCTCCCCTTTTCTCCTCCCAAGTTCTCTTTCCCGATACCGTACCCGCCCCGGAAGCGGTGTCCATCTTCTCCCAGCTGGCCGACGAAGATCCATCCCTTCACACCCAATGGAACCCGAAGCTAGGGGAGCTGCGGATCCAGGTCATGGGAAAGGTGCAGCTGGAAGTGCTTAAATCCCTGGCCGCCCAGCGCTATGGACTAAAGGTGGAATTCGGCCCCGGGCAAATTTTATATAAAGAGACCATCGCCGCTCCCGTCATGGGTTATGGCCACTTTGAGCCATTGCGGCATTACGCGGAGGTTCATCTGCTCCTCTCTCCGGGAAAGCCGGGCAGCGGCATCACCTTTGAGAGCCAGTGTTCCACCGATGTGCTGGATCAAAACTGGCAGCGGCTGATCCGCACCCATGTGCTGGAAAAGGAGCACCTGGGAGTGCTCACCGGCGCCCCGCTGACCGATGTGGTTATCACCCTTGTCACAGGGCGGGCCCATCTTAAGCACACCGAGGGAGGCGACTTCCGGGAGGCGACCTACCGGGCCATCCGCCAAGGGCTGATGAGCGGGGAAAGTGTGCTGCTGGAACCCATCCTCTCCTTTGTGATCGAGGTGGACAGCGGAGACCTGGGACGGGTCCTGTTCGACATCCAGCGGATGCAGGGAGAGTCCGAGCCTCCCCAAGCCGCAGGGGAGCGGATGGAGGTCCGTGGGCGGGCGCCCGCCGCCTGCATAGCGGACTATCCCCAGACCCTTATCTCCGCCACCCGCGGCACCGGACGGATCAGCCTCCGATTTGAGGGGTATGCTCCCTGTCACAATGCCCAAGAGGTCATCGAAGCCAAGGGCTATGACCCGGAGCGGGATGTGGAGAACACACCCGATTCCGTCTTCTGCTCCCATGGGGCAGGATATCCTGTCAAGTGGGACCAAGTACCAAACCATATCCACTGCAAGTAGGGCCTTCTTCTAAAGCATGTATGCGGCATCACTCGTATTTCATAAAGAAAGGGGTATCCCAATGAAGTATACAGATAAGGTGTGCGTCGTCACTGGCGGCGCGTTGGGCATTGGCCGGTGCCTATGTGAGGCATTCATCCAGCGAGGCTCCAAGGTGGCCTTTATCGACAAAGAAAAGGAGGCGGGAGAAAATCTTCTCTCCCACCTTTCCGCCCAGGGAGAAGCCCTCTTCTTTCACGGGGATGTCGGGAAAAAAGAGGACCTGGAAGCCTTCGTCTCCCAGGTGGAAAAGACCTTTGGCAGGGTGGATATTCTCATCAACAATGCCTGTCTTTCCCGCAAAGGCATCCTGACCCCCTGCAGCTATGAGGACTTTACTTATGTGTTGCGGGTAGGGGTAGCCGCTCCCTATTATCTGACCCAGCAGCTGTTGCCCCATTTCCAGAAAGGGGCGTCGGTGGTCAACATCTCCTCCACCCGGGCCTGGATGTCCCAAGGGGACACCGAAAGCTATTCTGCGGCCAAGGGCGGCATCTCCGCCCTGACCCATGCACTGGCCGTCAGCCTGGCTGGGAAGGTGCGGGTCAACTGCGTGGCCCCCGGCTGGATCGACACCGGCGCTTACCACGATCCAAGCTATCTGCCCCAGTATACCCCGGCGGATACCTCCCAACACCCCTCCGGCCGGGTGGGAAATCCCATGGACATTGTGCGGGCCGTCCTCTTTTTGTGCGATGAGGAAAACAGCTTCATCGATGGGGAAACCATCACCGTAGACGGCGGCATGACCAAGCGGATGATCTATGATGGAGACGAGGGCTGGTCCTATGCCGGGCGCTGACGGGAAAATGAAGGACAATGTGGTCTATATCCTGCAATGCGCCGACGGCAGCCTTTACACCGGCTGGACCAACGACCTGTCCCGGCGCTTTGCCGCCCATCAGGCCGGGAAAGGCGCCAAATATACCAAAGGCCGGCTGCCGGTAGCGCTGGTGTATGTGGAAAAACACCCCTCCAAAGAGGCAGCCATGCGCCGGGAATACGCCATTAAACGGCTTTCCCGCCGGGAAAAGCTGGCCCTCATCCACGAGAAAGGAAATGACCATGCCACAACCACGTTTTGAAATCATTCTGGGAGACATTACCCAGGTAAAAACCGACGCCATTGTCAACGCCGCCAACACCTCCCTCTTAGGCGGCGGAGGCGTAGACGGCGCCATCCATCGGGCGGCAGGGCCTCAGCTTTTGGAAGAGTGCAAAACCCTCCACGGGTGTGCTACAGGTCAAGCCAAAATCACCAAAGGATATCATCTGCCCGCCCGGTATGTCATCCACACACCGGGCCCCATCTGGCGGGGCGGTAAACACGGGGAAGACAGCCTGCTGAGAAGCTGCTACCAAAACTGTCTGGCTCTGGCGGCGGCACAGGGCTGCCGGAGTGTGGCCTTTCCCTCTATCAGCACCGGCGTCTACCGGTTCCCACTGGAGCGGGCGGCGGCCATCGCTGTGGCGGCCATCAAAGAGGGGCTGGAAGCCTATCCTCAGCTGGAAAAGGTCATGATGGTCTGCTTTGACAATGCTACCAAGGCCGCCTATGAAAAGGCCTTGCAAAACTGTTCCCGATAAGCCAATTTTATCGGTCTTGCAAACAGCCGGCATCTTTTCAAAAATCCCATTCCGGCATTGAGCTTATCAATGCCGGGCTGTCCCTCTGCCATCTGATATAGCGTTTATACCCCATCATAGAAAAAAGGCCGGTATTTTACCGGCCTTTTTTAGTCAAAGAAGCTCAGCTGCGTTCCCCCATATCCCAGCTGGTAAGCCCTGATAATATCCTGCATCCGATAAAGGAGGCCTCGTTCATCGCACTCCCGGCGAAAGAATTCCCACAGCTGCCTTGCCTTGGGGCTTACACAGCGGTATCTCTCTCCATAGGTCTGCTCGTATCGTCTCCGCAGCCCCTGGCTGGGGAACTGTTTTTCCAACTGCTGTAAATACCACTCCCGCTGGTTATAACGCAGCGTCATCCCGAAGGCGGGATAGAGAAACCGTGCGCCGCTTTCCTGGGCTTTGGCGATGATCTGTCCGATGTTTTCCTCGTTGTCTTCCAGAAAGGGGAGCACCGGCATGAGGAGGACGCCGGTGAAGATACCCGCATCCGACAGAGCCCGGATGGCGGCAAACCGCTGGGAGGAGGGGCATACATAAGGCTCCACCTTCCGGCAGAGCTCGTCGTCCGCCGCTGTCACCGTCATCTTGACCAGCACCGGCGAATGTTCCGCAATTTGGGTGAGGATATCCACATCCCGGACCACCAGATCGCTTTTGGTGGCCACCGCCACGCCAAAGCCATAGGCATCCAGAAGCTCCAGCCCATGGCGGGTCAGTTCCAACTCCCTTTCAAAGGGATTATAGGGGTCGCTCATAGCGCCGGTTCCCACTACGCCGGGGCGCACCTTCCGCCGCAGGTCCCGGGCGATGATCTCTAAGGCGTTTTCCTTCACCCGAACCCGGTCAAAGTCCTCAACCCCGTAGCAGGCGCTGCGGCTGTCGCAATAGATACAGCCATGGCAGCAGCCCCGGTAGATATTCATGTTATATTGGGTGCCGAACCAGCTGGTGGATTTTGTCCGGGTGACAATGGTCTTTGCAGGAACTGTTTCCATCTCCCCACCCCCTTTGTTTTTAGTATACCACAGAAGATAAGACAACAGGCCGTCATATTTTCTTCTGTTTTTGTCCATCCTAACAAGGTGGCAGCTTTCCCCTTGACAGTGCTGGCGGAAGGCCCCATAATATACTCAAACGGTAAACATGATTTAGCGGGCCTATCCGGCCCATAATGGAATTGGGGGGAGACTTCTCATGCAGACGCAAACTGTTTTGGCCGCCTTACAGGGCACAGGCTTTACCTTCCTGATGACTACCCTAGGCGCGTCCCTGGTCTTTTTCTTCCGGAAAGAGATCAGCGCCGGTATCCAGCGGGTTTTTCTGGGCTTTGCCGCCGGCGTCATGATTGCGGCGTCGGTTTGGTCCCTGCTCATCCCCGCCATTGAACAGGCGGAGGAGCTGGGGCAGATTGGCTGGATTCCCGCCGCAGGCGGTTTTATTCTGGGCGGGTTGTTCCTGTTTCTGCTGGATAAGCTCCTGCCCCATCTGCATCCTGGCAGCAAAGATCCGGAGGGGATGCACTCCTCCCTCAAGCGGACCACCATGCTCATCTTTGCGGTGACCCTCCACAATATTCCCGAAGGCATGGCGGTGGGTCTCTCCTTCGCCTTAGCCGCTAAAGAGGGCGGCAGCGCCATGCTGACCTCCGCCCTGGCCCTGGCTTTGGGGATTGGCATCCAGAATTTCCCTGAGGGCGCGGCGTTGTCCCTGCCCCTGCGCCAGGAGGGAACCCCCACCTGGAAGGCATTTATTTACGGCAGCCTTTCGGGGATTGTGGAACCCATCTTCGGCGTTCTCACCGTCTTTGCAGCGGGTTCGGTGGTGGGGGTCATGCCCTGGCTTCTCTCCTTTGCCGCCGGCGCCATGATCTATGTAGTGGTGGAAGAGCTGATCCCCGAGGCACATCTGGGGGAACACTCCCATACCGGCACCTTAGGCGTTATGGTGGGCTTTCTGGTCATGATGATTTTAGACGTTGCCTTGGGATAATCAAAGTAAAAAACGGAGCCTTGGGGCTCCGTTTTTTATTGAGGCTCATTGAATTATATCAGCATAAAGCTTTTGCATCTGGGCAACCTTCTCCGCCATTTCTTCCCTCAGCCACTGAGGTTCCAGCACCTGGATTCCAGCGCCGTAGGAGAGAAGGTAGCCGCTGATCCAACTATCCCGGGGCATGCGGCTGCGCACCAGGAGGGATCCGTCCTTCTCCCGGGTGATCATCCGGCGGGGAAACTCATCATAGGCCCGATAGGCATACCGGGGAGCAATCCGCAGCACCAGCTCTACCACCTCCACCGGGACCGCCCCATCGATAGGCGCTTCTACTGGTGGGATGGATGTATGAGGGGAAAAAGTCTCCTCTGTCAAAGTCAGCTCCTCCATCCGGCTGATACGAAACATGCGGAAATCCTTCCTGCTCAGGCAGTAGGCCTGCAGGTACCAAGCCCGGCCTTTAAAACAGAGCTTCACAGGCTCCACCACACGGCGGGTTTTCTCTCCATAGGCGCTGTAATAGTCAAAGGCAATGCGCCTGCGCTCCAGCAGGGCGGTTTTCAGCAGAGAAAAGCGCTCTTTTTCCTCCGCATCACTGCCCCAATGGGAGAAGTCCACGTCGATCCAACCGCCCTCCTCCTTTTGAAACAGGGTCCCCAATCGGGAAAGGAGCCGGTCACTTTCCCGGCCGCCCACCGCCTCCAGGGATTGGAGGGCATAGAGAATTTCCCTTTGCTCTTCCTCTGAGAGAAGGGACTTGTTGAGAACAAAATCCTCCACCAGGCTGATGCCGCCCCCTTTCCCCTTGACGGTGTAGACGGGAATACCAGCGGAAGAAAGGACTTCTACATCCCGATAGATGGTGCGCTCCGAGACTTCAAAGCGGCAGGCCAATTCCTTTGCTGTGACCTTCTTTTTATCCAGTAAGACATAGACAATTTCAAACAAACGGTGTATCTGCACAGATTTTCTCCTTCTCCCCCAAAGGGGCTATGGTATGATAGTATCATCATACCACAAAAAGCTGACAAATGGATGTCAGCTTTTGCAAAAACGGGATCAATGGTTTGCAAAATACTCCCGATTGTGGAGGACTGCTGGAGCGTCAGGATGGATTTTCCCTGCCAGCTCATTGTATCTAACCGCCTCTTCCCGATAGCCCAGCTGATGATAGCAGACGCAAAGCTGCAAATAGGGGATAAAGCCGTAACAGTCGGGGAGGACAAAGGCGCCGGAAGTGTCGTCCCGGGGGCGGGAGGCCGCCAGTTCATACCAGAAGATGGCGGTGGTATAGTCCCCCTGTTCCATAAAATAAGCGCCGATGTCGCAGCAGGTTTCCGCCCTCGGGGCTCCATAGAAAAAGCTGCGGAACAGGGCGGGCAAGATCTGCTGTCGTTCTCCCGTTGCCCCATAGCACTGGGCCAGCTGACGGCAGGCGTCAATGTTATTCTCGATCCAGCCCCGGCCCCCGTCCAAAAAGTCTGTGAATTCCCGGATGGCCTCCTGGTATTTTTGGTGGTAAAGAAGCTCCCTGGCATAGTAAAACTGATGCCGGGACTCCAGCGCCCCTTCTTCCCGGAGCATCCCTTCAAAGATACGCAGGTTCCGGTCTGGATCCCCAGGGCCTATTTTCCGATGGCTCACCGCTGCGTCACTGTAAAGGAGATTTCCCGCCGGCGGGATCACCTCGTGGACCCTTCCCTGCCAGCGGAAGCCTTTGTCCCGTCGGATCATCCGCTCCCGGTAGTAGGAAAAGGTAGGAATACCCTTTTCGTCAAAGGCAATGTGATAGGGCATCATCACCATATCCACCTCTGGGGACAAGGTGCTTTTGAGCTGACGCAGTTTCTCCTGATCCTCCGGTTCTATGACATCGTCGGCATCCAGCCACAGGCAGTAATCCCCGTGGGCCTTGGAAAATGAAAAATTCCGTGCCGCCGCAAAATCATCCTTCCAGGCAAAATCATAAACCTGATGGGTATATCTTCCGGCAATTTCCCGGGTATTGTCGGTGCTTCCCGTATCCACCACGATGATTTCATCCACAATCCCCTGGACACTTTCCAGACATCGAGCCAGTACCTCCTCCTCGTTTTTGACAATCATGCAAAGACTGACGCTGGCCAAAGATATTCTCTCCCTTTCTATAGTTTTTACATCCTATGCGGAAACTTTCTTTTCCTCTACCGGAGTTTATTTTCTTTGGCGAGGATCAGCCCATCTTTTATGCTGGAACAAGTTCCTTTTTTTCTCTCCTTCTTGCCATCATGTCAGCTTCCTTGTTATAATAAAGCTGTTGCGGTAATTGACCGTTTTTCTTAAAAACAAACAGGAAAGGAAGAAGAAAATGAATAATTTTACCTTTTACAGCCCCACCATGTTTGTCTTTGGAAAGGGTGAGGAAAACAATACAGGCGCCTATGTCAAAAAATTCGGCGGCACCAGGGTGCTCATCCACTACGGCGGCGGCAGCGCTGTGAGAAGCGGCCTGATCGACCGGGTCAAAGCTTCCCTGGAAAAAGAGGGTCTCTCCTATGTCGTGTTGGGCGGCGTACAGCCCAATCCCCGCAGCGGCCTTGTCTATGAGGGTATCGAGCTATGCCGCAAGGAAAAAGTAGATTTTATCGTGGCTGTAGGCGGCGGCAGCGCCATTGATTCGGCCAAAGCCATTGCCGCCGGCGTCCCCTATGATGGGGATTTCTGGGACTTCTATGACGATCAGGGCGCCCGTCCCGCCATCGAAACCGCCCTTCCCGTAGCCACCGTCCTCACCATCGCCGCGGCGGGCAGCGAGGGTTCCGGCGACACCGTGATCACCCGGGAGGAGGGCATGGTCAAGCGGGGGGCTGGCAGCCCCGCCCTGCGTCCCAAGTTTTCCATCATGAACCCGGAGCTTACCATGACCCTGCCTCCCTATCAAACGGCCTGCGGCGTAGTGGACATTATGGTTCATGTCATGGAGCGCTATTTCACCAACACCCCCGATGTGGAAATCACTGACAGGCTCTGCGAGGCTGTCCTTTTGACCATGGTCAAGGAGGCTCCGAAAGTTATCGCTAACCCCAACGATTACGAAGCACGGGCCAATATTATGTGGGCGGGAACTGTGGCCCATAATGGTATCTGCGGTGCAGGCCGGGAGGAGGACTGGGCCAGTCACAACATTGAGCATGAGCTCTCCGCCCTCTATGATTGTGCCCATGGCGCGGGCCTAGCTGTTATCTGCCCGGCCTGGATGGAATACGTTTCCCAGCACCACGACGTTAGCCGTTTTGCTCAGATGGCGGTGCGAGTTTTTGGATGCCAGATGGATTTTGCCCATCCAGAAAACACAGCCAAAGAGGGAATTGATGCGCTGCGCCGGTTCTGGAGCTCCCTGGGTATGCCCACCAGCTTTGCGGAACTAGGCGCTAAAGAAGAGGATATCCCCACCCTGGTGAAGAACCTGCATCTGGATCAGCGCAAAATCGGCGCCTTCCTCCCCATGACAGAGGAATCCTGCGCGGCCATCTATCATCTGGCTTGCAGATAAATTCCCAAAAGCAAAAAGCCATTGACTTAAAAAGTCAATGGCTTTTTTATTGTGTGACAGTAGAGATTTACCCTTTGGCGCAGCGGACCGCAAAGTCCCTGGCGGCAGCTAGCTCCTCCTTGGTGGGATGACCCATCCGCATAAAAAACAGGAAGCTCCCCGCGCAGGAAAATTCTTCTTCCTCTACCGGGATGCCCTGCTGGGTCAGGATGTCCCGCAGATCCGGCGGAGCTGCTGCTTCCGTAGCGCTCAGGTGAAACAGCGCTACCTTTTTCACCCGATCCGGCTGCAGCGTTTTTGCAAATTCCAAAAGCTCGGGAGAAAGCTTTCCGCCATAGATACCGCTGCCTAAGAAAAGCAGGTCCGCTTCTTTACACTGTGCCGCCTCTTTCACCGGCACCGCCTTCACCCCCAGGGCTGCCGCCATGGCCTTTGCCACCTTTTTGGTTTTTCCAGTCATGGATGCGTATACTACCGCTGCTTTCATCTGGATCTGCCTCCGTCCGTCATGGTCTTAGGGGTAATCGATGCCGGCTTTTTCCGCTTGGCTGTGCTGATATTGCCTCTGAATTCGGTACATGCGCCCATCTTTGATCAGCCGTGCCCCTGTTTGTTTAAAGTGAAAAGGGATTTCCTCTTTGATACACTGGCCCCGCAGGTCCAAAATCCAGTCGAAATCACAAGGGCGGGCATCGTTGCCCGACTCTCCTCCTGCCACCAGCTCCTCTACCCAAGGCCCCAGATAGGGCCGGAGGTTGATTCTCTCCAGCAGCGGCTCACAGATGATGATCTTGTGCCGAATGGGCGCTTCCCGATAGATGGGGAGACGGTAGTCCGCCCGATCTTGATTTTCTACCGTGCAGCAGATGGTCACATGTTCATAGCCCTCGCCCCAGTCCTCCGGCAGGCAGATGGAAAGCCGGTCGATCCTCTTGGTAATCATGAGAAAGTGAAGATCCCGCCGCTGGGCGATCATCTTCCAAGCTTCCTTTCTCCAAGGATCGGCGTCGGGAACAAAAAAGTCGGAAGAAAAGCAGGTGTACACTAGCTCTCCCGGAGGGATTTTGTATTCCCCGTTCCGTTTTTTCTGCACCGGAAGGCGGAAGGCCGCGGTCTGGGTGACGACCGAACTGTCCCGGCCATAATTTGCATCCATCCGGTAAACATAACAGTGCTGGCAGCCGGGACTTATCTTGTGGCAGCCGTGCCAGGGATTCCAGCCAGCCATCTTCATTCCCCTTTCTGTCTATTTTATCCTATCGCCCGGGGCTGATCTTTCCGGATTAAGTATAATTTCTCTCAATTTTTTGTCAAATTCTATTGACTCTCCCCTTACGTCATAGGGTATGCTATGGATATGGGGCCGCTGGTATTGCCGGCGGCGGGCGGAATACCGCCCATTTGCAAATGCCATACGAGCCGGGCAAAGGAGGTCTTGCGATGAAAACGGTCAAAGAGGTGTCCCGTCTTTCTGGAGTCAGTGTGCGCACACTGCACTATTATGATGAAATCGGACTGCTTTCCCCTACCAAAACCACCCAGGCGGGATACCGGCTGTATGACGACGCGGCCCTCTCCCGTCTGCGGCAGATTCTCTTTTTCCGGGAGTTGGATTTTCCTCTGAAAGAAATCGGGGAAATCCTTTCTGACCCCTCCTTTGACGAGACCAAGGCGCTGAAAAATCACCGGGCGCTATTGTGCCTGAAACAGCAGCGGCTGGAGAGGCTCATCGACCTTATCGACCGCATTCTGAAAGGAGAGAACATACAAGATATGAAACCGTTTGATCAAAGTGAAATCCAGGCCGCTAAGGAAAAATACGCGGCCGAGGCAGAAGATCGTTGGGGGGCCACCCCAGCCTTTGCCCAAAGCCAGAAAAAGGCGCAGGGCTACACAGATGCCCAGTGGCAGTCTATACAGCAGGAGATGGACGAGATCTTTTCCGGCTTTCACCGTCACATGCAACAATCCCCCGATGCCCCCGAAGCCCAGGCGCTGGTAGGCCGCTGGCAGGATCACCTGAGCCGGTACTACTATGACTGCACCCCGGAAATCTTAGCTGGCTTGGGCCGGATGTACACGGAGGATGAGCGCTTCCTTCAAAACATTGACAGCCGTTATGGGGCTGGAACCGCCGCATTTCTCAGCGCTGCCATTGCCGCCTATGTAAAATAGCCCAGGTCCTGTAAAATCTGGCGGATGACACCGGGCTCTTTCTGTGGTATACTGTCCTTTCGAAAGGATGATGGATATGAAAAAATTTGTACCGCTGGAAAAGCGGAGCAAACGTCAGCAAAGGGAATGGTACAAAGCCCGCAGAAAGACCTGGGGAGATTTTAGCCCCGTCACCCGCCGGCCCGAAAATCCAAAAGCATACAAGCGCAAAAAGGTTGGACGAAACGATGATTTCGGCCAGCCTTTTTGTTTTGCCTTGATGTTTTTTATTTGCCCAGAACCTTGACATAAAAACGACGGTGACGGGGGCCGTCAAATTCGCAAAAATATACGGCCTGCCAGGTTCCCAGCACCAGCTGTCCCTTTTCAATGAGCAGGGTAGCGCTGGATCCCATCACTCCCGCTTTCAGGTGGGCGGCAGAATTGCCCTCCACATGCTGAAATTCCGGCCGGTCAGGATAGGTTTGATCCAGCGCAAAGAGCAGATCGCTGACCACATCCGGGTCGGAGTTTTCATTGATGGTGATACCCGCTGTGGTGTGCGGGGAGTAGACCACACAGATGCCATCCTGGATACCGCTTTGCGCCACCCCTTGGGAGACCTGCCGGGTAATATCCGCCATCTGCTGCTGCCGTGTAGTCAGTGTAAATTCATAGATCATGTCGCTCCCCCTATTCCCCAATGATTTTGATGAGGGCATGTTTGTCCCGCTTTCCGTCAAACTCGAAGTAGAAAATCTGCTCCCAGGTGCCGAAATCCAGCCGGCCATCTGTCACGGCTACCACCACTTCCCGGCCCATGATGGTCCGCTTTAGATGGGCGTCGCCGTTGTCTTCAAAGCCATTATGCCGGTACTGGCTGTAAGGCTTTTCCGGCGCCAATTTTTCCAGCCAGACTTCATAGTCATGGTGGAGGCCGCTTTCATCGTCGTTGATAAAAACACTGGCGGTGATATTCATGGCGTTGACCAGGCACAGCCCCTCTTTGATGCCGCTTTCCCGCAGGGCCTGCTCTACCTGGGGGGTAATATTGACAATTCCCCGCCGGGCCGGCAGGTGAAAATGCAGTTCTTTCCGATAAGATTTCATTGTCATCCTCCTTTCCCTATTGGGATAATTATACCATATTTGTTCTATTCCCCATAGGTGTGTCTTTCATTGCCGGGAAGGAAGGTTGTACGCATTTCTAAAACATTTTGCTTTGTTTTTAAGTCAAATTCACAAAACTATAGACATCTTTTTTTAATGATTCTTTCTTATTGCGAGATTATCCCTAGATTTATTTCACTAATTGTACAAAAATTATAAACAACTTTTCTTTTATTGAGCCTTATTTTGGAAAGTGATATGATTAATATAAGTAATTGTGAAGATTTTTATGCTTTTGCAGAAAGTTATGAAGCCTCTATCCCAATGTCTTCACAATCATCTGGAGAGAAGAAGGAGTGAAGTGCAAATGCAACCGATGAAAAAGCGGAGAAGAAACCGGCTGTTTTCCCTGGTGCTGGCATTGAGCATGGTGATCACCATGTTTATCCCCTTGACGGCGTCAGCGGAAAGCCCCCTGGGCAATTTCTCGGGGAGCTTTACCCAAGAGGGCGATGCCGTCATCGCCAACACCGTCAACGGCAATAACTTTGTCATCTCCGACACCTACGGAGAAACTTTTATCCTGGAAGCAGACCTCAGCTTCTTGGAGGGAGGCACCGGCGGCCTGCTTTTCAACGCCAAATCCCCCACCGATCCCGGGGCTAACTGGTGCGCCCTGCACATCGGCAGCGGCAGTGTCCGGCTCTTCTGCGAGGGGAATTATGCCGACACCGAAAACGGGCTTAACGAGATCGTAGGCATTCCCTCCGGCGCGGCGGAACCCTATGAGCTGCGGTTGGAGGTCACCCAGACCGCCATCATCGTCTCTGTGGACGGGACGGAGGTCATCAACAAAGCCTACAGCGGCCTGGAAGGCGGCTATGTGGGCTTCACCACCTATTCCAGCAAAGCAAGATTTGAGAACATCCAGTTCACCGACACCACCCCGCCGCCCTCCGAGGCCTTAGGGGAGCTTTCGGGAAACTATTTCACCATCGACCATGACGGCGTGGTTACCATCAACGAGGTACCCGCCGAGGTGCCGGATAAAAACAACAAGGTCATTTCCGAGACTTATTCTGAAGCCTTTGTCTATGAGGCGGATGTCACCTTCCTGGGCGGCGCCGCTACCGGCGGTCTGATCTTCGACTGCCTCTCCCCCACTGACAGTGGCGGCTCCTGGTGCGGCGTCCATCTGGGCGGCGGACAGGTCCGTCTGTTCTGTGAAGGGACCTGGCAGGATTCTGAAAACGGCCTGCAGGTCTATGCCGTCCTTCCCGATTCTGTCACCGAGCCTTACCATCTGCGGGTGGAGGTTACTGCTGAAGGGGATATCTATGTAGATGTGGATGGCGAACGTCTCATTGAGAAAAACTATCCCCGCCTGAACGGTGGCTATGTGGGGCTCATGACCTTTAACTGCGCCGCCAAATTTGAAAACATCAAATTCACCGACAATACACCGCCGGTGGTGCCCAATTTCAAGACCAATATTGAAGGCTGGGCGGGCCAAACCGGCCAGTGGATCAACATGGAAGAGGGATACCAAGGCACTGGATCGCTCAACTTTGCGGCCTTTTCCACCACCAGCGCTAAAAACTTTGTCTATGAAATGGATCTAACCTTCAACGGCGCCGGCGCCGGCGGCCCCATCTTCCGGGCCAAAGAAGATCATTCCGCCTATTATATTGCCACACTTTCTCGGGGCGGCACCGCCCGCATCCTCCGCTTCACCCAGAACGCGGAGGGAGAAGTCACCGGGGAGGCCCAGATCGGCAACACCTATCAGCTGCCGGAAAACAAGGACACCTATCACATCCGGGTGGAAACCTACGGCCCGGCCCTCAACCTTTATGTAGACGACGTGCTGGCCGTCACCGGCTCCAATGACGAGCTGGCTGAGGGGGTGTTCGGTCTCAACCTCTATAACTGCACCGCCACCTACCAAAACGTCTACTATGAGGAAAAGGATCCTTCCTCCATCTCCCTGCTCACCGGGCTGGAGACCGAGGGCTTTGACCTATTGCCCGCTTTCTCCCCCGACGTCTATAACTACCGCGGGTTTGTCCCTTATGACACTGAATCTGTCACCTTCATCCCCACAATTTCAGGAGAGGGCACCATTACTATTGATGGCATCCCAGCCGAAAATGGGCAGCCCTGCGAGGTTCCTCTGGAAGTAGGGGAAAATTCCTTTGTCCTTTCAATTGCCGACAAGGAAAGCGGCTTTGTCACATCCACCAACTTTAAAATCAAGCGGCAGCAGGATCCTGCTATCGCTTACACCGAAAAATACCGCAACCAATTTCATTTCTCCGAAGAGGCAAACTGGATGAATGACCCCAACGGCCTGATGTATGACGCCACCACCGGCCTGTATCACCTGTATTACCAGTACGCCGCTGGGGAGGGTACCACTTGGGGCCATGCCATCTCCAAGGATTTGGTCGCCTGGACTGAACTCCCGGTAGCCATTCCGGCGGACAATCTGGGCAATATTTGGTCCGGATGCGGCGTCATTGACGAAAAGAATACCAGCGGCCTATTTGATGAAAGCACACCTCCCGCTTCCCGGTTGGTCGCCATTTATACCAACCAGGGCGGCGACGAAACCTACGGAAATCAGAAACAATCCCTGGCCTATTCTACCGATTATGGTACCACCTGGATCAAATATGAGGGAAATCCCATCATCAAAAATGAAGGGAATAAATACGGAGAAGGATTCCGTGATCCCAAGATCCTCTGGATGGAAGATGACAGCTATAAAAACGGCGGCATCTGGCTGATGATTGTGGCTGGCGGCCGCGGGCGGATCTTCACCTCCGAAAACCTTATCGAATGGACCCTCAACGACGAACTCACCTACGCCAGCGGCGGGGAAATCCATTCCGAGTGCCCCGATCTATTCCCCCTGCCTGTCAACGGGGATCCTGACAACGTGAAATGGGTCTATACCGGCGGCGGCACCTTCTATGTGGTGGGCGACCTGGTCAAAGACGAAGACGGGCTTTATAAATTCGAAGCGGAAACCGACGCTATCTCCCCCATGTATGTGGGTGAGATGTATGCCACCCAGAGCTACTACAATGATCCCCAGGGCAGGCGGATCCTGGTCAGCTGGATGCGGGATAACTTCCTCAGTCCCGCTGACAATAAAAACTGGCAAGGCGCCCAGTCCCTGCCCCTGGAGACTACCCTCATCTATGAAAATGGCCAATACCGCCTTAACTCCTATCCTGTGGAGGAGGTGGACTCCATCCGCAAGGATTTGATCTACTCTGCGGAAGGCCTCACCGTCACCCCGGACACCGAGAATATCCTAAAAGATGTTACCGGCCAGCTTTATGACATCGAGGCCACATTTACTCCGGAGGGCGCAACAAGCTTCGGGTTTAACCTTCGCACCAAAGAACAGCAGAAGGTTGTCGTCACCTACAACACGGAAACCCAGCGTATCTCCTTAGACCGCAACAGCAACGGACGTCCCGACATTGTCAGCGGCATCTATGATATGGCGCTGTCTCCCATGGAAGATGGCAAAGTAAAATTGCGGATCCTGGTAGATACCTCTATTATTGATGTCTTTGGCAATGATGGAGAAGCCTCCATCAACAGTTTCTACTACAATGATCCCGACAGCACCGGCATGGAATTCTTCACCGCCGGCGGCAATGTGACCATCGATTCCATGGAGATTTATTCCATGAAATCCACCTGGAGGGAAATGGACCGTCCAGAGGGTCTTCCCACGCCTCCTGAATCCGAAGATCCTGCCACCCTCACCGGGCTGGAGCTTTCAGAAGGCAGGTTGGATCCTGCTTTTGCTTCCGACGTCCTCAACTACAGCGCGTCTGTGGGATATGATATAGATTCTATCACCATCACCCCCACCTTCACCGGGGAGGGCGGCGTCTTTATCGGCGGTGTTGAGGTCGCCAGCGGTACAGCCTCCGGAGATATCTCACTGGCTGTCGGAGACAACACCATCCAGGTCCTGGTCAGGGATACTGGCGGTGAGGAAACCGTCTATACCCTCATAGTCACCCGGGCGGAAGCAGACATCCCGGTGGAACCGGAAGACCCGGAGGGGCCGCCAGCCACCGCTAAGCCTTCCATCCCCGGCGGAGGCAGCGATTTCACCTGGCCTGAGGGCGGCTCAGAGAACAATGGAGGATCCTCCTCTACAACAGGCAAGACCAATCCTTCCTCCGGTGACAACAGTGGAATTCCCATGGCTTTGGCCTTCTTAGCTGGAAGTGTTGCCATCACCATAGGAATCTCTCGTAAGAGAAAATAACCATTGATTACCTCTTAAATTTTGATTACTTCCTTTCATTTCCTAACTTCATCACAAAAGGGGCAGGCGGAAAACCGCCTGCCCCTTTTGTGATATCAAAGTCAGAAGTTTTTATCCTTTTATCTTCACATCTTTCTCCCGGATAAAAACGCCCTCATATTGTTTCATTCCAAACCGCCGGGTAAAGAGCTCACATTTACAGAGAAACAGATAATAGATATTCAGCCCGCATTCGTGGAGAGACTCAAAGTTCCCCTGCCCTTTGGAGATAATCAGGTCCGCCGTCTTGATCTGATCCCGCACCTCAGGGAGAACCGCCGGCAGATACGTTCCCGGAATGGCTGTACCGTTGCCGATGACCGGCACCAATTCTGTCAGCCCAACTTCCCTGGCATCGATGAGGGTGGCATCATTGACCGCCTCTTCTCCTCGCACCACAACTGTGATCTGAAGCTCGGGGAATTGATGGAGCAGCTGGGAAATCAGCAGCTTGTCCGCCACTATTTCCCCGCAGTTATCTGTCAGGTAGACCAAGCTTTTTGCCTTCTTTAGGTCCTGGAGAAAGTCCTCATAGGTTTGGGAATCCAATGTCTCGGAGAGCGCCCGGTCCAACAGCTCCTCTAACTTTTCCTTGGATACATCCTGCATAGCGCCGAAATCAATGTAATTCCCGGCCCTGGCGTAGAGCATTGCCGCTGCCAGCGGATCCTTGGCGGCAGCAATCTTTTCCTGCAGGTCTTTTTCGGTTTTCAGCATCATCAGGTTGTAGCTGCGGTTGGTCTCACGCCAACTGGGCTGGGGCCCCAGCATCTCCTCCTGAAGCTTCTTTAAATGGATGGACTTTGCCGGCGCCGGCTCCCCGTTGTCTTCCGCCAGAATATGCAGCACCCGGATCATATAATCCTTTTTCATGGCCTCGTCCTTAAGCGGCCGGATTCTCTTTTCCTCCCGTCCCACAATACAGCTGATGCAGGATGCATTGAGATTCATCTCTATCCCTCCTAAGTCTTCTTTATGATACCCCTTTCCCCTGCATTTGGCAAGGCAAGATCCCATCAGATGAAATCTAAAGAAGCACGTGCCCGCTTCCCATGAGATAGAAAAATAAAAACCCTCCGAGGGTTCGGAGGGCCTTTGCGTTTTCTTACTTGCGGATATCCAGCAGCTTCTGCTTGAGCTCGCCTTCAATACGGCCAAGCTCCAATTCCGCCGCACGGCGTTTTTCCCGGCCTTCCTCCTGAATGCGGACAACCTCATCCAGGGTGGAGATCAGGGTTTCGTTGGTATGTTTAAGGGTTTCCATATCCACAATGCCCCGCTCCGATTCCTTGGCGGTCTCCACGGTGGCCATCTTCAGCGTCTCCGCGTTTTTGCGCAGCAACTCATTGGTCATATCGGTGACCTGCCGCTGGGCCTCCGCCGCCTGCTGGGAATGTGCTACACCCAGCGCCAGCACCATTTGGCTCTTCCACAGTGGGATGGTGTTGACCAGGGTAGACTGGATTTTGTCTGACATCAGGGTGTCATTGGATTGCACCAGACGGATCTGGGGCGCCATCTGGATGGAGATCATCCGGGTGAGCTCCAGGTCATGGATTTTCTTTTCAAAACGGTTGCATTGCGCCGCCAGGTCGTTGGCTGCCTGGGCGTCCTCAGGGAGTCCCGATTCCTTAGCCTTTTGTGTTAAAACGGGAAGCTCCTGTTCCTGTACCTGTTTCAGTTTCTTTTTACCAGCCAGGATATACATGGAAAGCTCTTTGAAATAGACCTTGTTGAGTTCATACATTTTATCCAGCATCGCCACATCCTTCAGCAGCTGGATCTGATGTCCTTCCAAAGCATGGGAGATTTTATCCACATTGGCTTCTGCTTTATCATATTTGGCCTTCAATGCGGTAATTTTGTTGGAGGTGCGCTTAAAGAAGCTAAAAAATCCCTTTTCATTTTCCTCCACATCAAAGCTTTTGAGCTCGGTGACCACACCGGAGATCATGTCCCCAATTTCCCCCAGATCCTTGGTCCGGACATTGGACAGGGCAGTTTCTGAAAAGTCCGCGATCTTTTTTTGAGCACCAGCGCCGTACTGGATCACCATATTGGAATTGCTCAGCTCAATTTTCTCCGCAAACTCCGCTACCATCTCCCGCTCTTCTTCGGTCAGGTTGCTCTCATCCAAAACCGCTTCCTCCGGCGGCTGGGCCGGAGATGTTTCCGCGGCGGCAGGCGCAACCGGCGCTTCTTCTGCAAAAGGTTCTAGGGTCAAGCTGGGGACTTCTTTGATTTCTTCGCTCATGCCAAGATTCCTCCTTTGGAATTTCAAATTGAGAAACGGGCTTTATCGCCAAACTTCTATTTTTCTCCAGAGCCGAACTTTTCCTCTGTCAGGCCCTCCTGAGCCAGCATGGTTTCTAGAACGGAAATATCGGTGGAAATATCCATGGCCACATCTTCAAACAGACCATCCAGCAGATTTTCAAAGGCCAGATTAATGGTATCCAGGGTATCCTCAATCTCCTTTTTCGCGGAGATGATGTTCTCCCCCTGCACCGGCTGGGCATCAAAATCCCGATAAGCGCCCACCAGCTTGAGGGTGATGGGGAGATAATAGCTCATAAACTTCCGGATCTCCGGCTGCTTCTTGGGATGTTTCTCCACATACTCGAAGATCTTCGTTGTCACATTCTCTAAACGATCTAGCTTCTGGGAGATGATTTCTCCCGGAATGGCGTCATTGGCTTGCCGGATCTCCTCCCGGTAACGGGCTCCCTCCACAAGCATCTCATGAAGGGCCGCCGCCTCCGGATCCTTTTCCCAAAGCTCTTTTTCCTTCCGCTCCTCTTCTTGGCGTTTTTTCAGATTCTCCTGGGTCTTCAGGTACTGGGCGTAGGTCTCTTGATCGGTCATGATGCAGGTTTTCTTTTCATCCATATGGCCCTGGGGAAATAGCCTTTTTTCTATCATCTTCTGCAGATCCCGGGCCACATATTCCTCCGGCAATCCTACCGCTTCGGATAACTCCTTGACAGTGGCAAAATTCCTGCCCTGCAATTTTGCCGCGTAGACCCGAAAGCGCTTGATCCGATCTCTTTTGCTCTTCCCTACGCAGAGCAGTACAATGCCGCCGATCAAAAGCAGGAATAAAGAGGCCAATTCGGCCAAGGATTCCAAGCCTCCGCCGATAAATTGGAACACTGTATTCACGATGGCAAAGCTGAACAAAATGGTGAAGATGATCCCCAGCACCATCATCAGGGTACCGGTATCCGACGGGCCCTTGGCCCGGTAGGTGGCTCTATACTGCCGGTTCATAGTCGGCGGAGTATAAGGCCGGAAAGGCTGCTGTCCGGCTGGGTTTCTACTTTGCCAGCGCTGGCTTGCTCCCCGCCACTGGTTTTGTCTGGGAGGCGCCTGCCACTGGCCTTGGTTGGGAGGAACCTGTTGTGATCCCGGCTGCCACTGGCCGCTTCTATCCGGACCCGGAGGGCTGTAGGGATCCCGAAAGGGTTCCTGCCCAAAGGGGGGCGGCTGACTTCCCGGAGTCCGTCCTATATTCCTCACCGCAGAATCTATAGATGTCCTCAGGTCATCGAAATCTTTGGAGTTTAAAACATTGCGCACTGCTCTTCCAACTTCTCTTCCCAACCTGGACAACTCGTCTTCTCTCATGCTCTTCCTCCATTCTGTGGAATGAAACACAAATAATCAAATTCATTATAGCGGATTCAGGGCAAAATAACAATAACTGTGAAAATTTGTTTAAAAAGATTCTCCTATATTCCGAAACCACCACCGCAAAAAGCGCTGGATCAATATCATTTGATCCAGCGCTGGTATCGTATAGATTAGGTAGTTGGCGGTTCCCTGCAAGATTACCGGCAAAAACCGCGGGAGAAAATCCGCCGGATATTGGTAGCCGTAATCTGCGGCGGAAGGCTATTGGTCATGATGCCGTTAAATAAGATGCTGACAATATCGCCGACACAAAAACACCTTGTACAGTTTGTATGCACCACTACATCCTGGCCGTTTGCGCGGTTTCTTACAAGCAGGCTGTCGTCCCTAACCTCCCGGACTGTGGCAATCATAATCATCTGTGTTTCACCCCCTGTAGAAAAATATCGTACAGAATCATCATATGCCCCTTTCTTCCGGCCGGCCTCTGTCGGGCACCGTTTTCCGCGGCAGTTTTTACACGCTTTTTGTTTTTCTTGTGGTTAGTCACCAACTTTTATAATTGCCGGATAAAAATCCGGCTAAAAATTTTTATCTCAGCAGGAGAAGCGGAAGACACTCTTTTTTCAGCCAGATCTCTCTGCGGGCCTGAAGGATGAAGAAACAGGCCTTTGAAGTTTTTATAATTTTGTACTTTCATCCAATTTGTCACACTAAAATTCATTAGTTTGATCGCGGAACTTCTTTTCTTGTATGCGAATACAGTAACTTGTTAGTACATGTCTAGGTGATTTTTATAAAAAAAATTTGATTCCTTTGTTATTTTACCGGAATATTCAAAGTGCAAATTTCCGGATTTTAAAAGGGCAAAATATGCGATCATTGTACAGTTTTTCTGCCGGTGCTATAATCAGTTTAAGTGAAAAATTGTGAGAGAAATCCCCTAAAATGGCTGTTTTAGGCCTATTGAGAAGCCTTTCCCCGCAAGAAGTAATCGGTCGAAAGGCTTTAAGGGAAAACCCGCGGAAGGTTGCCCCTTAGGTTTTCCCCTGGAGCCTTAAGATAAATCAATTGAAAGCAAATGGAGGCTGCTTATGAGAAGAAGAGTGTAATCCGGAAAGCCGGGACGAAGGATATTGTCCCTTGTGCTTTCCCTGATGATGGTGCTTTCCTGCCTGTCGGTCAGCGCCATCGATGTCCCTGCTCATGGTCCTGCACCTTACAGCGCCACGGACAACATTTTTGACGGCACCTTTACCGGCGACTGCTCGGTGGATAAGGATGCCGGTACCATCACCGTCAATCGTCTGGAAGACAACAACCACGTCATTTCGGAGGTGACGGCTGATGCCTTCATCCTGGAGGCGGATGTCTCTTTCCCAGACGGCTATGTGGACGCCGGCTTTATTTTCGGCGTCACCGATCGGGAGGCTCCCGGCACCGACTGGACTGCCGTCAAAATTGGATTTTCCAATGTCCGGCTTTTCTCCGACCATGCCGGCTCCAATCTCAATGAATACGGGAATCTACCCTCTGGCGCCTTGGACAATGAAAAGGTTCACCTCAAATTGGCGGTGACAGAAGACAATATCGTCAGCGTCTATGTCAACGGCCAGGCTGTCATCTCCCACCAGTACGACGCCTACCACAGCGGCTACATCGGATTTACCAGCTATTTTGGCAGCGCAAAATTTGAGAATATCGTCCTGCGTGAGAACACCGAAACTCCCCCCGCAGAAAATGAGGAATCCCTGGGCGGCTGGACCGGTTCTCCCATTGTCGATCCTCTCACCGGAGCGGTCACTGTGCCTAACAACAATGGTAACTTCCACACCCTTTCCGAAACTAAGGGCAACGCCTTTACCATGGAGGCGGACATCACCTTTTTAGAGGGCGGAGACGCTGGATTTTTGTTCTCCACCGTCAACCGCACCGACCTGGGGGTGGATTGGATCGGCATCAAAGCCACCTATTCCCAGCTTCGTCTTTTTGACGAGGGCAATCAAGCTGGTCTGGATATCCGGGAGCCCATTCCTGAGGGCGCCATTGTAGATGGAAAATTCCATCTCAAGCTGGATGTGGATGCCGAAGGCAATATCAAGGTCTATCTCGGCAACAACCCTGATCCCATCATCTCCACCAACTATGACGAATATGCGGCCGGCTATGTCGGCCTGACCACCTATTGCTGCGAGGCGAAGTTTGAGAACATTCGCTTCTTTAACAACGATCCTGTTGGTTTTACCACCAATTTAAACGGTATTCACGGTGTCCAAGGAGACTGGAGCACCACCTCCCGGGGTTATCGGGGCAACAATATCGGAGGCGGGGACATGTTCGCCATGTTTACCGACACGGTGGACAGCAGTGAAACCTTTGTCTTCGAAGGGGACATGCACCTTGAAAACAGCGACGGCATCGGCGGCCTGGTCTTCGGTGTGCAGAACCCCGACGATCCCTATTCCCACTGGTACTGCATCAATGTGGGCAAACGGTGGGGCACCCAGACCAAGATGCTCAAAAATACCGGTGGTACCGAGGTCTGGTATGTCCAGCGCGGCCTGACCCAGGCAGAAATTGAGAAAAAGGATTACCACCTCCGCTTGGAAGCTTTGGAGGGCGGCACCTTTAACTTTTATCTGGATGGCGGCCTGGTGGGCACCTATGTAGACGCCGATTTCACCGGCGGATATTTTGGCCTCATGACCAACGGCGGCGACGTTACCTTTAATAACGTCAATTATTATCCCGCCCAAAATCCGCGTATTACCGATATGCAGCTCTCTGGCGCCCAGCTCTCTGAGCCCTATGTGGAAGGGAAAGCTGAGTATTTAGCTGTCGCCGACGAGGGTTCCGATTCTGTCTCTATCACCCTGACGGCTCCGGAGGATTTTGTCCTCTCCATCGACAAGCAGGAGTGCGAGAGCGGTGTGGCCGCGACAGTTCCCCTGAATGCCATCGGCTATACCAATATTTCCATTAAGGCGGAAGATCCGGTGGGGCACATTTCCCGTACCTTTACCCTGCGGGTGCGCAAGGACGCGGATCCCGAAACCGTCTACAACGAGAAATATCGTCCCCAGTTCCACTTTACGCCTCAATACGCCTTTATGAACGACCCCAACGGCATGCTCTATAACGCTGCCACCGGGGAATACCACTTCTTCTACCAGACCTATCCATATAGTATGTCTCCTACCGATGAGAAGCACTGGGGACATGCTGTATCCAAAGATCTGGTTCATTGGACCCAGCTTCCCCTGGCCCTCTCCCCCGATGAGTACGGCAACATGTGGTCTGGCAGCGGATTTATCGACTACAACAACACGGCTGGATTCTACGACGAGTCTGTCCCGCCGGAAGCGCGTATGGTCCTCGCATATGCGATTGTCCGGGGCAGCGGCGCCACCGGCCTTGCCTATACCGAGGACGGCGGCCTGACCTGGACCAAATACCAGGATGGAGCTCCTGTGCTGGCCGACGGCTGGTGCGCTGACCCCAAGGTCTTCTGGTATGAAGACGCAGAAATGGCGGGCGGCGGCACCTGGGTTCTGCTGACCTCTGGTGAAGTTAAGATGTACACCTCTCCTGATCTGAAAAACTGGACCTACAACAGCACATTGAAGCTGAAAAACGGCAACACCATCAGCTGGGAGTGCCCGGATATGTACCAGGTAGCTGTTGACGGAGATTCCTCCAACAAAAAATGGGTCTACAACGCGGCCGGCTCCTTCTATCTCATCGGAGACATGGTCAAAGATGGGGAAGGAAAGCTTTCCTTCCAGCCGGAAACCGATCCTTTGCGGTACAACGGTGATTCCTTCCAGTTTAATGCTGATCTCAGCGAGCTGGAAAGCCGCGGCGATCAGACTGTTTATGCCACCCAGACCTTCTACGCCGCTCCCGATGATCGGATTATTTCTGTCAGCTGGCTGAGAGAATCCGCCTACGCTTTGGATGAGACCAAGGTTTGGAACGGCGCTATGACCGTACCTCTGGAAACCACCCTACGCACCACTGACGACGGAATCCGGATGTACAGCTATCCTGTCAAGGAGTTGGAAAGCCTGCGGGATGAACTGATCTATTCGGGCACCGGCGTGGAGGTCACCCCCGACTCCGCCAATATCCTGGATGGAAAACAGGGCACCCTTATGGACATCGAAGGTGAATTTACCCTGGGCGACGGCGTCACCGAATTTGGTTTCAAACTGCGCAAGGGTGACACCCAGGAGACTGTTGTCAAATATGATGTCGCAAATCAGCGCTTGGTGATGGATAAGAGTAAATCCGGAATCTCCTATACCGGTGTCAGCTATATGGAGCTTAAGCCTGAAGGCAATAAAATTAAGATGCGGATTCTAGTAGATTCCAGCGCCATTGAGGCCTTTGGCAATGACGGTATTTCCGCCGTTAGCTCTGTTTACTTCCCTGATCCTGAAAGCAACGGTATGGAATTCTTTACAAATGGCGGCAATGTCACTGTGGATAGCCTCAACATCTATTCCATGAACTCTGCCTGGAAGGAACCAGCGCCCGTTCCCACCGAGCTGAGCAATCTGGAGCTCTCCAACGGCACCTTGGATCCCGCCTTTGACAAGGATACTCTCTCCTACACCGCCACCGTGGCAAACTCCGTCTCCTCTGTCAAGGTCATGCCCACCTACACCGGTGACACCGCTGTTACCGTCAACGGCAAGGATGTCGCCTCTGGCTCCTACTCCGAGGATATTGCCCTGGAGGTTGGACCTAATGCTATCACCGTGGTAGCAGGAGACAAGACCTACACCATCACCGTCACAAGGGAAGAGGAAGAACAGCCTCCTGTAGGCGAGAAACCTCTCCTGGACGGTCTGGAGCTGTCTGAAGGAACTCTTACTCCCGCCTTTGACAAAGACACCTTCTCTTACACCGCTGCCGTAGGAAACGAGGTAGAGGGTGTGCAGGTGAAAGCCTTCTTTGCCGATGGCATTACAGCCATGCTGGGAGAAGAGGCGCTGGAGAGCGGCGTCTACTCTGAAGAGATCCCGCTGCAGGTAGGCGAAAACGAGATTGTAGTTACGCTGAGCCTGGAAGGTGAAGAGAGCGAATATGTGATTGTGGTGACACGGGAAGAGGAAGCGGTGACAGAGCCAGATCCCACACCTGGCACCGATAAGCCCAGCATCCCTGGATCTGATGAAGATCAGGCAGGCGGCGGGGACTGGGATTGGCCGTCTGGCAGCGGAAATGATTCCGCCAATGGATCCGGTTCTGGCAACAGTGACAAAGAGAACCCGTCTTCTGGCGATCACAGCATGATCGCTGGAGCACTGGCAGTCCTTGTACTGAGTGCTGGCGCTGTAGTGGTTCTCTCCCGCAAGAGAAAATAGTTTCATCTCATTTTGTTTTATGACCAAAAAAAGCGGATGGCTCAATACCATCCGCTTTTTATTGGGCCACAAAGGCTGGGAGCTCATCAAAAATTTCAGAAAACGCGGTAAACTTTATTTTTACATCCACCTAAAATACAAACAAAATAAGCCTTCGGTAAACTCAGTGCTTACCGAAGGCTTGGCCGATGTAGTCAATTTAGATTTCGAACCTCCGCTATCCTCTGTTCTGCCAAATGGCCTTTTTGCGCGGTCTCATCCCAGCCATTCGTCTGGGAGAATAAAGATTTGCCTGCAATCATGAAACGAATTTATTTTCTCAAGCGTGACCGAAAGTCTTATGTCACATTGAATGGTTTGGCCTATCTTCAGTTTGGAAAAGTCGGCCATTTTTACATCTGCATCGACTATTTCATAAATTTCTACTTTTCCATTGACCGTCATGGTTACCGAAGCTCGCTCGCCATTCTCCAACAACAATTCGATATCTTCATCTTGTTCAGAAATCGAAGTAATTTCGCCTGTAATATATCTTCTTGGGATATCATCATAGGAGTATCTATTGGAAGGCGTTTGTAAAAGAATCACTGAAATCCCGACCGCAATAAAAACCACTGCGAGCAATAATGCCACATATTTTATTTTGCTTTTCACGAACCATTCCCCCTCGATATCGATTATTTTATAAGCCTCCGAATTCCTCGCTGTTGTTTCACAGGAGTTTTCTTCGGTTTTTTAATAATTAGGAGGGTTGTACGCTAATACAATAGCTCATAAAAATCCCAAAATCAAGGGTAAAAGACGATCGTCTTAACCCTGCCTTTCAAGGGATATCCTCAGAAAGTCAGGACCCCCGGCTTCACCGGTGGTTTTGATTTGAAAGGACTGCTTTTTATTTTACTATTCCTGATCTGCCGATTTGGGGGGAGAAAGATAGCGGGAAGGGTTTGAGACCACCTTGTCGATTGCAACGGTAGCGGCCCCCAGAAGGACCAGGTCATCCTGGGGATTGGTGAAGATGAGCTTAGGCTCCTCATAGCAGCCGTGCTTATAATGTCGGAGGGAGGACTGGATGGCATCAAGCAAAACATCCCCGCAGCTTGTCATGATATCGCTGACAACCACCACATCGGGGAAAAACAGGGGAAGAATGGAAGCAATACCGCAGCCCAGAGAATGTCCCCATTCCTCCACCATAGCAAGGGCCAGAGGATCTTTGGCTTTCATGGCAGAGATGATGTCGTAGATGGTGAAGGTATCCTTTTTGGCCTGTAGAAGGCTGTCGGGAAAGAGAGAGAGCCTCTCTCGGGTTCTCCGAATAAAGCTGGGAAAACTGCAATAAGTCTCAAGGCAGCCAATGCACCCACTGGAACACTGTTCCCCGTGCAAATTAATAATGGTGTGGCCAAATTCAAAGGCGTGGCTTAAAAAATCAGAGAGAGGATGTCCGTTGAGGACAAAGTTGCCTCCCACGCCCTCGGCGGCAAAGATATGCATCAGCCGGGTGTGTGGATTGCAACTGGTCCGGAACCACCAGTATCCCAGAGCGCCGGCTGCCGCATCCTGATCCGCAAAAACAGGCAGAGAGATCTTTTCCTGCAATTTTTTCAGCAGGGGATAAGCAGTTTTTTCATCCGCCCTCGGTTCAGAAAAAAGAATGCTCCCCTCATTGCACACATAGGGTCCGATGGTGGCGACCCCTACCGCAATGATGTGGGGATGGCGGCGGCAAATTTCTGCCACCTTTTCTGCGATGAGAGAAATGAGAGCATCCATCGAGTGATAGGTCAGGTGCTCAGTGGTCAGACTGATCAGTTCATTGCGGGAAATACCCGCAAAATCCAATAGGTCAATTTTTAGCCGCTCCCAGGAGATTTTGATGGCAATGACATAAAAATCAGAGTAGTTAAAGGAGAGGCTGATAGACCGCCGCCCCTTAGCTCCCTCGGAGAGACCGGTTTCCACCACAAGGTTGTCTTCTAAAAACTGTTGCACAATTTTCGTAATGGAGGCGGGTTTAAGGCCCACTGCTTCCGAGAGCTCCGTACGGGAACATCCGCGGTGATGGATCAGATACCGCAAGATTTGCGCCTTGTTCTCATTGAGAAGATCGTTAAGATTCTTTCCTGATTTCATAATAAACCTCATATATCATTTAACAGAATTAAATATTTCATTTAAGACTATTATAAATCATTTTTCAGGATTGTCAAATTTTTTCCGAAAAGGGAAAAGGAAGGAGTATTGTGAAATCGCATAAGGAATATTCTCTATTTTTAGAGAGATAACCAATTTCTGTCTTGACCTATTGACAGAGGAAATACTTTTCGCTATCATTTATTTAACAAAATGAAAGGATACGCAAAATGAAAAAACGTAAAAAACAAAGAAAGGAGGAAAGAAATGCTGACACGTGGAATTCTCCATGCACAGACAAGATCACTGCTCGCAAGGACAGGACACCGGGACTGGCTGGCCCTGACAGACGCGGGGTTCAACAATCCACCGCAAGTTGAGACTGTCGATTTAGCTTTTCTCCCCAACTTGCCAACCATGCTGCAGGTACTGGATGGCATTTTGGAGGAATTCAATGTGGAAAAGGTCATACTTGCCGAGGAGATCAGGGAATTTGCTCCGGATCTTTTAGATGAGTATCAAAAGAGGTTCGAGGGGATCACTATCGAATTTGTTCCTCACAGCAAGTTTGACCAGCTCGTTCCCAAGGCAAAGGGCATCATACGCACCGGACAATATGGTCTGCATGCACCCAATCTCATACTTCAGTCTGGCTGCACCTATGACGGATAAAGATGAATAAAAAGGTACAAAAGCTTCCCCTATTTAAAAAGGGAAGCCGAGTGATAAAAAGGAGGAGTAAACAAAATGAAAAAAATGATCGCAGTTTTATTGGCGCTGACGCTCGTATTTACCCTGGCCGCCTGCAGCAGCTCTGCGCCAGATCCCGGCAGCTCGGATGCAAGCCAGCCGTCTAGCTCTACGGCGAATAACTCATCTACAGAGAGTACAGCCACAGCTGACGGAGAGGGCTATGACATTGTGTTTATCCCCAAAGGCGTCGCTGATTTCTGGAGCATTGTGTCTGGCGGCTTTGAACAGGCTGCTAAAGATGCTGGTATGACGCCACGTGTTGTCTATCCCGATAAAGAGGAGGCGTCCCGCCAGGTGGAGGTCATGTATGACGTCATCAACTCCAAGCCGGATGCTATCGTTCTCTCTCCTGTTAATGCGGAGCCGCTGATAGCGCCTTGCCAGGCCGCTCAGGAAGCAGGAATTCCGGTCATCCTGGTAGATACTCTGATTGCATCAGATGACTATGTCTGTGCTTTTGCTACGGACAATGTGACTGCTGGTGCATTGGCGGCTGATGAAATGGCCAAGAGAATAAACAACGAGGGGAAGGTACATATCTTTGCCGGAAGCCCGGCAAGCACCTCCAACGTAGACCGCGTCAAAGGCTTTACCGACCGCATGGCGGAGGCTTATCCGGATATTGAAGTGATTGGAACACTCTACAGCGAAGCGGATATCAACCTATGCACCACTCAGGCGGTGGATGTTATTACCGCGAACCCGGACATCAAGGGCATGTTTGCAGTGGATGAAACCCGTACCTCTGGGGTAGGAACCGCTCTGACACAGCTGGGCAAAGAGGGTGAGATCATTTTGGGAGGCTTCGACTCCAATCCGGACAGCGCAGAACTGATGAGAAATGGAACGGTTCAGTTTCTGACGGTTCAGCAGCCCTATCAGATGGGATACCAGGGGTTTGAGGCAGCGGTCAAGACTCTTAACGGAGAAGAGCTGGCTCATGAGACTGTGGACACCGGCTGTACAGTAGTTCCGGCGGAGAAGATGGAAGAGGAAGAGATGCAGAAGTTGCTTTTCCCGTTAGATTACATTGGACAATAAAAAAGCGATAGGAACGAAGGGAATGCGCTGGAGACTGTGTTCCAGCTCCAGCGCATATTTTTTAGAAGGAGATAAGCCATGACACCATTGCTTGAGATGGAACATATCACAAAGAAATTTCCTGGAGTGGTGGCTCTCGACGATGTCTCGCTGGATGTCAGAGCTGGAGAGGTGCATGCGCTGGTCGGTGAAAACGGCGCCGGAAAATCGACGCTCATAAAAATTCTGTACGGTGTGTACCAACCGGATACCGGATCCATCGCCATCGAGGGGAAGAAAACGAAAATCGCCAACGCTCAGGACGCAATAAGCCAGGGAATTGGCGTTGTGTTTCAGGAACTGAATGTTTGCCCGCATCTGGATGTAGCAAACAACATCTTTCTGGGATGCATCAAAAATAAATTTGGTGTCATCGATGACAAATGGGCCATTGAAGAGACCAAAAAAATATTAAAAGAGACAGTAAAACTGGAGGTAGATCCTACCAGTCTGATGAAAGATCTTTCCATTGCAGACCGGCAGATGGTGGAGATTGCTAAGGTGGTTTCCAAAGGGTGTAAAATCGTGGTGTTCGACGAGCCAACCTCATCTTTAACCGACAATGAGATTCACCATCTTTTTGAAATCATCAGGAAATTAAGAGAAAAAGGGGTGGGAATTATTTATATCTCCCACCGTATGGAAGAGCTCGATGAGATTGCGGACCGCATCACTGTAATGCGGGATGGAAAACTTGTACAGACCATGGACTACAAGGACACCAACCGCGAAATGATTATCCGCCTCATGGTGGGGCGGGAGATGACAAACGTCTATCCCCAGTATACCCGAAACATTGGAGATGTTATTTTTGAGGCAAAAAACATTAAATACGGCAATAAGCTGGATGTAGATCATTTTGAAGTCCGCGCCGGAGAAATTGTTGGCGTAGCGGGACTGGTGGGGGCCGGGCGGACCGAAACCATGCGTGCGCTGTTCGGGGCCGACCCCGTGGACTCCAAGGAGATTCTCTTGTACGGCAAATCATACAACTTTAAAAGACCATCCGAGGCCATTGAGGCGGGCTTTGTGTATATGACAGAGGACAGAAAGCTGGACGGGACCGCGCTGGGGCTGGATATTGAATCGAACATCACCTTAGCTTCCCTTAAAAAATTCTCTCGTTATGGCGTTATGCAGGATAAAAAGACGGAACAAAACGCCAAGGACTTTTGCAAGCAGCTCAATATCCGCACGCCAAGCATCCGGCAGCTGGTGCGAAACCTCTCCGGAGGAAACCAACAGAAGGTCATCCTGGCCCGCTGGCTGACCCACAAGGCCAAAGTTCTTGTCTTTGACGAGCCCACAAGGGGCATTGATGTGGGTGCGAAATATGAGATTTATAATATCATGAACCAGCTTTCCGACGAGGGGATGGGTATCATTATGATCTCTTCCGACCTGCCGGAGGTGCTGGGTATGAGCGATCGGGTGCTGGTGTTCCGAGGAGGGCGCATCACCGCAGATCTGCCTCGATCTGAGGCGAATTCTGAGACAGTGATGAAGTACGCCACCGGAAGCGTTTGATACCTTTTGGAGGGTGAAAAGGAGAGATAGTGATGAATAAGGTATGGAATCGGGTAAAAAATAACAAGTATCTTAAAAGCCTGGGGCCGGTAGGCGTTCTCATAGGCATTCTGTTGTTTATGTTTATCAGTACCCCAGAATTTCGTAGCGTCGCCAATTTGACCCAGGTGCTTCTGAGCGCCTCTGTCTATATGCTGTTAGCGATGGGTATGTCGTTTGTCATCATCATCGGCGGTATTGACCTGTCGGTCGGCTCTATCGTGGGACTAACGGGAGGCATCACATGCATCACCATGACTATGTTCCATATCCCCTTGGGCTTTGCCCTGATCTGCGGCGCGCTGTGCGGGCTGGCCTGCGGCTTTATCAACGGGCTTTTGGTCACCAAACTGGGGCTGATCCCCTTCATCGCCACTCTGGGCGGGCAGTGGATCTATCGTGGGATTTTAAAGCTGCTCAACAACGGAGCAACCATCACTGTCCGTGGTGCTGTCAACGATGAAACCATGAATATGATGCTTTTTTTAGGGAACGGGCGCTTTTTGGGTATCCCAATTCCCGTCTATGTGGTGGCGGTGGTAGCCATCATTCTAACTTTTCTTTTGAAGAAAACCACCTATGGACGCAGTGTTTACGCCATTGGTAGCAATACAGAAACTGCCCGGATGGCGGGCATCAACGTCAAGCGGGTACAGCTGATGACCTTCTCCCTGGCGGGCCTTCTCTCCGGCATTGCGGGGCTGGTTATGCTCTCCCGTATGATCTCTGCCCAGACCAACACGGGGGAAGGCTATGAGTTTGAGGGGATTTTTGCCTCCGTTATCGGCGGAGTCAGCATGGCCGGCGGAGAAGGAAATGTTCTGGGAGCTCTCATCGGAGCGCTGATTGTGGCCATTCTGCGCAATGGGCTCAACCTCAACGGTGTCAACTCCTTCTGGCAGCAGGTGATCCTTGGAATTTTGATTGTACTGGTCGTTTATATTGACTCTCTGCGCACCCGCAAGAAGAGTGCATTTTAAAAAATGATGCGAGGGTTATAACAAATATAACAAAGAGGAGGAACTAACATGGAATTACAGTTAGCTTTGGATATGGTAGAGGAGGAAAAGGGATTAGCCGTGGCAAAATCAGTGGCGGACCTCATCGATATTCTAGAACTGGGTACTCCTTATTCCTTTATTCATTCCATTGATTCGGTAGGGATGTATAAAAAAGCACTGCCCGGCGTCAGGATCCTGTCTGATTTTAAGATTATGGACGGCGGCTACGGCATGGCGGAAATCGCCTACAAAGCGGGGGCGGACGTCACCACTGTTTCCGCGCGCACCTGGGATGACACGGTGAAGCAGGCCATCCAGGCGGCGAGAGACAATGGGCGGCAGATTCTGGTGGACATGATGGGTGTCCCGGAGGATGAAATTGCTAAAAGAGGCGCGGAGATTGACGCTATGAAACCAGACTATATCTGCATCCACCGGGCAGTTTCAGTAGCTAGTAGCGCAAGCCCAGAGGAACCGCTGCGGATGCTGCGGGAGGTAGTGAAAAATGCTAAGGTGGCGGTAGCAGGGGGCATTAACTGTGAGACACTAAAGAAGGTAGTACAATACCATCCAGATCTGGTTATTATTGGCAGTGCCATCTCCTCTGCGGAGAATCCCAGAGCGGTGGCGGAAGAGATGCGCGGAATTATGGAGGGCAAATAAATGAATGCAAAAGAGATAGCGCTGGGGGAGATCAAAGCACTTGCGGAAATCCTCAGCCATGTCGACACCGCACAGACAGATCAGCTGGTCAGAGAGATCACACAGGCAAAGCGCATTTTTATCGGGGGAGCTGGGAGAAGCCTGCTTTCGATGAAGGGATTTGCCATGCGCCTGATGCAGACCGCCCATGAAACCTTTTTGGTGGGGGAGGTATGCACCCCTAGTGTGCAGCCGGGTGATCTGTTGATCGTCGGTTCTGGTTCCGGCAAGACCCCTGTCACACTGGAAGTGGTGCGCAAGGCAAAAAGCCATGGAGCCCGCACAGCCGTGATCACCATGCATCCCGATGCGCCGATCCCTAAGGAGTGTGACTGTGTGGTTACCCTGCTGGAAACGCCGCCTGTGAGCCATGAGGACAGCGAGGCACTTGCCTTTGCCAAGGCAAATCTGGGCGGGAATTTCTCTGAAGCGGCGGTCACCCTGGCTATGGATGGCGTCATCGGGCAGCTCATGAAGGAAAACGGCCAGACAGGGGAAACGATCATGTTTTATCACGCTAATTTGGAATAAGACCAGACGAGGACAGGGAGAACAGACTATGCAAACAACAGAAAGAAAATTTGACCTTGTCTCCATGGGCGACTTGATGATTGACTTTAGCTGCGTGGGGAAAAGCAAAGCGGGAAGGCTTCTTTATGAGCGCAACCCTGGAGGGGGGCCTATGAATGTGGCGGCCCAGCTATCCAGGCTGGGAGGAAAAGCAGGGATCATTTCTTCGGTCGGGGAGGATGAGCACGGCGAATACCTTTACCATCTGGCACAGGATGACCTGGGTTTTGACGTGACCAATTTGCAATATACCAGCCAGGTGGGAACCAGGTGCCTGTTTGTCTATTTTGATGAAAACAACGACCGGTCCTTTACCAACTATAAAAGCCCGCGCTCTGATTTGATGATTGATGGAGATCGGCTGGATATGGAGCAGATTCGCAGTTGTAAAGTGTTTAATTATACCCCTTTGGCCTTCGAATTTGCCTATCCCATTGCGGAAGCGACACAAAAGATTTTGAAGGTAGTGAAAGAAAACGGGATCATGATCTCCTTCGACCCCAACTACCGCTTCCCCTATACCGATCAAAAGGCGCTGGAAATGGCGATTGACGCGATCAAAAGCGCCCAAATCCTCAAGCTCACACTACAGGAGCTCCGGTATTTTCTGGGGGAAGAGGATATCTATACGGCAACAGAGAAACTGCTTGACGGTAATGCTCGGATTGTGGCGGTCACTATGGGCCCTAATGGCTGCTTTTTGAGGAACAGGAGGGGCTTTGTCTACCGCCCCACCTATGACGTTCCGGTCTTGGATACCACCGGGGCGGGGGATTCCTTTATGGGGTCCATGATCTATGCGGTGACCCGGCCCGGCGTGGACATTGACACGTTGGGGGAAAAGGAACTGACAGAGATCGCTGATTTTTGCAATGCGTGTTCCTCTGGTTCCACCATGCAGAGAGGTTCCCTGCTGGTCATGCCGAATAGGGAGAAAGTTAAAAAGATTCAGGACGATGTGCCGTTTCGGAACACCACTTTGGAGGGAGCCCTCCGTCAGGGAATTTAGGGAGGGCTGGAAGAATATCCAGAGAAAAAAACTGAAGTTAGCCGGAGGAGGATCAATATGAATTCAATTTTAGTTGTAGGGGCTGGCAAGGAGGGCAAGGGTTTTTTGGGAGAGACCTTTTCCACCGATGGATGGAAGGTTTCCTTCTTGGACAAAGACCCTAAAGTCATCGAGGCCTTAAAGAAGGGTAGCTATACCGTTCACTGCCATCAGGTCAATGGCTCCTTTACTCGGATCATCCGGGATTATGATGCCTATCTGTGTGACGAGGCTTATTCCTGCATGGATGCCCTTTTGGATGCAGACATCATCGGACTTGCACTGTACCCAGAGGATATCCCGGAAGCGGCAGACTATCTGGGACGTGGCCTTTCGGAAAGGGCGAGAAGGCAGGGAAAAAATTTGACGATCATCAGCGCCACCAATAAAAACCACCTGATGAAAGCTATAGAGGGATGGTTTTTGGACGCTTTGGACGGCGAAGAGGCCCGTCAATGGTTCAGGGAACATGTGGCCCTGCGGGACGCCATTGTCCGCCGGAGCACCAGTGCAAAGACCTCGGCGGACCTGGAACTCAACACCCAGGTTACCTGTACCCTTTTGGTCCAGCAACCGGTGTATGCAGATCTGAGCCAGGTGCGCTGGCTGGAGCTGAAGGACCATCTGGAGCAGCTAAAGGATATGAAGCTCTACACCATCAACGGTCCCCATGTTACCTGTGCGTTTGCAGGATACTTGAAGGGATATACCACCATCAACGAGGCCTCCGCCGATCCGGAGGTAGCGGCTTTGATGCGGGCAGTACTGGAAGAAGCAGTGCCGGGACTGAGCCGGGAATTTCATGTGCCGGAGGAGGATATCTGGGACTTTTGCACCTTGCCTTCCCCTAAGCATGACATGACCGATCTGATCTACCGGGTGGCGCTGGACCCTATGCGCAAACTCAGCCACAACGACCGTCTCACCGGCAATGCACTCTTTTGCTTAAAGCATGGCATCGACCCCAAAGCTATCATCCAATCCATGGCCAACGGCTTTGCCTATGACGAGCCTCGGGATGAAAAGGCGATGGAAATTCAGAGGCATATTAAAGAACTTGGAATTGAAAAAGCCATTTCCAAGGTTTGTAGCTTACCGGAAGATCACGAACTGGTTTACCGGGTCGCCCAGGCTTACCGTACGATAAAAAAATAGGGGGAGGGCGTTTCGGGCGAGAGAGCCTTCCTGTCCGAAAAGTGTACCCGTCTTATCCCAAAAGAAAAGGAGGGAGACAATGCTGGATGTTCTCGCCATAGGGGAAACAGTTATCGATTTTACTCCTATTGGCACCTCCCCCGCGGGGAATCCCATCTATGAAGCACAGCCGGGAGGAGCCCCTAGCAATATGTTGGCGGAAGCGTCGAAGCTGGGCGCGAAAACAGCGCTGATTGGCATGGTAGGCAGGGATCCACTGGGGCTGTTTCTCCATCAAGTGCTCATAGCGTATGGCATCGGAGCAAAGGGAGTCAAAATTACGGAACAGGCCCCTACAGTTTTTACCTTGGTTGACCATGATAAGAGGGGGGACCGAACCTTTTTCTCCCTACAGAACCGGACGGTTTTAAACGTTTTTTCTGTAGAAGACATCGACTTTGATGGGTTAGAGGATACGAAAATCCTCCACATTGCAGGTTCTCTTCTGTGCAGCCCCAATGGGTTGGAAATTATACAAAAGGCAAAAAAATATGCGGCCTCCAAGGGGATACCTGTCTGCTGTGATGTCAATTGGCGTCCCTATACCTATGACAGGGATTACGCTCAAAAGGTGCTGCTCCCCTATTTGGCCCATTTGGATATCTTAAAAATTTCCTGGGAAGAACTGGAACTTTTTACAGACACCTTCGACTTAAAAGAGGGTTGTCAAAAGTTCTCGGAGCTGGGGACGAAATTAACCGCAGTTTCCATGGGAGCCAAGGGCTGCTATTTTTCCTACGCCAATGGCAGTGGTCACCTGCCCACCTACGATGTCAAGGTGGTAGACACCAACGCGTCTGGTGACAGCTTTACTGGCGCTCTACTGGTAGAGCTTAGTAAGCTGGATCTCCCTGTGGAGAAGATTCCCCTGGAACAGATGCGAGCCATTATGGACTTTGCTAATGCGGCTGGGGCAGCCTGCGCTGCCCACTCAGGAGCCATCTGTGCGGTTCCCACAAGGGAACAGGTGGAGATGTGCAGGAAAAGGACACCGATGCTTTTCCCCAAAAATCTATCAAATCCAAAGGAATAGAAAAATTTAGAAGTGATTTATCATAGTTTTATAAAATTTTTCTCCTCACAGATTTCTCACTAAGTGAAGACAGCCCGCCTTTAGGTGGGCTGTCTTCACTTAGTGAGGAATGTAAAAAAGGAGGAATCCTCCCATGATTTTTGAGAATATTTATGATGACAGTGAACAAATTTATGGTACCAGAAAAATCACAGCGGTATTACGAAATCAAGAAATTAAGACAAGTAAAAAATATGTTTCTGAAATGATGAAAGAATTGGAGAGTAGCAGCGTCAGCACTACAGCAAAGAAGGAATATAAAAATGGAAGAAAGGGCAAAATAGAAATTTCTTGCAACAGCAGTTTCAAACCGAACGGCCAAACCGAGTTCGGGTTAGCGATATTACTGCTTTTAAGTTTAAACCAAAATATTATTATCTCTGTGCTATCATTGATCTGTTCTCAAGAAAGATCATTTCCTATCGAATCTCTCAGAATAGCAGTACACAATTACTCGCTAAAACGTTTAAGCAAGTCTATACCGAGAGAAAACCAGAAAAGAAACTTATGTTTCATAGCGACTGGGGAACACAGTATATGTCTTACACATTCGTCCACGTATTAGAAGACTTTGGAGTAAAAAATCCTTTTCTCGAACTGGACAACCTTACAATAATGCAGTCGCAGAAGCGTTTTTCTCAATCCTTAAAAAAGAAGAACTATATCGGCGGCACTATTCTTCCGAAGCGGATCTAATAAGAGGTATTCACCGGTTTATTGACTTCTATAACAATGAACGCCCACATTCCTCAATACAGTATAAAACTCCGGATCATAAGGAACAGGAATATTGGAAGAAAAAAGACTCGCTTAAAAAATGAGAATTGGGGGTTCGGATATAGCCACTTTTTTATTTTTACATTGCAATTTTCCCATTTTTATAAAAATGGGTAAACTGAAAAAATGGCTTAAATGCTGGATTTATGACACGAAAAAAAGAGGCCGAAATTTGGATGTCTCATTTTTGAGTTCCAAATTTCGACCTCTGTCCATCATGGTGCGGATAACAGGACTTGAACCTGCACAGTATTGCTACCACTAGAACCTGAATCTAGCGCGTCTGCCAATTCCGCCATATCCGCAAGTGACAAATAATATTTTATACAATGATGAGCCTTTTGTCAAGAACTAATTCTAAAATTTCAACCTTTTTTTGATTTGGATACTTTTTCGCTCTGCCGAGCATAAAATAAAGAAAAACTTTCATGAGGAAGACCGCATATGAAACAATGGAAAATCCATCCTTACGACCGATCAGCCGCTGTAGCCTATGCCCACCAATGGGCCTATGGATTCAACCCCAGATACTATAATTTTACCAATATTGGCGGAGACTGTACCAACTTTGCCTCCCAGTGTATCTATGCGGGCTGCGGCGTAATGAATTATACTGAAACCTCCGGCTGGTACTACCTGGATATCAACCACCGCGCTCCTGCCTGGACCGGCGTCATCTATCTCTATCAATTCCTCACCCGTAACCAAGAGGCCGGCCCCTTCGCCCGGGAAGTCTCCCCAAGAGAGGTCATGCCCGGGGATATCTGTCAATTGGTAATTGACCAGGAAAATTTTCATCACAGCCCTGTCATCGTCTCGGTGGGAAGACCAGGAAATCTCGATGAAATTCTTGTCGCCGCCCACACCTATCCGGCGGATAACAAGCCCCTCTCCGGCTACGATTTTCTGAAGGTACGTTTTCTTCATATAGAGGGCTTTCGAAGATGGGAATAACCCCCCCGGATAAAAAAGCAGCCCCATGGGCTGCTTTTTCCTGCGTCATTCATCTTTCATCCTGCAAACCATAATAAGCTGCAAAATTGTCATAGAGTACCGCCTGGTTGGTCTCCTCAGAAAGTCCCAAGGCCAAAAAGTCCGCCACTGCATGGCTGCTGGTCATGAGCGGATAATCGGATCCGAAGAAAAAGCGGTGGACGCCGAATTTTTCAAAGAATCGGGGTACCAGCTCTAAATTCATATAAGGCAGAGAGCTGGAAATATCAAAAACAATGTTCTCGCTGGCATCAATGAGCCGCAGAGCATCCTCCCAGACGCTGAAGCCTCCGAAATGCGCCCCCTGCACCTTGAGCTTGGGATGCTTTTTCATCACCCGAATCAACCGGTCCGGATTGGAAAAATCGTAGCGCTTGTCGCCGCAATGGAACAGAATAGGCAGTCCTACCTCTGCGCAGGCGTCATAAATCCGATCCATTTTAGGGTCATCCATCTGGAACTTTTGATAATCCGGATGAAGCTTGACCCCAAAAAAGCCCTGTTCTTTAAAGCTCTCGATCAGCTTGTCCGGATTTTCACTGTCCGGATGGATCGCTGCAAAGGGGACATAAAAGTCTGGGTGGAGATGGTACTGTTCCATCAGAAATGTGTTGATTACATCCACAATGCCTGGCTTCATCGCCACCTGGCTGACAAGGCATCGGGAAATATGATCCCTTCTGGAAACCTCATATAGGTGTTCCGGTGTGCCGGCGCGGGGCACCTCATGATAGGGAAACCCATAAAAGTTAAAGATGCCGCTGGTGGCCGCTTCCGCGATTTTAAGAGCATATATATGGGTATGGGCATCCGCCACTCTATACATATTGTTCCATCCTTTCCCCTGTTTTTCTGAAATTCTATTATATACTCTCTTTCCCCTAAAAATCAACCATTCTCTCCACAACCATATTCAAACTGTCGAGGAACTTGTTCCACCTTCGATTTCTTTCTTGTTTTTTTGTATGAAAGGTAGAAAATGAATTTCTCTAAAGAAAATAAGTAGGCATAACAGCAAAAAAGTAGTATAATGAAACCACAATATGTAATGACAACCAAAGGAGCGTGAGACAATGAACAGTTTACAGAATTGTTATACGCTGCCCAACGGCGTAAAAATCCCCTGCGTAGGTCTCGGCACATATCTAACCGATGACGGAGAGACCTGCGTCAGGGCTGTCAAGGCCGCGATTGAAGCGGGCTATCGCCACATTGATACCGCTGTGGCCTATGGCAACGAGGCCAGCGTAGGCAAGGCTGTACGGGAGTGTGGCCTTCCCCGGGAACAGATTTTTGTCACCAGCAAGCTGCGCAATGTCAATCAGGGCTACAAGGAGACCAAAGCTGCCTTTGAAGTGACCATGAAGGAGCTGGGGCTGGAATATCTGGACCTGTATCTGATCCACTGGCCCATTGCCAGAGGTCACAAGCAAGATTGGCAGGAGCATTCCTATCAAACCTGGCGTGCCTTTGAGGAACTCTATGAAGAGGGACGGGTTCGCGCTATCGGTATCAGCAACTTCTTGACCTATCATCTCCAGCCCTTGTTGGAGCGGGCCAAGATTATGCCCATGGTCAACCAGTTGGAGCTGCATCCCGGCTACCATCAGGATGAAATCGTCAAATTCTGCAAAGAAAAAGGGATGGTCATCGAGGCTTGGAGCCCCATGATGCAGGGCAAACAGATGCAGCATCCCCTGCTTATCGAGATCGGCAATAAATACGGCAAGACGCCTGCCCAGGTCTGCGTCCGCTGGAGCCTGCAAAACGGCTTCCTCCCCCTGCCCAAATCGGTGAACCCCGACCGCATCCGCCAAAATGGCGATGTGTTTGATTTCTCCCTGACCGATGAGGATATGAAGGCCATCAGCTCTCTGGAAACCATCGGCCGCCTGGGACCACATCCGGACACCATCTATCCTGATTAAACAGGATAAAGAAAGGACAACCTAGATGAAAAGCCTGAAAGATTGTTATACCCTCTCCAACGGCGTAAAAATCCCCTGCCTTGGCTTTGGAACCTGGCGTCTTTCCGACGAGGATTCCTGTGAGGCCGTCAAAAACGCCGTAAAGGTAGGTTACCGTCACATTGACGCTGCCGCATTTTATCAAAACCAGGTAGGCGTGGGCCGGGGGATCCGGGAGTGCGGCGTCCCCAGAGAGGAGCTTTTTGTCACCAGCAAGGTATGGAACTCCAACCAGGGCTATGATGCCACCATGGCTGATTTTGAGAAGACCATGAAGGAGCTGGATATTGGTTATCTGGATCTGTATCTGATCCACTGGCCCATTCCCAAAGGGCATGACCATGACTGGCAACAGCTCAACGCCGGCACCTGGAAGGCCTTTGAAGAACTCTACAACGCAAAAAGAATCCGCGCCATCGGCGTCAGCAACTTCCTTCCCCATCACCTAGAGCCTCTCATGGAGGTGGCGAATATAAAGCCCATGGTGGATCAGGTGGAATTCCACCCCGCCTGCCATGAGGATGAGACTGTCGCCTACTGTAAAGAGCACAATATCCTGGTGGAAGCTTGGGGCCCCTTAATGCAGGGCAAGGCTTTCTCCAATGAACTGCTCAAGGAGATGGCGGCGAAATACAACAAATCTATCGCCCAAATCTGCCTTCGCTGGGAAATGCAGCGGGGGATCCTCCCCCTTCCCAAGGCGTCTACGGTAGAGAAGATGAAAAACAACGCCGATATTTTCAGCTTTGAAATCTCTGACGAGGATATGGCCACCATCAATACCCTGGGAAAAATCGGCCGCTTGGGCAAACATCCGGATCATTTCGACCTGGACTAAATAGATAAACTCCCACGGGGAAAACGCCTGTTTTTCGTCAAAATATCAAAACATCATTTTTTACTCAAAAGTTTACCAAATGGGCTTTTTTTGAACAGAAAAATGATGTATACTAACGATAGTTACTCATTTTACCTGCAAATCAATACAGATTTATAGAAAAAGGAGCGAAAACCAATGAACATGAAAAGCTTGACAGACTGCTATGTGCTCAATAACGGGGTTAAAATCCCCTGCGTGGGCTTCGGCACCTTCCTGACCCCCAACGACGAGGTCTGCGAGGCCGTCAAAACCGCCATCAAGGTGGGTTACCGCCACATCGACACCGCTGCTGTTTACGGCAACGAGGTCGGCGTAGGACAGGGCATCAAGGAGTGCGGCGTCCCCCGGGAGGAGCTGTTCATCACCAGCAAGCTGTGGAATTCCGAGCAGGGCTATGAGACCACCCTGGCCGCTTTTGAGAAGACCATGAAGGACCTGGGCCTGGAGTATCTGGATCTGTATCTGATCCACTGGCCCATCCCCCACAACCATAAACATGATTGGCAGCAGCTCAACGCCGGTACCTGGAAAGCATTTGAGGAGCTGTACAAAGCCGGCCGGATCAAAGCCATCGGTGTCAGCAACTTCATGCCCCATCATCTGGAGCCTCTCATGAAGGTCGCAGAGATCAAACCCATGGTCAACCAGCTGGAGTACCATCCCGCTTTCCATCAGGACGAGACCGTCCCCTACTGCAATGAGCACAACATCCTGGTCGAGTCCTGGGGACCGCTGATGCAGGGCAAAGCTTTCTCCAATGACCTGCTCAAAGAAGTGGCCGCCAAATACAACAAATCTGTGGCTCAGATCTGCATCCGCTGGGAGCTGCAGAAGGGTGTTCTGCCTCTGCCCAAATCCGTTCATGAGGACAGAATCCGCAACAACGCCGATGTGTTTGACTTCAACATCTCCGATGAGGATATGGCTTACATCGACACCCTGGGCAAGATCGGCCGCCTGAGCGAGCATCCGGACAACTTTAACGTAGACTAATTCATTTCTCAACTTTCTTTAAAAAAGAGCGGGGGATTTTCCTCCGCTCTTTTTCTTTTTGTGGCAAGCCTTTCTATTGTACCACTGCCCAATTGGGGCTATAATAAAAAGGAAAACAAATTCCCCCTGCGGGAAGGAAGGACAGGACTATGAGGGTTTTCATTACCGGCGGCGCCGGTTTTATCGGAAGCCACACCTGTGTGGCGCTTTTACAGGCGGGTTATGACATTGTGGTGGCGGACAATCTCTCCAACGCAAAGTTGGAGGCAGTGCATCGCATCACCCAGATCACCGGAAAAGCTTTCCCCTTCTACCAGGTGGACATCAGAGACCGGGCGGGACTGGAGCAGATTTTTTCCGCTTACGACATCGACGCGGTCATCCACTTCGCGGGGCTGAAAGCGGTGGGGGAATCGGTGCGAAAGCCTCTGGAATACTACCAAAACAATGTAGCCGGCACCCTGGTCCTCTGTGAAGTCATGAGGCAGTTTGGTTGCAAAAAGATGGTATTCTCCTCCTCTGCCACCGTCTACGGCCCCCAAAACCCCATCCCCTACCGGGAGGAATTCCCCACCGGGCCGGTGAATCCCTACGGCTTCACCAAGCTGATGGTAGAGCAGATTCTCACCGATCTGGGCCGTTCTGACCCGGAGTGGAGCATCTCCCTCCTGCGGTATTTTAACCCCATCGGCGCCCATGAAAGCGGCCTCATTGGGGAGGACCCCAACGGAATCCCCAACAACCTTCTCCCCTACATCTGCCAGGTGGCGGTGGGCAAGCTGGAAAAACTCCATGTCTTTGGGAACGACTATGACACCGCCGATGGGACTGGGGTACGGGATTATGTTCATGTCTGCGATCTGGCCGAAGGACACCTGAAGGCTCTGGAATACGTATCCGGCCACACCGGGGTGGACGCGGTGAACCTGGGCACTGGCCGGGGATGCAGTGTGTTAGAGGTAGTAGCTGCCTATGAGCGGGCCTGCGGCAAACCCATCCCCTATGTAGTCGATCCCCGGAGGCCTGGGGACATCGGGGAATATTACGCCGATCCCTCCAAAGCCAAAGCGATTTTCGGTTGGGAGGCCAAGAGAAGCTTAGACGACATGTGCCGGGACAGTTGGAACTTTACCCAGAATAACCCGGCGGGACTTTGAGTAAGCAGTGGGGGAAGGCAGTTGAGTATCAGAAAAGCGACACCTGACCAGAGCGGCTTGGTGCGCCAAATTGTAGAAGCATCTGTCCGGGGCAGCTATTCGGGTGTCTACTGTGAAGAAGCGGTGGACATGTTCCTAGAACATCACAGCTTAGAGAATATCCAGGAAGGGTTGGAAAAGGACTTAGTCCTCCTCTCCTATGAGGGAGAGGACCCTGTAGGGGTGGGATGCCTGCGGGGGGAAGAGATCCGGCAGATCTACATCCACCCGGCCTATCAAGGGCGGGGGCATGGCACCAGGCTTCTGCTGGCACTGGAAGCGGCTGCCATAAAGGCCGGACAAAGGCAGGTGTATCTGGATGCTTCCATCCCCGGCAAACCCCTCTATGAAAAGCATGGCTACCGTGAAGTTTCCCACGAGCAGGTCATCGGGGCGCAGGGCGGAATTTTAGACTATTGGCGGATGGAAAAACAGCTCTCCGCCGAAGGCGAGACAGCAAAGGAGGAAGAAAGGATGACAAAGATTACAAGCCGTGTGTTCGGCCAGACCAGAGACGGTCAGGAAGTGAAGGCTTTTACCCTCTCTAATGGGCAGATTCAGGTGGAAATTTTGGAGTATGGCTGCACCGTCCAGTCCCTGTTTGTCAGGGACAAGGAGGGAGAGGAAGTCAATGTAGTCCTATCCCTGGGCAGTGTGGAGGATTATGAAAAGCAGACCGCCTATCTGGGCTGTGTGGTAGGCCGTTATGGCAACCGGGTTCGGGACGGCCGTTTCACCCTGGATGGCATCACCTATCAGCTGACCCAGAACGACGGAAGTAATCACCTCCACGGCGGAAAGGTAGGCTTTAACCGCAAGGTGTGGCAGGGGCAGATCGACGGGGAAACCCTGCGGCTGCGTTATATAAGCCCCGGCGGCGAGGAAGGATATCCCGGCCGGCTCTCCGCCATTGTCTCCTATTCTCTGGAGGGCAATGCCCTGCGTATCGAATATGAAGCCATAACCGACCGGCCTACCATTGTCAATCTGACCAACCACAGCTTCTTCCACCTGGCTGGAGGCCGGGGCGGGGATGTCTGCGGCCATCAGGTTCAGGTTAACGCCAGCCGCTATCTTCAGATCGACGACACCGGCATGCCCGACGGCACCTTTGCCGACGTAGCGGGGACGGTCCTAGATCTGCGGAGGAAAACCTGTGTGGGGGACGTCCTCTCCCAGAAGGACCGGCTGTTGGATATTGTAGGAGGTATCGACCACTGTTACAGCTTTGAAAACGCCGCCGAGGAGGAAAAGGCGTGGCTTTACAGCCCTCTGAGCGGCATTACCATGAAGGTTTACTCCGACTGCGAGGGGATGCAGGTCTACAGCGGCAACTTCCTCACCGGAGCGGATGTGGACCGGTATGGCAAGGAGCTTGTCTCCCGCAGCGGCATCTGCTTTGAGCCCCAGCGCTATCCCGACTCCATCAATCAGCCCGCTTTCCCTGATCCCATCCTCCGGCCGGGGGAAACCTATCACCAGTTTACCCTCTACCAGTTTGGCATCGCAGAATAAAAGAACAGAGCGCCGAAGCTTTTGCTTCGGCGCTCTGCTTTTTATTTTAAACTTTCGCCCTCCCTGCTATGGGAACGGTATTTTTTCCGGTATTCGGCAATGGACATGCCCTCCGTCTCCTTAAACAGCCGGTAGAGGGCGTTGGGGGTGGAAAAGCCCACCAGGGATGCGATCTCTTCCACCGGCAGATCGGTGTCGCACAGGTAGTTCTTGGCGTAGTTGAGCCGGTAGATGCTTAGGGTCTTTGCAAACCCAGTGCCGAAATACTCATAAAACAGGCGGCTGATATGCCGGGGAGAAATATGCAGCGCATCGGCAATGTCCTGCAAGGTGATATCCTGGTCGTAGTTTGCATAAATGTACTTGGTAATCTGAATCGCCAGATTCGGCGGCTCCTGTCTCATTTTCTGGGGTGTCCCCGGCACCATATTGCGCAGGATGCTGAGGATGAGCTGAAGATAGAGTGAGGGGAGCATGGCCCGCCATCCAAAGGGATGGGAAACAATCTCCCGGCAAAGGCCTTCAAAAATTTGGTCGGCTTTGTTTTCATCCTTTCCAAAGTGGGTTCCGGCGCCCACCAGACGGGTGAGTACCGCTCCATCTGAGTTCTCCTCCTGGGAGGCGCCATGTTCCCGGATATCGAAGATGACCACAAAGTACTTTTTGGGCAGATTGGGCTCATAGATTACCCGGTGGGTTACCTCCGGGGGAAGGAAGGCAAACTCTCCCGGCTTCATGGTGTGGATCTCTTCACCGGCGGAAAGATGGACCTCCCCCTCCAGCGTATAGTAGATCTCACAGGAGGTATGGGTGTGGGGGAATTCCGCCGTGGTTTCGTCGTGGCGCTCCATATAGTTGACCACCAGCTCAAAGAAGTCGGTGGGGATCTTGGTGACAAACGGATCATAATAGGGGCTTTGCTTCTGCCTGTACACTGGATCATCTCCCGCCTTTCTGTTTAATTCTAACACACCAGCCTCCCCAGGACAATTCCCTCCAAACGGACATAACCGCCGTTTTCCTGTCCTTTTGAAAGATTGTCATTTCCTTCCCTCCGTTTTATAGTAAAGACAAGAGAAAACAAGAAAGAAAGGAGTCAATCATATGGTTACCTATCCTGTGGACATGGAGCTTGTCAAGGAGCTGGAGGAAAAAGCCTATCAGATCCGCCGGGACCTGCTTCAATTTATCTACCGTATCGGCATGGGCCATCTGGGCGGGGAGCTTTCCCTGGTGGAGATGGCGGTGGCCCTCTATTACCACTACATGAACTACGACCCGAAAAATCCCAAATGGGAGGACAGGGACCGCTTGGTGCTGAGCAAAGGGCACTGTGGGGAAACCCTCTACACCATCTTCGCAGACCTGGGCATGTACACCATGGATTATATGGTGGAGCATTTTGAAACTTTAGACACCGCCAAGTTCGGCATGCACCCCAACCGAAAATATGTCCCCGCCATCGAGGTATCCGCCGGCAGTCTGGGACATGGCTTTTCCATCGCCCTGGGGTTGGCCCTGGGGGCACGGAAGCAGAAGAAAAACTGGCGCACCTTTGTCATTGTCGGCGACGGCGAACTGGATGAAGGCACCAACTGGGAGGCCATCATGTCCGCTGGCCATTTTCAGCTGGGCAATCTGGTGGCCATTGTGGACAAAAACCAGCTGCAGATGACCGGCCCCACCTCCCAGATCCTCAACCTGGATCCCCTGGACGAAAAGCTGCGGGCCTTTGGCTGGGATGTGAGGGAGATCGACGGCAACGACATGTACGCTGTCTGCGCCGCCCTGGAATCCCTGCCGCCCTCTGATCCCCTGAGCCGGAGAAAGCCCATTTTCATCATTTCCAACACCGTCAAGGGCAAAGGCGTGGACTTTATGGAGAACAACCCCAACTGGCACGGCGGCGGCATCGCCAAAGATGAGCTGGAACGGGCGCTTCTCAGCGTGGAAAAGAACAGGAGGGTGAGATAAATGGCCGTCAAAACAACCTATAACTTTGACCAGATGCTTTCCAGCGCCCGGGAAGCCTATGCAGAGGAGCTGCTGCGGATGGCGGATGAAGGGCTGGATTTTGTCTTTACTTATACCGACAATGTCACCCCCTCCTCCTCGGCGGGAAAGCTGATCCAAAAATATCCCGACCGCTGCATCAACTTCGGCATTGCCGAGCCCAACCAGGTAGGCGCTTCCGCGGGACTGGCTCTCTCGGGGCAGGTGGTCTATTCCCAGGTCTTCGGCCCCTTCCTCTCCCTGCGGACCGCCGACCAAATCCATACCGATATCGCCTATAACGACGTCAATGTCCGGCTGATCGGCACCCACGCAGGCCTTACCGCCGGCGGAGGGCCCACCCACAACTGTATCGCTGATCTGGCCCTTTACCGGGCCATCCCCAACCTGCTCATTGAGGTGCCCGCCGACGCCGCCCAATGCGCCAAAGCCATTCGGGCCTCCTTTACCTATGAAGGGCCCATGGTCATCCGCATCGACCGGGGTGGTTCCCCCCAGGTCTACGCCAATGGGGACTATGATTATGCCTTTGGCAAGGCCATCGAAACCCTCCCCGGCAAGGATGTCACCCTGGTTTCCGCAGGCTCCAGCGTCTACTGGTCTATGATGGCCGCCAAAAAGCTGCGGGAAGCCTACGGCATCAGCGCCCAGGTCCTGGATATGCACACCATCAAGCCCATGGATACCGAAACCCTTCTGCGCTGCGCAAAGGAGACGGGGAATGTGGTCACGGTGGAGGAGCACTCCATCAACGGCGGCCTAGGCGGCGCTGTGGCGGAAGTGCTGCTGGAGGCTGGATTCTCCGGCAAGTTTAAACGGGTGGGCCTCCCTGACGAGTTCGCCGTCCTCGGCGATACCGACGAGGTCTACCGGTACTACGGCATGGACCCGGAGGGGATTGCCCGCACCGTCAAAGAACTGCTGAAATAACATAGATACTTTTCATACAATCGGCCTGGCGCTGTGGAAAAATCCACAGCGCCGGGCCTGTTTTGCTCTTAAGTCCCTAGAAGCATCCCGCCCCATCTTCATCAAATTTGCCAAACTATGCCGTCATCAAACTTTTCTTGCTCTAGCGCGCAAAGATGTTTCCAACTTCTCAGCAATTTTCGACAGATACCACATAGAGATGATAGTTTCCCGGCCCGGTCAGGTGTGGTATAATAAGTCTAAATCTTGATCTGAGTTTTTGGAGGAGGGGGATCCGCCAATTTCTCTGCGTTTGATTTCCTATGGATCTACCATTCCCCGGGAAATCAAACCCAACCCATTGGGAGGATCATAAATGGATATTGTCATTATCCCGGCCTATGAACCGGATGAAAGTTTAATACAGGTGGTCAACAAGGTACAGGCCCTGTCCATAGGGCGCATCATCGTTGTCAACGATGGCAGTTCGGCCCCCTTCCGTCCCCTTTTTAGAAAAGTTTGCGATCAAGCCGTCGTCCTTAACCATGAGGAAAACCAGGGCAAGGGGGCCGGCATCAAAACTGCCCTGCGCTATATTGCGGAGAATGTCCCCGAGGCGGAAAGTGTTGTGGTGATTGACGCCGACGGCCAGCACCGGCCGGAGGATGCCATGGAGCTTTTGGCCCTTTCCCACCAAAACAAGGACGCTCTGATCCTGGGAGCGCGTAAATTTACCGGAACCGTTCCCCTGCGCTCCCGCTTTGGCAACACCATCACCCGCTATGTTTTCCGGCTGTGCAGCGGCAAATGGGTTTCTGACACCCAGACAGGGCTGCGGGCCTTTTCCGCCTCCCTGATCCCTCAGTTTCTCTCTATAGAGGGGGAGCGGTATGAGTATGAAACCAATCAGCTGCTCTACTGCGCCAAAAACGAGATTCCCATCCTGGAGTTTCCCATTCCCACCATCTACCACGATAAGGAAAACTCCTGTTCCCACTTTCACGCACTGCGGGATTCGGCCAGAATCTACAAAAACCTGCTGGCCTTTGCTGGCAGCTCCTTCCTCTGCTTCCTGGTAGACTACGGCCTGTTTTTGCCCCTGTCCGCCCTTTTTAGGCTCTTTCTCCCAGAGGGAAGCGCCCTGGTGGCCGGGAATATTTCCGCCCGGGTTTGCAGCGCGGGACTCAATTACTACCTCAACAGCACCTTTGTCTTCCGGCATAGAGAAAACCGGAAGAAATCCCTTCTGCAATACGCGGTTCTTTCCTGCTGTATCTTGGCGCTGAATACCGCCATTCTCTATGCCTTGACGGTCTTTTTGCATCTTCCGGCGGCTGTCGCCAAGATCATCACCGAGCTGCTTCTCTTTGCCGTCAGCTTTTTGGTGCAAAAGCTTTTGATCTTCCGCAAAAAAACAGATTCATCCGAAAGGAGATAAATCCACGCCCATGCGCAGAAAAAAACTCCCCTGGTGGCTGGTGGCCCTCATTGATATTCTGGTCATCGGGGGATATGCCCTGTCCTTTTATTTGATTTACTATCTTTCTCCCCGCCAGCTTCAAAGCAGCGGGATTCAAATCTCCCAGAGTCCTGCTGTCCAAACAGGCCAGAATAATTGGTCTACAAAATTTGCGGATCATTTCTCCTCCACGGCGGTGTCGGAAGAGGATCGATATCAAAGCGAGGATATTTCCATCTCCCTGCAAAAGGTGACCATCGAAGCGGGAAAAAATAAAAACGTCTACTATCTGGCGGATATTTATATTTCCAACATCCAGTGCCTGCAAACCGGTTTTGCCCAGAACACCTTTGGGGTAGGCTATACCCAATCGGTCCTGGAGATGGATAAGGCCCTGGGCGCGGTGCTGGCTGTCAACGGCGACTACTACGGCAACGGCAGCCAAGGGGTGGTCATCCGCAACGGTGAAGTCTACCGGAACACCACCGATGCCTCCGACGTCTGCGTCCTGTATTCCGACGGCGTCATGAAAACCTATGCCGCCGGGGAGTTCAGCCTGGAAGAGGCTGTGGAAAACGGCGCCTGGCAGGCCTGGAGCTTTGGCCCCGCCCTGCTGGACAGCCAGGGAAACCCGAAAACAGAGTTTCAAACCAGTCTCAATGTGCTGGGGCTCAATCCCCGAACCGCCATCGGCTACTATGAGCCGGGGCATTACTGTCTGCTGGTGGCCGATGGCCGGTATGAGGACGACGCCCAGGGGATGACCTTAGAGGAAATGTCCCAGCTGTTTTTTACCCTAGGCTGCCAAAGCGCCTATAATCTGGATGGAGGCCAGTCCTCTGTTATGACCTTTCAGAACGCAGTGGTCAACCAGCCCAGCGGACAGGGCCGGGATATCAGCGACTGCGTCCTCATCAAGGAGGTGTCCCAAGGATGAAAAAGCTGCGTGGCATTCTGCCCCATTTGGTCATCATTCTGGCCGGGATCTTTCTGGTATTTCTTATTCTCGACCAATATAATCCAACCATGGAATTTGTGGGCAACCCTATTTCCTCCATCCTGCTGGCCCTGTTCTGCCTGCTCTCCATCATCGCCGGCATCCTATTGGCCAGGGATAACCGGCAACGGGCCCGTGAGGAACAGAAGGCCCAAGATCAACACCAAGGGAGGTGATCCCCCTGCGCCGCTTTCTTCCCCTGCTCTCCCTGCTGCTGGCCTGCCTGCTTCTCTGTGGCGCTCTGCTCATCGCAGGGCTGCATCTGGCTGCGGTCCAGTCCCGGGAGGATACCGGCTCGGCTTCTTATGATATCCAGCAGATGGATTTCTCCTTTAACGAATGGGATCGTCTCACCGATTATAACGAACGTTATGCCACCCACATCCATCTGGAAGGAGACCATATCCTGGTAGACGGCGCAGGCGCCGAAGCCAAAGACGGCATCCTGACCATTGGTTTAGGCGGGGTCTATGTCATCTCCGGTGAGCTTACCGACGGCAGGATTCAGATTTCCGCCCCCAAGCAAGAAAGAATCCATCTGATCTTTGATGGGGTATCCATCCACTGTGAGGATGATGCCCCTCTCTATATCCGCCAGGCCCGGAAGGTCATCCTCACCCTGGCCGACGGCTCCCAGAACATGCTCTCCGACGGCGCTGACTACCTGTATAGCCACGGGGATCAAACCGCCGACGGAGCCGTTTTCAGCCGTGCGGATCTCTCCATTAACGGCGGTGGAAGCCTCACCGTCCAAAGCATGCACCATGGCATTGTCTGCAAGGACAGTCTTGTCATCTCCGGCCCCAAGCTATCCATCACCGCCCAGGGACAGGGAATTTCGGGAAAGGATTGTGTCAAAATCCAGGAGGGCTCTTTCCAACTGGATACCCAGACCGATGCCATCCAATCGGATAACCAAAACAGTGGGGATAAAGGATTTATCTACATTGCCGGCGGCGAGTTTACCATCCGCTCCCAAACCGACGCCATCCAGGCGGAAACCGTGCTGCGCATTGACGGCGGGAGGATCGATATTCTCACCAACGGCGGCAGCGAAAATGTCCCCGCCTCCCTTCGGGGCAGTCCCCATACCCAGTGGTCTTTTACCGACGCCTCTGGATCGGACGAGGAGGAAGAGGCGGTGGATTTTAACTCCAAAGGGCTCAAGGCCCGGGGGGAAATTCTCATCCGCGGCGGGGTATTCTCTCTGGATACCTTTGACGACGCCATCCACGCCAACGGCAATGTTCGAATTGACGGCGGGGATTTTTCCATCTCCACCGGTGATGACGGCATCCATGCCGACGGTGATGTGATTATTTCCGGCGGCACCGTCTCCATCCTCGCCTGCTATGAAGGCATTGAGGGAACTTCTGTCACCATCTCCGGCGGGGAGATATCTGTCACGGCCAGCGACGACTGTATTAACGCCGCACCGGGAAAGAGCGCTGGAGAGATTGAAAACACCCCCAAGACCTCCCTCAATGATCCCGACAACCCCATCTTGGTCCGGATCTCCGGCGGCACTGTCTCCTTGGACGCCGAGGGAGACGGCATTGACACCAACGGAGATCTGTATTTGGAGGGAGGCGCCGTCACCATTTTCAGCGCCAGCTATATTGAGGATACCGCCTTGGATTACGATGGGGTAGCCATTGTCACCGGCGGCACCCTGGTCGGCGTGGGCAGCGGCCCCTGGGCCCAGGGGTTTGGACACCTTTCCACCCAGTATTCCTGTTTAATCACCCTGCCCGACACTGTCAGCCCCCAGGTAGGCTGCACGGTGGAGGGGCCGGACGGCAGTATCCTATTTACCTTGGCGCCGCCCAGAACCTATCAATCGGTGGTCTATACCTCTCCTGACCTTCAGGGCGGCCAAACCATCACCTTCCAGGCCGGGGAGCAGTCCACTTCCTTGGAGCTGACCGGGATCAGTTCCTCTAGTGGAAATGGTGAAGAAACCCAGCCAGGCTCTTAGCCTTTGGGTTAAAGTTTCGTCTTAAAAAGGACTGGTACAGATAAGTCCGGTCCTCCTGCTTGCTAAAAGGCCCCGGCTTTCAAAGAAGCCGGGGCCTTTTGATCGGAATTATTCGTCAAACAGGGGGGTACTGAAATACCGCTCTGCCGTGTCGGGCAGGATGGTGACCACCGTTTTACCCTTGCCTAGCTTTTCTGCCAGTTTCAGCGCTGCCGCCACATTGGTTCCGCTGGAGATGCCGCACATCAGCCCCTCTAACCTAGCCAAATTCCGGGCAGTTTCAATGGCCTCGTCATCGGTGACAATATAGATATCGTCATAGATCTGCTGGTTTAGGTTTTCCGGAATAAGCCCGTCGCCGATCCCCATCTGCAGATGGGTGCCAATATTGCCTCCCGCCAGGATCGCCGCGTTTTCCGGCTCCACCGCCCAGATGGTGATCTGGGGATTCTGGGCCTTGAGCACCTCACCAATTCCGCTGATGGTGCCGCCGGTTCCTACGCCGGAGCAGAATCCATCGATGGGGCCCGCCACCTGCTCCAGGATTTCCAGGGCAGTGCGGTGCCGGTGGACTCTGGGATTGGCGGGGTTGCTAAACTGCTGGGGCACGTAGACCTTGGGGTCTTCTTTTGCCATGCGCATGGCTGTTTGCAAACACTCCTCAATACAGGCGCCAATATCCCCGTCATCGTGGATCAGCACAACGCTAGCGCCATAGTGGCGCACCAGTTTCCGGCGTTCCTCACTGACCGAGTCAGGCATGATGATGACGGTCTTATAGCCCTTGACCGCGCCGATGAGGGCAAGCCCAATGCCCTGGTTGCCGCTGGTAGGCTCTACAATAATGCTGTCCTCATGGATCAGCCCCTGACGCTCCGCCGCCTCGATCATATTCAGTGCCGTCCGCGTTTTGATGGAGCCGCCAACATTAAGCCCTTCGTATTTTACCAGCACCTCGGCGGAATCCGGTTTTGTCATCCGCTGCAGCCGGATCATGGGGGTGTGTCCAACCGCCTCTAACACATTATTATATACCACAGGTTCTTCTCTCCCATTCATCCCAAAAATAAATCGTACATTGCTATATTATAGTACGAAACCCTTCTTTGTGAAAGGTTTTGACTGAATTTTTTTATAATCAATGCCCATTTCCGGTTCTCCTCCGCCATTGTCAATTTAAAATTCTCCTTTTTCATGAAGATATGTAAAATTTTACAATCCGATTTACTATGTATTGAATGTATGATACAATGAGATACAAAATATTGATTGGGGAGGACTAACAGTGGATCCAGCCTACTTCAAAGAAACATTTCATTTTTCTCCAGAAAGCAACGTCTCCCTCTATGCCCAGTTGGCATCCTATATCCGGATTCAAATCCAAGCCGGGATCCTGAAGCCCGGCGAAAAGATGATTCCGGAGAACAGCCTGTGTGAAATCCTCGGGATCAGCCGGACCACAGTACGCCAATGTATGAACCGGCTGGTGGAGGAGGGACTACTCATCCGCTATCGGGGCAAAGGTTCCTTTATCACCGATAAAAAATTGCGCCGCAATATTGAATATCTCTATGGTTACACCGACAATCTTCTGGAAAATGGATTTATCCCCTCTTCCATCGTTCTAGATCAGAAGGTAGTGGAGGTAAATGATCCCTCCCTTCGGGAGAAGTTGACGCTGCCCCAAGGGCGGAATTACGCCTTCTTTCTCTCCCGGCTGCGGTGCGCCAACGGCCAGCCCATCATTCTGGAAAACGCCTACATCCCTTATTACCTTTGCGGCGGCATTGAGCAGGTCAACTTTGAGTCGGCTTCCCTCTATCATGTGCTGAGCAACCGGTTTTCCATCCAGGTAGATCATGTGTCTGAACGGATCGAAGCCATCCTGGTGGAAAAAGAAACAGCCGCCCTGCTCCGCTACGACTCAGACAAGCCGGTTCCCGGCTATAAGCTGGAGCATCTCTCCTACCTGGATTCTGGCTATGCCTTAGAATTCACCACCTCTTTTGCCCGGGCGGATCAGTGCTCATTTCAGCTGGAACTTTCCAAGTCTCCCCATACCGGACATGCCAACTTTTATTTCACCCGGCAGGTCAAGATTTAAGCAAAAAAGGCAGCCTTTCGGCTGCCTTTTTATCAATTCAGTTTCTCTTTTTCCCTTTCCGTTTTCCCAGATAAAATGCCGCTGAGGCAACCGCTCCGATCAGGGCTGTCACCGCCAGCACGTCATAGGCGGACGCCACCGAAATATGCTCGGCCAAAGCGCCGGTCAGCATGGGGAAGGTGGTCATGCCGATGGCGTAAACCGCCTGGAAAAATCCCATGGCTGTGGACTTCTGGGCTGGTGGCACCTCGGTCATGGCCTCCGAAATAATGTAGGAGAGCAGCACTCCGGTGGACATACCAGGGAGAATCTGGAGCAGGAAGATGACGGGAATGCTGGCCACATTTCCCACCAGCAGGCAGTAAAGGGCCACAACTACGAACACGCTGGGAATCCACACCTTTGGCCCATGTGTAGCGCAGACTCGGGTGGAGGCAAGCCAGGCGAAGAATACGGCGGAAAGCATATATAAAATAGAAGCATAACCGATCAGGGCAGAACTTGCGCCCAGGTCCTCCAGGATCTGGGTGGTAAAGGACATGGTGGTCGCCATCTGAATCCCCTGCTGGATCAAGGCAAAGAGGGCGAAAATGATCAGCCGGCCGTTGAGGCAGATTTTCAACAGCCCTCCCACCGAAACATTTTTCACCGGCGGCTTTTCCTCCCGAAGCAGCAAGCTCAGTCCTGCGCCCGCAAAACCGGCTATAGCGCTCATGGTGGTGAGCAGGCTCATGCCAAACCGTCCATAACAGAGGGTTCCCGCCAGAAAGCCCAGAAGAACCCCCACATTGTTGAACATAATGATCCGACTGGTGGCCGACTGCTGCTGACCGCCGCCAAAGAAGCTGGTGTAAAGAACCATAAACGAAATCCACATGGAGGAGGCGCATCCTGAAAGCAGGTTGGCGATCAAAAATCCCACACCTCCGGGGAAGAGAAGCCGGAGGGCTGACGCCGCTCCCGCAAGAAGGGCACCGAGAAAGATGAAACCTTTATGTCTGCCCCGAAAATCGGCCAGCACTCCCACCGGCAGCCGCAGGGTCATCTGTGTCACCCCATAGGCGCCTACAATAACCCCGATAAAGGCGGCCGACACCTGAAGGGAGGTCAGGTAAGGCGTCTGGAAAGGCACATATACATATTGGGCGAACCAAAACAATACTACAATCGCCAAAAGTATGCCGCGATTTCTTCTTTCTGTCTGCATTTGTCATTCCCCCTGTTATTTTTATTTCCATTATATACCTGATTTTGCTCTGATGCAAAGGATCTATCCCTTGACAGAGGTATAGAAAGGTCCTATGATGGTCTTAAATGAAGGGGATTTCCCCACAAGGAGGCGTTTTGATGAAACCCACCAAACCGGCCAGCCAGATGACCCCGCGGGAACTGGCTGCTTACATTGACCAATCTGTGCTCAAACCGGAATTTACCCAGGAGGATATCCGCCGTTACATCCAGGAAGGTGTTGACTATGGTTGCAAAACCGTCTGTGTCAACCCCGCTTCCCTGGATATTGCCGCCCAGCTGACCCGGGGCACCGACACCGGCATCTGTGTGGTCTGCGACTTTCCCTTCGGCCTCTCCACCACCCAGTCCAAGGTGATGCAGGCGGAAAGCTACTGCAAACGGGGAGATGTAGATGAATTGGACATCGTAGCCAACTTCGGCTGGATCCGCAGCGGCCTCTGGGACAAGGTCGGGGAGGATATCAAAGCTGTCTGCGACATCTGCCACCAGTATCAGGTGGAGGTGAAGGTGATCTTTGAAACCGACGCCCTCACCCTGGCCGAGGTGGCCCGTGCCACCGAAGTGGCCTGTGAGGCTGGCGCCGACTTTGTAAAAAGCTCCACCGGTTTTTATACCGGCGGAGAGCAGAAGGGCGCCACAGTAGAGGTCGTCCGCACCATGATAGAGGCTGCCAAAGGCCGGTGCAAGGTCAAGGGCTCCGGCTGCATCCGGACCCGGGAGCATTTTCTGGAGCTCATCGACATGGGCATTGACCGGATGGGCATCGGCTATCGTTCCACCCCTGTGGTGTTGGGGCTGGATCAAAAGTAAACTTCTGGCGAAAGATGAAAAGAGGGAAAAGCGGCGGCTTTTCCCTCTTTCTTGCCGTTTTTATTCCACGTTGCGGTGGCGGGACTCCATCTCTTCCGGGGTTACCCCCATCTCCTGTTGCAGCTGCATGGCCAGCATGTCATAGAGAAGAAACAGGCTCTGCTCGAAGAGATTGCCCATCAGCTGTTTGGATTTGACAAAATCCCCTTTGGCCAGAAACGCCTCCGCCGGCACCAGGGTGATTACATCGGCGTAATCGTAGAGGTAGCCCTCCTGGGCTGCCGTCACCATGGCGATGGTGGCGCCGGCCGCCTTGGCTTTCTCCACCACGATGTTGACAATGTCGATATCCGCCCGGCCGTTGGCGCAGATGAGCAGGTCGCCCACTCCAATGCCTGGGGTGGTGTCGTCCCAAATCCAGTAGCTGGTCTTTCCCAGATGGGTCAGCCGCATGGCAAAGGATTTGGTGGAAAGCCCTTCCCGGCCGGCGCCTACTGTAAACACCCGTTTTGCCTTCTTTATGGCCTCCAGCAGAGGGCGGATATCCTCCTCTGTCATCCGATCGAAAACCTGTGTAAGTTCTGATAAGGTCAGCCGCTTGAGCTGGTCGAACATGATGGTTCCTCCTCTTCCCTTTTTAACTTCATTGTAGGACAACCCGTGGGCCCTGTCAACGCGGACGCCTTTTCTTTGGGGAAAATTTTACTTGCTTTTTCGTCATAAATCAGCTATAATGCAGCTTGGAAAGTGAATGTAGTTTTATCACAGAGCCTTCCATCGCAATATTTTTTGACCAGTCCTGCCACTGGCGGACTTAAGGCCATACGGACAGCCGGGTCAAATGCCGAACGCGGCAACTTTCGTTGCCTTATTGATTGAGCGAACGCTCAAATTTTATAAGTTGGTTACTTAAAACCGTGTGTCTTTTGGGGCACATCACACTTGTGAAACAATCAATAAGAGTAGTAAAAGTAAATGTTTGCTATATAGACTCTGATTCTACATTTGCATAGCCGCCTCAGGTGATTTTCTTGCAGGGAAAAGGTTGCCGGGGCTCAACTGAATTTGTAGATATTGTAACGCAAGTGATGCGGCCAAAAGCCGAATTCCTTGCGTTTTCTTTTTATAAACATGGATGGGGTGGGGAGTATGGAAAACAAATTAAAGCTCTATGGTTTTAACAACCTGACAAAATCGCTCAGCTTTAACATCTACGATGTCTGTTACGCCAAAACCAAGCGGGAGCAGGTGGATTATATCGCCTATATCGACGAACAGTACAATTCCGAACGGCTCACCGGCATCCTCAGTCATGTCACCGAGATGATCGGCGCCAATGTGCTGAATATCTCCAAACAGGACTATGACCCCCAGGGGGCCAGCGTCACCTTTCTCATCGCTGAAGGCTCTATGATTCCCATCGGCGGTGATGCTGTCGTGGGGCACCTGGATAAAAGCCATGTGACCGTCCACACCTATCCTGAGTACCATCCGGAAACCAGCCTGGCCACCTTCCGGGTGGATATCGATGTAGCTACCTGCGGGGAAATCACCCCCCTCTCCACCCTGGACTATCTCATCGGCAGCTTTGACAGCGACATCATTACCATGGATTACCGGGTCCGGGGTTTTACCCGGGATGTGGCCGGCAAAAAGCTGTTTATGGATCATAAAATCACCTCCATCCAGGACTATATCGACAAGAAAACCCTGCTCAAGTATGACGCGGTGGATATCAACGTCTATGAGGCCAATCTTTTCCACACCAAGATGCTCATTAAAGAGGTAGACCTGCAAAACTATCTCTTTAACACCGATGTCTACGAGCTCCCCCCAAAAACCCGTCTTGACATTACCGACAGCCTTCGGCGGGAAATGATTGAGATTTTTTCCGGACGCAATGTCTTTTAACCGCTGGCAGACGCGAAAAGCCCTGTTCAGCTATCATGATAATATGCGCGCAAACGCTGCGGCATTGGCGCCAAATGAAAGGAGGATGTACCATGGCAAAACTTGATCAGACCCGGGCCCCCATCTATGAGGCCCTGTCCCGTTTTCAGCGGGAACGGGTAGTCCCCTTTGACGTCCCCGGCCACAAGCGGGGCAAGGGCAATCCGGATCTAACGGCTTTCCTTGGGCAAAAAGCCATGAGCGTGGATGTCAACTCCATGAAGCCGCTGGACAACCTCTGCCACCCTGTCTCGGTCATCCGGGACGCGGAGGAGCTGGCCGCCGACGCCTTTGGAGCACATCACGCCTTTTTTATGGTGGGAGGCACTACCTCGGCGGTGCAGAGCATGATTTTATCCTGCTGCAAGCGGGGGGATAAGATTATCCTCCCCCGCAATGTCCATCGCTCCGCCATCAACGCCCTGATCCTCTGCGGGGCACATCCTGTCTACGTCAACCCTGAAACCGACCAGCGGCTGGGCATCTCCTTAGGGATGTCCATGGCGGTGCTGGAGGATACCATCCGTCAGCATCCTGACGCCAAGGCGGTCTTTGTCAACAACCCCACCTATTACGGCATCTGTTCCAACCTGCAGGCCATTGTGGATCTGGCCCACGCCCACGGCATGATGGCCCTGGTGGATGAAGCCCATGGCACCCATTTTTATTTTTACGATGACATGCCCCTTTCCGCTATGGCGGCAGGGGCGGATATGGCCAGTGTCTCTATGCACAAATCCGGCGGCAGCTTAACCCAGAGTTCCTTCCTTCTCACCGGGCCCCGGGTCAACGCCGATTACGTCCGCCAGGTCATTAATCTGACCCAGACCACCAGCGGCTCCTATCTGCTCATGTCCAGCCTGGATATCAGCCGGCGGAACCTTGCCATCCACGGGGAGGAAATCTTCCAGAAGGTCCGGGAGCTGGCCCGGTATGCCCGGGCGGAAATCAACGCCATTGGAGACTATTATGCCTTTTGCCGGGAACTGATCAACGGGGACAGTGTCTTTGACTTTGACACCACCAAGCTTTCCATCCACACCCTGGATGTGGGGCTGGCGGGCATCGAGGTTTATGACATTCTCAGGGATGAATACGACATCCAGACTGAGTTTGGAGACCTGGGAAATCTGCTGGCCTACATTTCGGTGGGAGACCGGCGCCAGGACATTGAACGGCTGGTCAGCGCCCTGGCGGAAATCCGGCGGCGGTACAAAAAGGGGAAGGCCGGCATGCTGACCCAGGAATATATTCCGCCTCTGGTGGTGGATACCCCCCAAAACGCCTTCTATGCGGAGAAGGAGTCCCTTCCTTTGGAGGAGACGGTGGGACGGGTTTGCACCGAATTTGTCATGTGCTATCCTCCCGGCATCCCCATTCTGGCCCCGGGGGAGGAAGTCACCCCCCAGATTCTCGACTACATCCGCTACGCCATAGAAAAGGGATGTTCCCTGACCGGGCCGGAGGATCTCAACATCCAGCGGCTCAATGTGGAGAAAGGAGTATAACCCCATGCAGTTATGGTTTACAGAGCGGCATACCCCTCATGTGAAATTTTCCATCCGGGTGGATCGGCAGCTTTACAGCGCCCAGAGTGAATTTCAAAGGATCGACGTATTCGATTCCCAGGAATTTGGCCGTTTTCTCACCCTGGACGGCTATATGATGCTCACCGAAAAGGACGAGTTTATCTACCACGAAATGATGACCCATGTGCCTATGGCCGTCCACCCCGATGTGAAACGGGTGCTGGTCATCGGGGCGGGGGACGGCGGCGTCATCCGGGAGCTGACCTGTTATCCCACCATCGAACAGATTGACCTGGTGGAAATTGATGAGCTGGTGGTGGAGGTGTGCAAGAAATATCTCCCCCAGACCGCCTGCCGGCTGGACGATCCCCGGCTGCACATCTATTATGAGGATGGGCTCCGGTACATCCGCCGGTGCGAGGACCTATACGACCTTATTATCGTGGACTCCACCGATCCCTTCGGCCCAGGAGAGGGGCTTTTTACCAAAGAATTTTACGGCAACTGCTTTAAGGCCCTCCACGAAGACGGCATCATGGTCAATCAGCACGAAAGCCCCTTCTATGAAAACGACGCGGCCGCTATGGAGCGGGCCCACAAGCGGATTGTGGAAAGCTTCCCTGTCAGCCGGGTCTATCAGGCCCATATCCCCACCTATCCGTCAGGGCACTGGCTTTTCGGTTTTGCCTCTAAGAAATATCATCCTGTCCACGACCTGCGGGCCGCGGCATGGAACCTGCTGGGCTTGGGCACCCGGTATTATAACACCCGGCTTCATGTGGGCGCTTTTGCCCTGCCAAGCTATGTAGAGGAGATGCTGCGGAATGTGGAATAAAAATATCGAAACCTTTCTGGGCTGCGACGCCACCTTTGAGGAGGCAGATACCGTCCTCTTTGGCGCGCCCTATGACTGCACCACCTCCTACCGTCCCGGCACCCGTTTTGCCAGCCACACCATGCGGGGGGAATCCTACGGCATCGAGACCTACAGCCCTTATCAGGATAAGGACCTGACCGACTACGCCATCTTTGACGGAGGAGATCTGGAACTGCCCTTTGGCGATCCCATCCCCGCCCTGCGGATGATCGAGGAGGCCACCGGCAAGATTCTCGACGCGGGCAAGCGGCCTCTCATGATCGGCGGGGAGCACCTTTGCACCCTGGGAGCCGCCAGGGCTACGGTGAAACGTTACCCCGATTTATACTTCCTTCATTTTGACGCCCACGCCGACCTGCGGGAGGACTATCTGGGTCAGCGTCTTTCCCACGCCACTGTCCTGCGGCGGGTATGGGACCTTGTGGGAGATCACCGTATCTTCCAATACGGCATCCGTTCCGGGGACCGGGAGGAATTTTACTGGGGACGGGATCACGTCTTTACCCACAAGTTTGACCTGCGGGGCATTGAGGAGACGGTAAAGTGTCTTGAAGGAAAGCCTGTCTACTTCACCCTGGACCTAGATGTGCTGGATCCGTCGGTTTTCCCCGGCACCGGTACTCCAGAGGCGGGAGGCGTCACCTTTCCGGAGTTGATGGAAGCCATGGCGCAGCTCTCCCGGCTTTCCATTGTGGCCTGCGACGTCAACGAACTCTGCCCGCCACTGGATCCCAGCGGTATTTCCACCGCCATGGCCTGCAAAGTCTTGCGGGAGCTTTTGTTGTATTTGCATTAAATTATACAAATAGTAAAAACGGCTGGCCGTCCTGCCCTGTCCGGCAGCCTTGAAACAACGACAGGGCAAGGAAAGGAGAATGTATTATGGGAAAAGCACTCATCATCGGCTGCGGCGGCGTAGCCAGTGTAGCCATCCACAAATGCTGTCAAAACAGCGACGTCTTTGAAGAAATCTGCATCGCCAGCCGGACTAAATCCAAATGCGACGCGCTGGCGGAGAAACTTTCCGGCGGCAAGACCAAAATCACCACCGCCCAGGTTGACGCCAATGACGTGGACGCCCTCATCGCCCTCATCGAACAGGTCAAGCCGGATGTGGTACTCAATCTGGCCCTGCCCTATCAGGACCTGACCATCATGGACGCCTGCCTTGCCACCAAGGTCAACTATGTGGACACCGCCAACTATGAGCCGGAGGATACCGCTAAATTTGAGTACAGCTGGCAGTGGGCCTACCGGGAAAAATTTGAGAAAGCCGGTATCACCGCCCTGCTGGGCAGCGGCTTCGACCCGGGCGTGACAGGGGTGTTTTCCGCCTATGCCCAGAAACACTACTTCGATGAGATCGAGTACATTGACATCCTCGACTGCAACGCTGGGGATCACGGCTATCCCTTTGCCACCAACTTTAACCCGGAAATCAACATCCGTGAAGTTTCCGCCAACGGCAGCTACTGGGAGGATGGCCACTGGGTGGAGACCAAACCCATGGAGATCAAACGGGTCTACAACTTCCCGGAGATCGGCCCCAAGGATATGTATCTGCTCCATCACGAGGAGATCGAGTCCCTGGCCCTCAACATCAAGGGGATTAAAAGAATCCGCTTCTTCATGACCTTCGGGGAAAGCTATCTCAACCATCTGCGCTGCCTGGAGGATGTAGGGATGACCTCCATCGAGCCCATTGATTATGAGGGACATAAGATCATCCCCCTTCAGTTCCTCAAAGCGGTTCTCCCTGATCCCGCTTCCCTGGGCCCCAGAACCAAAGGAAAAACCAACATCGGCTGCATCTTCCAGGGCAAGAAGGATGGCAAGCCGGTAAGATACTATGTCTATAACGTTTGCGACCACCAGGAGTGCTACAAGGAAGTAGGTTCCCAGGCAATTTCCTATACCACCGGCGTACCGGCCATGATCGGCGCTATGATGCTCTTAAACGGCACCTGGAACAAGCCCGGTGTCCACAACATTGAGGAGTTCGATCCCGATCCCTTCATGGAGGCCCTCAACAAATGGGGCCTGCCCTGGAAAGAATCCTTTGATCCGGAGCTGGTGGACTGATGGAGCGTATGGACCGCCTCCCCACCCCCTGCTATCTGGTAGATGAGGGGCTCATCCGCCGCAATCTGGAGATTTTGTCGTCTGTAAAGGAGCGAACTGGCTGCAAAATCCTCTTAGCCCAGAAAGCATTTTCTATGTATGCTCTCTATCCCCTCATCGGGAAGTATCTGGACGGGGCTACAGCCAGCGGCCTTTTCGAGGCCAGGCTGGGCCGGGAAGAGATGGGCAAGGAAAACCATATCTTTTCCCCAGCCTATCGGGAGGATGAATTTGATGAGATCACGGGGCTTTGCGATCACATCATCTTCAATTCCTTTGCCCAGCTGGAAAAATTCGGTTCTCAGGCTCTAGCGGCCGGCCGGGAAATCGGGCTTCGCATCAATCCGGAATGCTCTACCCAGGATCACGCCATCTATGACCCCTGCTCCCCCGGCTCCAGGCTGGGGGTCACGGCGGAAAACTTCCGGCCAGAGCTTCTGCAAGGGGTGTCGGGGCTTCACTTCCACACCCTCTGTGAACAGGATGCCGACGCCCTGGCCCAAACGCTGGAGGCGGTGGAGACCCGCTTTGGGGAATATCTTCCCCAGATGAAATGGCTCAACTTCGGCGGCGGCCATCACATCACAAGGGCGGATTATGACATTGACCTGCTCTGCTCCCTCATCAGCCGCATCCAGGAAAAATACGGCGTCCAGGTCTATCTGGAACCTGGGGAGGCAGTGGCCTTAAACGCGGGATTTCTGATCACCACCGTTTTGGATACCGTTCACAATGGCATGGATATCGCCATTTTAGATACCTCCGCCGCCTGCCATATGCCCGACGTGCTGGAGATGCCCTACCGGCCTCCTCTCCTGGACTCTGGGAAGGCTGGAGAGCGTCCCTATACCTACCGGCTCACAGGACCTACCTGCCTAGCTGGAGACGTTATCGGGGACTACAGCTTTGATGCTCCCCTCGCTCCCGGGGACCGGCTGATCTTTGGTGATATGGCCATCTATACCATGGTAAAGAATAACACCTTTAACGGCATGAACCTGCCCGCCATCATCCTGCGCCATGAGGACGGGTCCGATCAAATTCTGCGTACCTTTGGATATGAAGACTTTAAATGCCGTTTAGGCTGATACAATCCCCCTTCCTTCGGGAAGGGGGATTTTTCTTTATAGAAAGTATTTCTTACGATTTACCAGTTCCTGCTTGTTTTTCTCCCCTGCTTGCTGTATGATAGGAGCGTCAATCTAGACGGTGCCGAAAGGAGCAACACCATGGAAAAACTATTGGAGATGGAGGGGGTTAGCCTCTCCTTCGACAAAAAGCCAGCCCTTGCGGACCTGTCCTTTCAGGTCAAGCGGGGAGAAGTTTTTGGCTTTCTCGGACCCAGCGGTGCTGGAAAAACCACCACCATCAAGCTGCTCACCCGCCAGCTGCGGGCAGACGCCGGTTTTATTCAGGTCTTTGGAGAAGATATCGGCGCTTTGAGCCAGTCCGCCTTTGACCGCATCGGCGTCCTCACCGACAACAGCGGCCTGTATGAAAGGCTCAGTGTCTTTGAGAACCTGAAGGTATTTGCGGATCTCAAAGGCATCCCTTCTTCCGCCATCTATGAGGTGCTGGAGCGGGTGGGGCTTAAGGATGACAGCAAAAAGTCCTGCAAAACCCTTTCCAAGGGGATGAAGCAGCGGCTTATCCTGGCCCGTGCTGTACTCCACAAGCCGGAGCTTCTCTTTTTAGACGAGCCTACCGCCGCCCTGGACCCTGCTACCACCCAGGAAATCCACCGGCTGCTGCGGGACCTCAACCGGGAGGGAACCACCATCTTCCTGACCACCCACAACATGGAGGAGGCTGATAAGCTCTGTCACTGGGTCGCCTTTCTTCACCACGGGCATATTGTGGAAGGCGGTCCGCCCCAAGAGCTCAAGCTCAAATACGCCAAGGAGCAGATTGTGGCCCGTACCGCTGAAGGCCGCACCATCACTGTGGAAAAATCCTCCGCAGGGCTTTCTGACCTTCTCACCCAGCTGGGACAGGAGAAGCTTTTGACCCTGCATTCCTCCGAGCCCAACCTGGAGGAGATCTTTTTGCATCTGACAGGGAGGGAGTTGTCATGAAAATTCAGCTGCGCAAAGTAATCGCACTATTCAAAAAGGACATGAAGGACACCAGCAAAAATGTGAATGTGATGATTTTGCTGGTTCTCCCCCTGCTCTTCACCTTCCTGTATCAGTTTATCGACCTTGGCGGAGAGGGCATGCCCAAGGAATTTATCCTGTTTATCTCGGTGCTCATGAACCTGTGCCTGGTGCCCGTCTCCTTCCTCTCTATGATTATCGCTGAGGAGAAGGAGAAGAACACCCTGCGCACCCTTATGCTCTCCAACGTCTCCGCCGGGGACTTTCTGCTCAGCAAATCCCTGGTGACCTTTCTCTATATGCAGGTGGTCAATCTGCTCATCTTCTTCATCATCGGCCAGGATATGTCCACCCTGCTTCCCTTCCTGGGGATTACCACCATTTCCAGCTTCTGTATGATCTTTATCGGCGCCGTGGCAGGCCTTGTCTCCAAGGATCAGATGTCCACCAGCCTGGTCACCGTCCCCTTTATGCTCATCTTTCTCATTCCGCCCATGTTTGAGGCCGTCAACCCCATTTTTGCCGCCATCGCCCGGTGGGTTCCCACTACCGCTATGATGAACCTGTATTTCGGTACCGAAGGCGGAGCATGGTATGCTACCATTTGGTTTCAAGTATTGGTTATCCTCCTGTGGACGGCGGCCTCCGCTGTAGCATTCGGCCTAATCTTCCGCAAGAGAAGCCTGGACAATTAGGGTAGATCAGCTCTCTTTTATAAAAGCAAAGCGGCGCCGGGAGATACCCGGCGCCGCTTTCACTATAGCAGAGGCTGGTTTTCCACCGTCACATCCTGGCTGGTGGAAAAGCTTTGGTAAGAAACCATCCCCAAGACAAATTGGAATAAAATAAGCAGGGCCATGATTCCCAAAACAATGGCAACCGCCTTCCAGATTCTGCGGCTTCTCCTGTTTCTCTCCGCCATGGTTTCGTTGAGCCGTTCCAGAGCCTGGGCCAGCGCATCTTTGTCCTCCGGCTCCTCCACCGGACTGCCCAACAACACAGCCACGGTAGTTTCCAGAACTTCCGCCAAGCGCACCAGAAGATCCGCGTCGGGCACCGACCGGCCCTGTTCCCACTTGGACACCGTCTGCCGGACCACATGGAGCCGGGACGCCAATTCCTCCTGGGTCATCCCTTTCTGTTTGCGAAGGGCCTTGAGATTTTCACTGAACATGAGTTTGACCTCCTTTCCCCCTCATCATAGGATAACCTGGCCGCAACAGCAAGCAACGCAGACGCACATTTCCGCCCTTTCAAAAGCCCCGCCTATAAAAGGTGGGGCTTTTTCACCTTCTTATGGGCCAACACCACTCAGATCCTGGCAGCGTGGACAATTTTGCAGCGCATCCTCTGCTACGACAGCCAATGGGAAGTTATGAGCAAGGCGCAGAAGAATTTATTTTTCCTTTGCAAACTGATAAGCCAGATCGACCCAGGAGAAAAACTCCCCATCCAGCTCTTTCTCCGAAGCGATGACCAAATGATGGGTCCATCTCCCCGGATACGGTTCCGTTTTCACCGCGATTCTATGGGATTCCAGGGGCATAGGCAGCCCCAGGGTTACCACGATGTAATTTTCCGGCAATTGCGCTTTTTTCTTCACCCTGGCAAAAGACACACAGGCATATACGCGGCGATTTGAAAAGGTGATCTGCGTCTTCTGCACCCGCAATGTCGTATCCGGATAGATTTGAAAGAGCTTTTTGACAAAAGCTTCATACACCCCAAGCGCATTGGGATGTCCTTCGAAAAACATCATTTCGTCTATGCTCAGCTTTTCCATATCCTTTCCCCATTTCAGCTTTATAATGTGGTTTCTTTCTCCATTGGGCCGGGATTTGCTTGCCTAACGGTGACAAAACCCTGTCTCCCGGCAGCTTGCGGACTTTCTGCCGGATATCCTTTCGGATTCCGAGGATGTCGCAGACGGACCCATCCTCATTTTTGAGCCCCATGTTGACAATGCTTCCGCTATAGGGGACCCCGTCAAAGGCCGCCAGCACCTTTACACGGCCTCTGCCGCCCTTCCCTTTCTCACCGCTTTGTTGACCAGCGGTGGATATATCTTTCCAAAACTCATCTGATCTATTCCCTTCGCATCCATCTGCATTCTCCTTTGCCCATTGAATTTCCGCGGCTATGGCCGGAAAAGGGTTGATCGCTATGGGAATATAGAAAAAGCCGGCCGGAGCTGTCCGGCCGGCTTCGGATCTATGTAATTTATTAGTTTAAACCACTTTCACCTCGGTGGACTTGCGGATTTCCCGCACCTGGTCTTCCGGCGCTCCGTCGTCGGTAATGAGCAGGTCGACGTCCTTCCACTCGCAAAATTCCATAATGGCGCTCTTTTGGAATTTGCTGCTGTCGCTGAGGACAACCGTCTTTTTACTGTGCTCCATCATGGCTTTCTTTACCTCGGCTTCCGCATAAGAAGGGGTGCAGGGCCCTTTTCTCCAGCTAAAGCCGTCGGATCCTAAAATAGCCACATCTACCCGCACTGTGTTGATGGCGTTCATGGTCCATAGCCCTACCAGGGCCATGCTGCTGCCCCGCATCTCTCCGCCCAGGGAAAGCACTGTATTTTCGGTGCCTGAAAGCAGGGGCGGCAGGTTGGCGGAGTTGGTGATGACGGTGATCCCCTTTTTCAAGGCCAACAGTTTTGCCAATTGGAAGGTGGTACTGCCGGAGTCAAGAAGGATGACGCTGTTGTCCTCGATATAGTCCAGCGCCGCCTTGGCTACCTTGGACTTGAGATCCATGTGCTCCATAAATTTCTCCGACAAAGGCCGTTCCAACAGCTCGCTGGCGGCGATCGCCCCGCCATGGCTCTTTCTTGCTACGCCCTGGCTCTCAAGGTAGATTAAGTCCTTTCGAATCGTTTCCGTTGACACATGGAACATTTCCGCCAACTCTCCGACCTTTACGCTGCCTTCAAACACCAACATTTGCGCAAGCTTGTTTCTTCTTTCTGCTGTGAGCCCGTTGGACACCTTTTTCACAACCTTTCCCATGGCATTTTGGGGTTACGATTATTGTAACATTGGGATTTTTCCCTGTCAATCAAGCCGGAAGAGGGAATTTCCTCTCCCCTTTCCACAAATCGCCCGCCTGTCCCGAAGTTTCCCCTTTCGGATTTGTACAGATTCACCTATCAACAATGCGCTTTCTTGACAGATAAAATAAATTCTGCTACGCTTATTCTATCTTTTTGAAAATATCAGCGAAAACCTGCCTGGGGAAGGGCAGGCATCAAACAAGGAGGAAACGAAAGTGAAATTAGCTTTTTCAACTTTGGGCTGTCCAGACTTTGACTGGTCGGACATCTATTCCATGGCCAAAGATTTTGGCTTCGACGGTATCGAAATGCGCGGCCTAGGCGACAACATTTTCTCGGTGAACGCCAAGCCTTTTCGCGAGGATAACCTTCCCAAGACCGTGGCCCAGCTACAAAAAATGCGGCTGGAGATCGCCTGCCTATCCTCCGGATGCAGCCTAAAATACGCTGATAAAGCTGAGGAAACTTACAAAGAACTTCTTACCTACATCGATCTGGCCTCCAAGCTGGGCACCCCCTATATCCGCATCCTGGCCGACCGCAACGCTGCCCCAGAAGGGGAGGTAGACGATCAGGTCATCCTGGCCGCCCTGCGCCGGCTGATCCCCTATGCGGAAGAAAAGAATGTCACCCTGCTGGTGGAAACCAACGGCGTCTACACCGATACCGCCCGGCTGCGGGATCTGCTGGATCAAATTGACAGCGACAACATCGGCGCCTTGTGGGATATCCATCATCCCTACCGTTTTGCCGGAGAGGCTCCGGGACAGACGGTACAGAATCTGGGGGCTTACATCAAATATACCCATATCAAAGATTCTGTCATTGTGGATGGCAAGGTCTGCTATAAGATGATGGGAGAAGGCGACCTTCCCATTGACGACATCATGCTGGCGCTGCGCTCCATCAACTATGAAGGCTATATCTCCCTGGAATGGCTCAAGCGCTATGCCCCGGATCTCAGCGATCCCGGTATTGTCTTCCCCCACTTTGCCAATTTCATGAGCCACTATATGAGTTCTCCCGCCGAATCCCGGCGGCTGTATGACAACAACGCTAAAACCGGAAAATATGTCTGGCCCAAGGAACACCTAATCGACCTGACCTTCCCCCAGGTTTTAGACCGGATGGTGGACGAGTTCCCCGACCAGTATGCCTTCCGTTATACCACCCTAGACTACACCCGGACCTATTCCCAGTTTAGGGACGACGTAGATCAATTTGCCCGCGCCCTCATCGCCATGGGCGTTAAAACCGGCGACCATGTGGCCATCTGGGCCACCAATGTGCCCCAATGGTTCATCACCTTCTGGGCCACCACCAAAATCGGCGCTGTGCTGGTCACCGTCAACACCGCCTATAAGATCCATGAGGCGGAATATCTGCTCCGTCAATCGGATACCCATACCCTGGTTATGATCGATGGTTTCAAGGATTCCGACTATGTGGGGATCATCAAAGAACTGTGTCCGGAGCTGGCTACTCTGCCCAAGGGCCGTCCCCTTCACAGCAGAAAGCTGCCCTTCCTGCGCAATGTCATCACGGTGGATTCCAAACAGCCGGGCTGCTATACCTGGGAAGAGGCCCTGGAGTTGGCCGATCATGTTCCCATGGAGGCGGTGTATCGCCGTGCTGCAGCCATCCACAAGGATGACGTCTGCAACATGCAGTACACCTCCGGTACTACCGGTTTCCCCAAAGGCGTTATGCTGACCCACTACAACGTGGTCAACAACGGCAAGGCCATTGGCGACTGCATGGATCTTTCCACGGCAGACCGGCTGATGATCCAGGTACCCATGTTCCACTGCTTCGGCATGGTACTGGCCATGACGGCCGCCATGACCCATGGCACCACCATGTCCCCCATCCCCGCCTTCTCCCCCAGCAAGGGACTGGCCTGCATCAACCAGGAAAAGATTACCGCTTTCCACGGAGTTCCCACCATGTTTATTGCCATGTTGGGACATAAGGATTTTGATAAGACTGATTTCAGCTATATGCGCACCGGTATTATGGCCGGCAGCCCCTGCCCCATCAAGGTGATGGAGGATGTCATCGAAAAGATGAACATGAAGGAAATCTGCATCACCTATGGACAGACCGAGGCTTCTCCCGGCTGCACCATGAGTAAGACCACCGATTCCATTGAGGCCCGGGTCAACACTGTCGGCGGCGCTATGTACGGCGTAGAATGCAAGATTGTAGATCCGGAAACGGGAGAGGACCTGCCCGACAATGTGGACGGCGAATTTGTGGCCCGGGGCTACAATATCATGAAGGGCTATTATAAGATGCCGGAGGCAACTGCCGCCGCCATCGACGCGGATGGCTGGCTCCACACCGGCGACCTGGCCCGCCGGGATGAAAATGGATACTATAAGATCACCGGCCGCATTAAGGATATGATTATCCGCGGCGGTGAAAACATCTATCCCAAGGAGATTGAAGACTTCATCTACACCCATCCCAAGGTCAGCGATGTTCAGGTCATCGGTGTCCCGGATAAGGATTATGGAGAGGCGATTATGGCCTGTGTCATCCTGAAAAAGGGCGAGACCATGACCGAGGATGAACTCAAAGAATATGTGTCTTCCCACATGGCCAAGCACAAGACCCCCGCCTATGTGGACTTTGTGGATAGCTTCCCCATGAATGCTGCCGGCAAAATCCTCAAATATAAAATGCGGGAAAATGCTGTGGAGAAACTGGGCCTGCAGGCCGCCAATGCCATTGAAACCGCATAAACTTTTTATTTAGAAATAAAAGGAACCCTCCAATCAAAAATGGGGGGCTCCTTTTTTCTATGAATAAAATTGCCTGCAATTTTTCGACAGAGAATTGGAGGTTACTTTGTTATAATAATTTCTGGTTTAAGATTTTCCATATCCATCTTGATATAATCCAGCAAAACCTCATCAAAATGGATTGGGGATACCTGGTCACGATTGCATATTGCAATCAGCGCTTCCAGCTTGTGGCGGGAAAGATTGACATCATGAAAAATGTAGGTCTCTCCCTCTTGTTTGGCTACCACGTTCAGCATAGTGTAGGGACTTTGTCCCTCTTCTTCCCGTTGCTCTTCAACTACCTCGTAACTACTCATAGCTCAACTTCCTTTTTATTGAAATTTCTTTCTCATCTTTATCTATATTTTACTATATCTGTTAATAATTGTCAATCTTTGGTAAAAGAATAATTTGAAAAAATTTCATAATTTTCCTGTTTTTTCTTTAATATTTCATGAGGATTGACATTCACAAAAAAATTTTGTATAATAACACAAAAATTGAAAGGGGTAAGCGTGTGATTATTTTTTCTTGCTAACAAAGAAAAGGCAAATGCTGACAGTCGCAAGCTGTCTGATTTCTTTTGCCCCAATGCAAGAAAGTAATCTGCTTCTCCCCATCTGATTAAGAAGTTCATCTGCGTTTTTTATCAGCGCGGAGGGGATATGGCTGTGTAAGCTGCAAGAAGTTTGCTTTCTTGCGGCTTATTTTATTTTTGGAGGCGGTTTTCATGTCTTTGATCAGCGTATCCCATCTCACCTTCTGCTATGAGGGTAGCTTTGACAATATCTTTGAGGATGTATCCTTTCAGATCGACACCGACTGGAAGCTTGGGCTCACCGGCCGCAATGGGCGGGGAAAAACCACTTTTTTAAAGCTGCTCATGGGGCAGTATGAATACAAGGGAACCATTTCCCACAGCGTCCGCTTTGACTATTTCCCCTTCGAAGTTTCACAGCCGGAGCGGATGACCTTGGACATAGCGGAGGAAATCCTTGACGGCGCCGAGTCTTGGCGGCTATTCCGGGAGCTTTCCCTGCTGGAGGTGGACAGCGAGGTCCTCTACCGCCCTTTTTCCACCCTGAGCCAGGGGGAACGGACCAAAGTCCTGCTGGCAGCCCTTTTCCTGCGGGAGAACAACTTCCTCCTCATCGATGAGCCTACCAACCATTTGGATCAACATGCCCGGCAGGTGGTTGCGGAGTATCTCAAGGGCAAGCGGAGCTTTATCCTAGTTTCCCATGACCGTGCCTTCCTCGACGGCTGTATCGATCACATCCTCTCGATTAACCGCTGCAACATTGAGGTGCAGCGGGGGAATTTTTCCAGCTGGCAGGAGAACAAGCACCGTCAGGATCAATTTGAGATGCAGGAAAATGAGCGGCTGCAAAAGGATATCCGCCGGCTTTCTGCCGCGGCCCGGCGGACCTCCGGTTGGTCAGACCGGGTGGAGGCCAGCAAATACGGGGAAGACGCTTTTGACAAGGGTTATATCGGCCATAAATCAGCCAAGATGATGAAACGGGCCAAGGTCATTGCCCGGCGGCAGCAGGAGGCTGTGGAGCAAAAGTCTTCTCTGTTAAAAAACCTGGACACATCTGAATCCCTTTCCCTGAAAAATCTGGACTTTCACAAAAAGGTGCTGGCCCAGATCCAGGATCTATCCATCTCCTATGACGGCCGTCCTGTAACCGAACATCTGAGCTTTACAGTAGAGCGGGGAGACCGCATTGCCCTGGTGGGAAAGAATGGGGCGGGAAAATCCAGTGTCTTAAAGCTTCTGCTGGGGCAGGATATCCCCCACACCGGTCATGTAGCTGCGGCCCAGGGGCTGGTGATCTCCTGTATCCCCCAGGATACCTCCTATCTCCAGGGGGATCTCCGGGAATATATCGAAAGCCAAGGGCTGGACGAAAGCCTTTTTAAGGCCATTCTGAGGAAGATGGACTTTTCTCGGGAACAGTTCTCCAAGGGGATGGAGCAGCTCAGCGCTGGACAAAAGAAAAAGGTGCTCCTCGCCCAAAGTCTATGCCAGGAGGCCCATCTCTATCTCTGGGACGAGCCCCTCAACTACATCGATATTCTCTCTCGCATCCAGATTGAGGAACTGATCCTCAACTGCCGGCCCACCATGGTGTTTGTGGAGCATGACGCCGCCTTTCAGTCCAAGGTAGCGACCAAAATTATCCCTCTGTGATGCGGCCGGAAGCTATCCTTCAAATTTCAAAGAGAAATTATTCATATTATCTAAAAATGGCGGTGGAATTCTATACTGGATATCCGAGGAATGTGTTGATTCCATGAATTTTTGTCAGAAATCTTTATTTTCCCCTTGATCTGTGCTATAAATAGAGATACCGCAAAAATGATCTGAAGAAGAAAGGGTTATCACAGTGAAAAAAAGAATTCTTTGTGCTGCCGCTCTCTGCGTCGCAGTTATGCTGGGCGGATGTGCAAGCAATGACAGCGGAAACGAATATGTAAAATTAGGCGAATACAAGGGCTTAGAAGTACAGGTAGAAACGCCCGTCGTCACCGATGAGGAAGTCAATGCCCAAATCGAGCGCCTTTTGAGCGATAAGTCCACCACCGAAGAGGTCACCGGCCGGCCGGTGGCAGACGGCGATGTGGTCAACATTGACTATGAAGGCCTAGTCGACGGCGAGGCTTTTGACGGCGGTTCCGCTGAGGGCTATGACCTGACCATCGGCTCCGGCCGTTTTATCGACGGCTTTGAGGAGGGGCTCATCGGAGCTGAAATCGGTGACCAGGTCAGCCTGAACCTCACCTTCCCCGATCCTTATGACAACAACCCCGATTTGGCAGGGGTCCCAGTGGTTTTCAATGTCACCGTCAACAGCATCCAGGAAACGGTCACGCCGGAATTGACCGATGAGTTTGTTCAGACCTTAGGCGATGAGTATCAGACGGTGGAAGACTACACTACCGCGTTGAAAAATTCCTTACTGGAACAAAAACAGCAGAGCATTGACTCCCAGACTATATCGGACCTTCAGGATATGCTGCTGGAAAACTGCGAAATCCTCCAGTATCCAGAAGGGGCTGTGGATGACTATGTGGCGGAGATGACCGACTACTATAACGAGTACGCCGCCGCCTACAGCATGACCTTGGATGAGTTTATGCAGCAAAACTATGGCATGACAGAGGACGAGTTCAACGAAGAGGCCCAGACCATGGCGGAGCAAAACGTAGGCTTGGAGTTGATCTATCAGGCCATCGCTGAGGCGGAGGGCATTTCCATCAGCGACGAGGAGTATGCAGAGCTCTGCACACAATATACTTCTGACTTCGGCTTTGAGACCGAGGAAGAATTTGTGGAATACTATGGCGGTGAAGAAGAGGTCAGAGCCAACATGCTGGCGGATAAAGTCCTGGAATTTGTCGCTGACAATGCGGTGGAAGTGACCGCTTAAACCCAATAAAAAATCCCCGGGAAACCGGGGATTTTTTATGTGCTAGATTTGTTATCAAAATGGGTTCGGGAGAAAGCCTCACTCCCGGGCCCATTTTTCTATTGCAGCAGTTCTTCCAAAAGCCGCCGGATGACCACAGGGTTTCCCTTCCCCGCCGTCTTTTTCAGCACCTGTCCTATAAGGGGCTGGATGGCCTGGCGCTTTCCATTTTTGTAGTCAGAAACGGACTTCTCGTTTTCTATCAGCGCCTGCTCTACCAAGGGCCGCAGCACGCCCTCGTCGCTTTGCTGCCACAGTCCTTCCCGCTCTGCCAGCGCCTCTGGATCCTGATCCTCCTCCCACAGTGCCTGGATGAGGCGTTTTCCGGTGCCGGAGTTGATTCTCCCTTCCTCCAGCAGATCCGCAATCCGCCCTAGGTGGGCAGGGGCAATGGGAATTCTAGTTTCGCCCACCGGCAGCAGACGGAACACCTCGGAGGTAATCAGATGGGCTAGGGTTTTAACCCCTTTGGAGTGAGCAGCCGCCGCTTCAAAGTAGTCGGCGATCTCCCGCTGGGATACCAGCGCCTCCGCGTCGGCGGCAGTCAGGCCAAAGCGTTCCAGATAGGCAGCCTTCCTCTCGTCGGGGAGGATGGGGATTTCCCCTTCCAGCCGGGCAATGGTGGTGTCAGACAGGACAATGGGCACAAGATCCGGATCGGGGAAATACCGGTAGTCGTTGGCGTTCTCCTTCCGCCGCATGGAGAAGGTCTTGCCGGTTTTTTCGTCGAAACGGCGGGTTTCCTGAACAATCTTTTCCCCTGCCTCCAGGGCCTCCACCTGGCGCTTGTATTCGTAGGTGATGGCCTTCTGGATAAACTGGAAGGAGTTGAGGTTTTTCATCTCGGTGCGGGTGCCAAAGGCTTTCTCTCCCCGCTTCCTCACCGAAAGGTTCACGTCACAGCGCAGGGAACCCTCCTGCATCTTGCAGTCGGAAACCCCGGTATAGAGCATAATGGCCCTCAGCTTCTGGACATAGGCCACCGCCTCCTCCGCCGAGCGAATATCCGGCTCGGAGACAATCTCAATCAGGGGGACGCCGCACCGGTTATAGTCACAGAGGGTGCCGCCTGAAGCGGTGTGGATCAGTTTTCCCGCGTCCTCCTCAATATGGATGCGGGTGATGCCAATCCGCTTTTCCCCCGCCTTGGTCTGGATGTCCAGCCAGCCGTGCTCACACAAAGGCAGGTCGTACTGGGAGATTTGATAGGCCTTGGGCAGGTCGGGGTAAAAGTAGTTTTTCCGATCCTCCTTGGAGTAGCGGGCGATGGTGCAGTGGGTGGCAAGGCCCGCTTTCACCGCATACTCCACCACCTGTTCATTGAGCACCGGCAGGGTTCCCGGCATTCCCATACAGACCGGGCAGCACTGGGTGTTGGGCGCGGCGCCAAAGGCGGTGGAGCAGCCGCAGAAAATCTTGGTCTTGGTTTTCAGCTCCACATGGACCTCCAGGCCGATGACCATTTCGTAAGCTGTGCTCATTTTTTCTCCCCCTTTCTCCACATTTCCAAGGCGTAGCCCGCCTGGTAGAGCTTGCGCTCTGAAAAGGCGGGGCCGATCAGCTGCATGCCGATGGGCAGCCCTTCCTTATCCTCCCCGCAGGGCAGGGACAGGGCGGGTACCCCGGCCATATTCACCGGCACGGTATAGACATCCCCCAGGTACATGGAAAGGGGATCGCTGACCTTCTCCCCGATACGATAGGCGGTGGTAGGCGCCACGGGGGAAAGGATCATGTCGCAGGAACGGAATACCCGGTTCATATCCTCCACAATGAGGGTGCGGGCCTGCAGCGCCTTTTTATAGTAAGCGTCGTAGTATCCGGAGCTCAGCGCGAAGGAACCCAGCATAATCCTCCGTTTGACCTCAGGGCCAAAGCCCTCGCTCCGGGTGTTTTTATATAGGTCGTCTATACTTTCGTAGTTTTCCGCCCTGAACCCGTACTTGACCCCGTCAAATCGGGCCAGGTTGGAGGAGGCTTCCGCACTGGAAAGGATATAGTAGGCAGGCAGCGCATGGCCCAGGCTCTTCATGGAGACCTCTTCGATCTCAGCGCCCAGGCTGCGGTACGCTTTGGCCACTGCCAGGATGGCGTCCCGGATTTCCGGAGACAGCCCCTCCCCAAAATATTCCTGGGGAAGGGCAATCTTCATCCCCTTGACGCCCCTCTCTATCCCTTCGGCAAAGTCGCCGTAGGTCCGGTCAACGCTGGTGGCATCCCGCTTATCGTGCCCCGCGATGGCGGTGAGGACCATCGCATTATCTCGCACGTCCCGGGTCAGCGGGCCGATCTGATCCAGGGAGGAGGCAAAGGCGATGAGGCCGTAGCGGGAAACCAAGCCATAGGTAGGCTTCATCCCCACTACGCCGCAGAAGGCCGCGGGCTGGCGGATGGAGCCGCCGGTGTCAGAGCCCAGGGCATAGGCCGCCTCGTTGGCTCCCACCGCGGCGGCACTGCCTCCTGAACTGCCTCCTGGCACCCGGGAGGGATCACGGGGGTTGCGGGTCACCTTGTAAAAGCTGTTTTCGGTGGTGGAACCCATGGCAAATTCATCCATGTTGGTCTTGCCCAGCATCACCATCTGCCGCTCCTGAAGCCGCTCCATCACCGCCGCATCATAGGGAGGGATGAAGTTGCCCAGCATCTTGGAGGCACAGGTGGTTTTCACCCCTTTGGTGCAGATGTTGTCTTTGATGGCCCCCGGAACCCCGGCCAAGGGATGCAGGCTTTCTCCTGCCGCCCGGCGCTCATCCACCTTCTCGGCGGCGGCAAGCGCTATCTCCCCGGTGACGGTGAGATAGGCGGCGGTTTCCCCGTCCTTTTTCTCAATGGCCTCCAGATAGGCCTGGGTAGCCTCCACCGAGGAGATTTCCATTTTCTCCAACGCCTGGGACAGCTCATATCCTGTCATATCTGTCAGTTTCATCTTTCTCCCCCCTTACTCTTCCACCACTTTGGGCACATAAATATAGCCATCCTGCGCGGTTGGTGTATTTTGCAGCAGCGAATCCCGGTCAAAGCTGGGAACCACCACATCCTCCCGGAACACATTTTTCATAGGAAGCACATGGGCGGTGGGCTCCACCCCCTCGGTATCCAGGGCGGAAAGCTGATCGGCAAAGGCGATGATGGCCGAAAGCTCCTGCTTCATGGCCTTTTTCTCCTCCGGGCTCAAGGTGAGCTTGGATAAATCGGCCACATTGTCCACATCAATGTCCACGGTTTTCCTCCGGGAGCCTCCGGCGCCTTTGTCCGCCCTGCGTCGCTGGGCCTCCCCAACGCCCAGGTGAAGGACCTCCAGCTGCTCATCGTCCACCATTCCCGGCGCCCCTGTCAAGGGACAGGAGGCGTCCTTGACCTTGGGGAAAGCGATGACCTGCCGCAGGGAGTCCTCCCCCAACAGCAGCATGGCCAGCCGGTCTAATCCAAAGGCGAAGCCGCCGTGGGGCGGAGTACCGTACTGGAAGGCGTGGACCATAAAGCCAAACCGGTTTTCAATTTCTTCGTCGGTAAAGCCCAATGCCTCAAACATCTTCTGCTGAATCTGGTCGTCATGGATACGGATGCTGCCGGAACCCAGCTCCACACCGTTTAACACCACGTCATAAGCCTGGGCCCGAACCCGGCCTGGATCGGTCAGCAGATAGGGCACATCCTCAGGATAGGGCATGGTGAAGGGGTGATGGGTGGCCACAAACCGGCCTTCTTCCTCCGAATACTCAAACTGAGGGAAGTCGGTGACCATGAGAAACCGGAAGTCATCCTTCCGCCGCAGACCCAGCATCTCCCCCAAATCCAGCCGAAGCCGTCCCAGGGTGTCCCGCACCTTGGCAAGGGTCCCGGCTCCAAAGAGGATAAAGTCGCCGGGCTTAGCGTCCACCCTTGCCAGGATGGCATCCATCTCCTCTTTGGTAAAGTATTTTGTCAGAATGGAATAGAGGGAACCATCGGGCTTTTGGGCAATCCAAGCCATGCCGCCGGCGCCATAGCTCTGGGCCTTGCGGGTGAGATCCTCAATCTGGGTGCGGGTAAAATCGGCGCAGCCCTTGACATTAATCGCCCGCACCACGCCGCCAGCGTCGGCCACCTTTCGAAACACCGAAAACCCGCAGGACCTGGCAATGTCGGTCAGATCCACAATGGGCAGATCAAACCGCAGGTCCGGCTTGTCGGAACCATAGCGGTCCATGGCTTCCTGCCAGGTCATCCGCGGGAATGGCCCCTCAATTTCCCGCCCCATCATCTGGCGGAAAATATGTTTAAAAAGCCTTTCCAGATGCTCCAGGATGTCCTCCTGATCCACAAAGGACATCTCCATGTCCACCTGGGTAAATTCCGGCTGCCGGTCGGCCCGCAGGTCCTCATCCCGGAAGCACCGGGCCACCTGGTAGTATCGGTCCACACCGCCCACCATCAAAAGCTGCTTAAAAATCTGGGGGGACTGGGGCAGAGCGTAAAACTCCCCCGGATGGACCCGGCTGGGCACCAGGTAGTCCCGGGCTCCCTCCGGCGTGGACTTGGTGAGGATGGGGGTTTCCACCGCGATAAAGCCCATATCGTCCAGATAGCGCTCTGTGATCCCCTGAAGCTTATGGCGAAACCGCAGGTTGCGAAGCATATTCGGCCGCCGGATGTCCAGATACCGGTATCTGAGCCGCACCTCTTCCCGGACACTGCCCCCTTCCTCTATGGGGAAGGGCAGGGGCCTTGCGCTGGAGAGAAGCTCCAGCTTCCGGGCCCGCAATTCAATGGTGCCGGTGGGGATGCGGGGGTTGTAGGTTTCCTCATCCCTGATACACAGCGGCCCCTGGACGGCGATAACCGATTCATTTTTGAGTCCCTCCGCCAGGGCAAATTCCTCCGGCGAAAGATTGGCGGCGTTAAAAACCACCTGGAGGGTGCCTTCCCTATCCCTGAGATCGATGAAGATGACACCGCCCATATCCCGTTTGGACTGAACCCAGCCCATGGCTGTCACCGTCTGGCCTACGCTTTCCTCCCGGAATGCGCCGCAATAACCTGTTCTTTTCATCCGATTGACCCCCTTTATCCATTGGCCCATCCCAGGGCCGGTGTGTCTCTGTTTTGGCTGAGCCTCCACAGTGATCGCAAAATCAATGGGACAGCCATAAGCTTGCTTCAAATAAAAAAGGCTTTTCGTCCCCGAAAAAGGGACGAAAAGCCTTTGACTTCCCGTGGTGCCACCCAGTTTGAACTGCGCCTTTGCAGTTCCCTTTCGGCACAGGTCCTTGCTCCTATGCCCAGCGGCTGTAACGCTCCGCCTGCGGCTGGATCTACTCGCTTTTGCTTTCGGCCAGCAGCTCCGGGATGTTCTTCTTCTGGAAATCCGCGCCGGGCTTCCACCCTCCCCGGCTCTCTGTGGCTACCATTCCAAAATACTCTTCCCATCATCGCTTTTGATGTGGTAATTTTTCTTTATTATATCCCGAAAATCCGGAATGTCAAGAATTTTTACAGAATTTTTGCATCAAAGGACCGGTTCTCCCGCCGGTTTTGGCTGGTCAGCGGGGGCATTGACCATCAGCTTTTCCCTCCATTTTCCGGTACGGAACCGGACCAGGAATACCACCGCTCTGACACATTCATCCAGGGCCATGGCAATCCAGATGCCCACCAAACCGTATCCTAAAACAATGCCGAAGAGATAGCCTAGGGCGACAGCTACACTCCACATAAAGATGACGCCTACCGCCACCGGCACCTTCACATCTCCAGCGGCTACCAGACACCGGCTCATGACGATGTTGACCGCCCGGCCAAGCTCTAAGAGAAATTCTACCAGAATGATTTCCCTGCCTAGGGCATGGACTGCCGGGTCATCGGTAAAGAGGGAAAAGATCCAATCACTTCCAAGGAAGATGACCAGGATCAGAGAGAGGGATACCAAAATAGATATCCCCAGGGTTCGTTTCACCCGATAGCTCACCCGATCCAGCTGTCCTGCTCCGATGAGGTAGCCCAAAGCGATTTGGGTGGCCTGGGCAATGGCCGTGGTGTAAACATAGGCCACATTGGCCAGCATACTGCAATAAACCTTGGTGGCGATGACCGTCGTACCAAAAATGTTGATCAACCCCAGGATTACAATCTGAGACAGGTTATAAGAAAGCTCCTCCCCGCAGGAGGGCAGTCCAATAAAGAGCAGCTTTTTAGCCGTATCCTTGGGAAAAGGACGAAAATAAACGGGAGAAATCCCAATTCCCGTTTTTTTCAGGAAAAGGAAAAAGACGATGACCAGACCAATGAACTTGCTGATATCGGTGGAAATGGCCGCCCCTACAATGCCAAGACGGGGGGCGCCCAAAAGTCCGTTGATGAGGATGGCGTTGCCCACAATATTGAGCAGGTTCATGATGAGTGATACCATCATCACATGTCCCAGCATGGCAAAGGAGCGCAAAATGGCTGCAAATGTCATATAAAGGCCCTGGATGAGGATACAGCTGCCCACAATGAGCAGATAGCTGCTGGCTTCTCCGATGATCTCTTCCGGAATCTGCATCCAAACAAAAATCTGGCGGTGCAGTATGACGATGGCAGCTGTGGTAACAAGGCTTGCCACCGCGATAATCAGCACCGATATATTGCAGACCTCGCCGATTTTGCGGCGATTGTCCGCACCTAAATATTGGGAGAGCAAAATGGTGGTAGCAACGCTCATCACATTGAGGACAATGATGACAATATTCATCACCTGGTTGGCGTTTCCGATGGCGGCCACCGAGTTTTGTGAATAGTGGCTGACCATAAATTGGTCCACATTGCCCACAAGAAGCTGCAAAAGCAGCTCCACAAAGATGGGCACCGACATCTTAAATACCTGTTTGGTTGAATCCTGATAGGCAATCATAAAGGCCGCCTTCTTCCGTGAATTTCTAAAGTACATTTCCTGCAAATCCTCGCCCATTATATCACAAAGATTTCCGGCCGCAATACCCTTTTGAAAGTTCTCAAAAAGCTCTAAAATTCCCGTGTTTCAGTGCATTTTACTTTGTAAGCTTTCACAGAAACAATCTCTCTATTTAGACAGATTGCTTGAATCTTGCAGTTTCATTTTCTGCATTTTTATCCTTGATGTTGATTTTTTCTATCTCTGAAAAAAACATTGAAAATCAGTAAGTTCCGCATAAAATTTATTCTAAATTATCTTTAATTATTGATAAATATCGCTACATTTATTATAACGATGGCCCAGCCGCCTGCTTTCGCTGGCTTTGGCTATGGCCATGATCCTATCCACCCTGCTGACCCAGATTCCTGTCTTGGCGGCAGAGTCCCTGCCATTAGGCGGATGGACCAGCCCCCATAACAACTTTCAGGAGGAAAACGGCAAGGTAACCCTGACAAGTACCGGGGACAACAACTTTGTCGTCTCTGATACCCGTGTCACCGCGTTCACCATGGAGGCGGATATGACCATGGTCTCCGGCGACGCGGCAGGACTCATGTTCGCCGTGGAGGACAAAGAAAACCCCGGCTCTTCCTGGGGCGCCCTCCATGTGGAGGCCAGCCGGGTACGCGCTTTCCACGTGCCCAACCTGGACAAGCTGGATACCGCGGTGTCCATCGATCCTTCTGTGCAGCAGCAGAAGGTCCATATCAAGGTTTCCATGGATGCCGCCGGCAACCTGCGGGTCTTTTTGAACAACAGCGATACCCCCACCCTCTCCGCCCAGTATGACGGCTATACCGGCGGTTATCTGGGGCTTTGCTCCTGGAGGGGTGACGCTGTATTTGAAAACATCACCTACACAGAAGAGGCCCAGATCGGTTTTTCCACTAACATTTCCGGCTGGTACGCGGCCGGCGGTGACTGGACCGTCACCGACAGCGGCTACCGTGCCAATAACCCCGCCATGGGCAACACCTACGCCTATTCCGACGAGGTCATCCCCACCGGCAAAAACTTTGTGCTGGAAGGCAAACTGCACATTGAGGTGCCCGAAGGGGGCGGCGGCGCCGGCATCGCCATTGTCCCCAACACCGCCAATCCCAATGAAACCTGGTACTGCGCCAATATTGACAAGATGTATGGCAATACCACCCGTTTCTTTAAAAACCGGTACCCCGGCGGCGATTTTTGGAGCATCGGCAGAAACCTGACTGCGGAAGAAACAGCGGCCAAAGACTATACCCTTCGCATTGAGTACACCGACGGCGTCTTTCGCTATTATCTCAACGATACCCTGGTAGACTCTTATCCCAACGATACCTTTACCGGCGGTACCGTGTCCCTGATGACCTTCAATTCCGACACCACCTTCCAGAACGTCAACATTACCTACAGCGACCGGGAGGATACCGGCAACGCTCTTACCGGCTGGACCGGCGGCAGCTTTGAAGGCGGCGAGGGAACCGATCCGATCAAGCTGAATAACACCGGCGGCAACAACTTTGTCATGTCCACCACCCAGGGCAAATACTTCACCATGGAGGCGGACGTAACCCTGGAAGAGGGCTGCGAGGCGGCCGGCTTCCTCTTTGGCGTCCCCAACCGGGGCAATCCCGGCGCTGACTGGTGCGCCCTGCAGATCAATAACTACCACGAAAACGGCAAGGCCAGAGTCTTCAATGTGCCCAATCTGGACCTTCTGGATTCGGACGGCATCCTGGAGCCGGGCACCCGGGACAATCCCATCCATCTGAAACTGACGGTAAGCCCGGGCAATATCATCCGGGTCTATGTCAATGACGCTGCCACCCCGGTGGTGGAAACCACCTACGAAAACTATGCCGGCGGTTATTTAGGGCTTTGCTCCTACAATGGCGCCGCTACCTTCGAAAATGTTACCTTCCAGGAAAGCCAGGAGCCTAACTTCAACACCAACTTGACCGGCTTCAAAGAAGAGGGGACCTGGTCCATCACCAACAAAGGCTACCGTGGAGACAACGACGACAACGGCGGCAATGTATTCTCCTTCTCCGACGTGGTTATCCCTGAAGGAGCTTCCTTCATCCTGGAAGGAGATCTGCACATTGACAACCCCAAGGGTGGTGCTGGCCTGGTCATTGCCCAGAATCCAGCCAATCCCTACGAAACCTGGATCTGCGCCAATATTGACAAGTATTACGGCTCCAGCACCCGTCTGTTTAAAAACAACGGCACCGATGTCTGGGGCATCAGCGGCACTCTCACCGCTGACCAGATCGCCGCGCAGGACTATCATCTGCGCATTGAGTGCATCAACAACGCTTTCAGCTATTATCTGGACGGCGTCCTCATCGGCACCTGGAATGATCCCGATTTTAACGGCGGCACCATCGGCGTTATGACCTTTGGTTCCGACACTACCTTTGACAACCTGTACTATTATCTGGCGGAGGATATCCCCCAACTGACCTCCCTGGAGGTCATCGGCGCTACCCTGGACCAGCCCTTTGATCCTGCCACCACCGCTTACACCGCAACGGTGGAGAATACCGTCTCCTCCATCAAGGTCAAGGCGGAGGCAAAGGACCGCTTTGAGCTGAAGCTCAATAACTCCGTGATCCAAAGCGGTGTCGAGTCTGCCGACATCCCCCTGCGGGTAGGTAAAAACGTCATCAAGCTGGTGGTTTCTGATGATGAGACCAAATTGAGCCTGCCCATCGATATTACCATCTACCGTGAGGTGGATGAGGAGACCATCTATGAGGGAGATTATCGTCCTCAATTCCACTTCACCCCCCAGACCATGTGGATGAACGACCCCAATGGGCTGACCTATAACGCGGCCACCGGGGAATACCACATGTACTATCAGTACAATCCCGAATCTCTGGATTGGGGTACTCCTCATTGGGGTCACGCCGTTTCTAAAGACCTGATCCACTGGACCGATTACGGCATTGTCCTTTCCGGCAGCATTGCCTCCGGCGGCGGCGTCATCGACTACAACAACTCTTCCGGCCTCTTTGACGAATCTGTCCCGCCGGAAGCCCGGATGGTCTTTTTCTACAACGGGCTGCGGGTGGCCTATTCCACCGACGGCGGATATACCCTCAACAAGGTAGACACCCCCGACGTACCCGGCTCCTTTGACCCCAAGGTGGTTTGGTATGAAGACGCGGCCATGGAAAATGGCGGCGTATGGCTGGCCATTACCGGTGGCCAAGGCACCGACTGCAAACTCTACACCTCCAATGACCTGCTCCACTGGACCTACAATAGCTCCGCCCTGGACAAGGACGGCAACACCATGGAGACCGAATGTCCCGACATCTACCCGCTGCCTTTAGACGGCGATCAAGGCAATGTGAAATGGGTAATCAATGCCGGCGGCGTTTTCTATGTGGTCGGCAATATGACCAAGGACAGCGACGGCAAGCTCCACTTTAGAGCGGAGACCGATGAGCTCATCTACAATGGTGATTCCAGAGGTTCCAGCGCCACCTCTACCGATCAGAACTATGCTACCACCACCTACTTTAACGACGCCAAGGGCCGCCGGATCTCGGTCAGCTGGCTCATTGACAGCAGCGCGGCCTCCCTGGGCACAGAAAAGTGCTGGAATGGCGCCCAGTCCCTGCCTCTGGAAACCCAGCTCAAAACGGTGGACGGCCAGATGCGCCTGATCACCTATCCCGTGGAGGAGGTGGATACCCTCCGTTCCGGCATCCTCTATGAGACAGAAAACAATTCTGTCGCCCCAGATTCCCCTAATATACTAGAGGGAGTTACCGGCATCTATTATGATATCGAAGGCGAGTTCACCTTGGATGACAACGTCACCGAGTTTGGCTTTGTCCTGCGCAAAGGCAACGGCCAGCAGACGGTCGTCAAATATGATGTGGAAAACGGCCAGATGGTGGTGGATAAGAGCCAGGGAGGACCGGCCACCGGCGGTATCTGCCCCATCGCCATGGCTCCTATGGAAAATGGGAAGGTGAAACTGCGGATTTTGGTAGACACTTCTGTGATCGAAGCCTTCGGCAACGATGGACAGGCGGCGGTTAGTACCCTGTTCTTCCCCGATGCCTCCAGCAACGGCATGGAATTCTTCACAAATGGCGGCAATGTCACTGTGGATAGCCTCAACATCTATTCCATGAACTCTGCCTGGAAGGAACCAGCGCCCGTTCCCACCGAGCTGAACAATCTGGAGCTCTCCAACGGCACCTTGGATCCTGCCTTTGACAAGGATACTCTCTCCTACACCGCCACCGTGGCAAACTCCGTCTCCTCTGTCAAGGTCATGCCCACCTACACCGGTGATACCGCTGTTACCGTCAACGGCAAGGACGTCGCTTCCGGCTCCTACTCCGAGGACATCGCCCTGGAGGTTGGCACCAATACCATCACCGTGGTAGCGGGAGAGAAAACCTACACCATCACCGTCACGAGAGAAGCTCCGGAGCCCATTCCCACCGAGCTGAGCGGCCTGGAACTCTCCACCGGCGCCTTGACCCCTGCCTTTGACAAGGACACCCTCTCCTACACCGCCACCGTGGCAAACTCCGTCTCCTCTGTCAAGGTCATGCCCACCTACACCGGCGACACCGCTGTCACCGTCAACGGCAAGGACGTCGCATCTGGCTCCTACTCCGAGGATATTGCCCTGGAGGTTGGACCTAATACCATCACCGTGGTAGCAGGGGATAAGACCTACACCATCACTGTCACAAGAGAAGAGGAAGAACAGCCTCCTGTAGGCGAGAAACCTCTCCTGGATGGCCTGGAGCTGTCTGAAGGAACTCTTACTCCCGCCTTTGACAAAGACACCTTCTCTTACACCGCTGCCGTAGGAAACGAGGTAGAGGGTGTACAGGTGAAAGCCTTCTTTGCCGATGGCATTACAGCCATGCTGGGAGAAGAGGCGCTGGAGAGCGGCTTCTACTCTGAAGAGATTCCGCTGCAGGTAGGAGAAAACGAGATTGTAGTCACCCTGAGCCTAGAGGGTGAAGAGAGCGAATATGTGATTATAGTGACACGGGAAGAGGAAGCGGTGACCGAGCCAGAACCCACACCTGGCACCGACAAGCCCAGCATTCCTGGCTCTGACGAAGATCAAGTAGGCGGCAATGACTGGGAATGGCCGGAAGGCAGTGGAAATGATTCCACCGGCGGCACTGGTTCCGGAGAGAAAGAGAACCCCGCTTCCGGAGACAGCAGCATGGTAGCTGGAGCGCTGGCAGTCCTGGCCCTGAGCGCAGGCGCTGCGGTAGTTCTCTCCCGCAAGAGAAAATAAAACCCGTATATCCTTTGCTTCAAGGCGGATGACATGTAGTCGTCCGCCTTTTCTATCTTAAAAGTTTTTATCGGATAAGTATTCACCTGGGGATTTTCTTCCCCTAAAGAGGATAAAAGCTCTTCTTTCATAGGGAAATATACTCTCGGCTGCTTTAAATAATAAAAATTTCTTCAAAATAAAAATGAAATTTTTTGGGTAAGAAAATTCATTTCTGTTTTCTCTGGCAGTACAATTTTTCTGAAAACACCCTTATAAGAAATACATTTTCCCGCTTTCCTTAGATGTTTTTCCTAAATCTTAGGAATTTGCCACACTTCTTTAAACAGTTAGCAGATTAAAAATTTTGTAACTTGTCCCATGCAGAATGCTATAATAATGCACAGCAATGGTGCTGCATTGATTGGCTTTGTAGCACCATTTTTTGGTGTAGTCGGAAGATACCCGGCTGTCACTGCGCCAATTTCGGCGGGGGATATTTCATTTAACCGCGAGGAAAGGAATGAAGTAGAGAGTATGAAAAAATTTCTGAAAAGGGCAATTGTCCTTCTGATGGCAGTTGCAATGGTATTCTCAGTCACCGGATGCTCCAGCAGCGGCGGCGACACAAGCGGCGGCAGCCAGGCTGCTACCACCGATCCCAACCAGCTGGTCATTGCCCGTCCCGAGGATTCTGACAACCTGGATCCTGTCACCCAGGACGGCAACGTCAATATCTGGCTGTTCGGCCTGACCATGGAAGGCCTTGTCCGGGCCAGCGACGACGGCAAGAGCATTGAGCCCTGGCTGGCGGAAAGCTGGGACATCAACCCTGAAGGCACCCAGTACACCTTCCATCTGAAACCCGGCGTTAAATTCGCCAACGGCACTGAAGTCACCACCGAGGACTGGATCTGGTCCATTGAGCGGGCCCGGGACACCGAGTCCTCTGCTTGGGCTTTTGCCATGGAAGCCATCGAGTCGGTGGAAGCTCCCGATGAGAACACCCTGGTGATCACCCTGACCGAGCCCTGGGCTCCCATCCTGGCTGACCTTGCCATGTTCAACGCTTCCGTCCAGTCCAAAGCCTATTATGAAGAGGTGGGCGAGGAAGCTTACACCCAGGCTCCGATGGGAACCGGCCCCTTCTATTTCGCCGAGTGGCAGAAGGGCGAATATGTCCTCTTAGAGAAAAACACCAACTACTGGAATCCCGACGAACCCAAACTGGACAGTGTAAAATTCACCGTCGTCCCTGACGATAACTCCCGCGTCATGCAGCTGCAGGCTGGCCAGGTGGACGCCATTACCTTCGTCCCCTGGAACCGGATGGAAGAATTGGATGCTGACCCCGACATCGTCGCTGTCGGCCTGCCTTCCACCGAGGTCCGCAACATGATCTTTAACAACACCATCGAACCCCTTAACGACGCCCGCGTCCGCCGCGCCCTGGCCATGGCCACCGACCGGCAGGAGCTGATGGATGTGGCCCTCTACGGCTACGGCGAGCTTGCTACCTCCTTCATGTCCATCAACGGCATGTATTGGAATGAAAACGTGGACTATCCTGAGTATGATCCCGAAGGCGCCAAAGAGCTTCTGACCGAGGCTGGCTATGGCGACGGCTTTGAAATCACCCTGGCCCTGGATTCCGGCAACACCATCCACGCCACCATGGGTACCCTGCTCAAGGAGCAGTGGGCTGAGGTTGGCATCACCCTGAACCTGGAAACCCTGGAAAAGGGCACCATCAACGAGCGGATGAACAACCTGACCCTGGATCTGCAGATCCGGCCCTGGACCAACGATATGGCCGATCCTTCCCAGCAGGCGGATTACAGCTGCATCTATGACAACGCCATGTGCCTGATGAGCGGCTGGCAGAACGAAGAGGTGGAGGCTGTGGTCAACGAGGCCAAAACCGAGCTTGACCCCGAAAAACGCCAGGAGCTCTATTATGAGATCCAGCAGATGATGGCCGACGAGCTGCCCTTCTTCAGCATGTTCTATATTCCCTACCCTGTTGCCTACCGCAGCAATGTAGAGAACTTTATCCAGACTCCTCTGGGCGCTTACCGCTTCCAGGAGACCACCAAATAAACCCAAACAACGCAATTTGAATCGGAGGGGGAGGGGACTTTCCCCTTTCCCTCCGTTTTTCAGCGGCAAAGGGGCTTTCCCACCAAAAGGGCGGGAAGCCCCTACCGCTATTTTCATTGAGGACAGGTGAATGCTATGCAGCAACTCAATTATGCAATAAAGCGCCTGTTGCAGATGATCCCCGTTCTGCTGTGCGTCACCATCTTGGTATTTGTAATGATGCGCCTGATCCCCGGCAATCCTGCGCAGATTATGCTGGGTGAAAAGGCTACCCCCGAGATGGTCGCCGCCAAGGAAGTGGAAATGGGGCTGGACAAGCCTTACATCGTGCAATACGGCATCTTTTTGCGGGATCTGGTCACCGGTAACCTGGGGGAATCTATCCAGTATTCCATCCCCGTCAGCGACCTGCTGGGAAGCCGGATGATCGTGACCGTTTCCTTGGCGCTGATGACCGCCCTGTTTGTCGTCCTCATCAGCTTCCCGCTGGGCTACTACTGCGGACGGCATAAAAACGGCATAGGGGACAATATCATCCGCGTCCTTTCCCTGGTGGCCCTCTCTATGCCCCAGTTCTGGATCGGCATATTGCTGCTGCTCCTCTTTGGGCTGCAGCTGGGCTGGGTGCCTATCTCCGGATGGGGCGTCACCTTCTTAGACCATGTGCGCTGTCTCATCCTGCCGTCCATCACCGGCGCGCTGGGGGTCTGCACCCTGATGATTAAAAATCTCCGTGGGAATGTGGCCAATGTAATGGGAATGGACTTCGTAGACTTTGCCCGCAGCAAGGGTATCTCTGAAGGCCGGGTCCGCTCCCGCCACATTGTCAAAAACGCCTTGATCTCTACGGTGACCCTGCTGGCCCTGCGGATCGTCAACCTGTTGGGCTATACTGTGGTTATCGAGACGGCCTTCGGCCTGCCCGGTGTCGGCGCGCTGCTGGTAGAGGCCATCTTCCGCCGGGACTACGCTGTGGTTCAATCGGTGGTGGTGATCTTCGCCGCGCTGGTGCTCATTGTAAACTTGATCACCGATATTTCCTACTCGCTCTTGGATCCGCGGGTAGAACTAGAATAGGAGGGCGCAAGGATGACGCAATATAACCTGGCCCCTCAAAGGCTCACTTTACATCGCTTTAAGAAAGGAGGGGATGGGCATGGCAAAGCTTGAGGGAATGGACGAACAGCGGAAGGTGGTCAACGCCGCCCAGGAGGGCGGTGCCCTGATCGCCCGCAAAAAGGCTCCCTGGTGGCGCCGGAGCATGACGCTCAACATCGGCCTGCTGATCATCCTGGTGGTGGTGATCTTTGCCCTTTTTCCCCAGTTTTTAACTTCCTATGACCCTAACGCTTCCGATACCACCGCTATGCTCCAGCCCCCTTCGGCAGAGCATCTCTTCGGCACTGACAACTACGGGCGTGATGTGTTCGCCCGTGTGGTATGGGGCACCCGCATTGACCTAACCATCGGCGTTCTGGCCATGATCGTCCCCTTTATCACCGGCAGTATCATCGGCCTCATCGCCGGCTACTATGGCGGATGGCTGGACAGTGTCCTGATGCGCATTCTGGACGTGGTTATGGCTTTCCCCTTCATCATCTTGGTCATTGCCATCGTCAGCATTATGGGGCCGAGTATGAACAACCTTTACATCGCCATCTGGCTGGTGGGCTGGCGCGACTACGCCAGGCTGGTCCGAAGCGAGGTCATGGTGGTCAAACATAGTGAATACGTCCAAGCTGCCCGTCTTCTTGGATATTCCGATCTGCGTATTCTGATCCGGCATATTTTGCCTAACGTGTTCTCCTCCGCTATCGCTTTTGCGTCTTCTGACGTTGTTATGTGTATGCTCACCGGTGCTTCCCTGTCCTTCCTTGGATTAGGCGTGCAGCCCCCGACACCGGAATGGGGCGCTCTCATCGCAGATGGACGTCCGTTTATCTCCCAGGCATGGTGGATCTGCGCCTGCCCCGGTTTCGCACTCATCTTTGCCGGCACCGGCTTCAGCCTGTTTGGCGACGGCTTAGCCGACTTGCTGCGCACCAAAAACCGTTAAGAAAGGGGGAGCTCGGACCATGGCCGATATCCTGGAGGTTAAAAATTTAAAAACATATTTTATTACCAAAGAAATGACTGTCAAAGCGGTGGATAATGTCAGCTTTACCATCCGCCAAGGGGAAACCTTCGCCCTAGTTGGGGAGTCAGGCTGCGGGAAAAGCGCCACCTGCCGTTCTATCCTCCGGCTGATCCATAAGCCGGGCAAGATTGTGGACGGGCATATCCTCTACAAAGGAAAGGAGCTAACCGCCCTCTCCCAGAAGGAAATGCGCCAGATCCGCGGCAAGGAAATCGCTATGATCTTTCAGGAGCCGATGACCGCTTTGAATCCCGTGCTCACCATTGGTGAGCAGATATTCGAGGCTTTCGGTGACCAGAAGATGTCAAAAAAAGAAAAGACAGAACGGGCCATTGAACTACTTCATATGGTGGGAATTCCACGTCCGGAAACCCGCATTAAGGAATATCCCCATCAATTTAGCGGCGGCATGCGCCAGAGGGCGATGATTGCTATTGCCCTGGCCGCAAAGCCCCAGCTTTTGTTGGCTGACGAGCCTACCACCGCTCTGGACGTGACGATTCAAGACCAGATCATCAATCTTCTCAATGATTTAAAGGCCAAATTAGGGATGAGTATCCTGCTTATCACCCATGACCTGGGAGTCGTTGCCCAAATGTGCGACCGGGTTGCCGTCATGTATGCCGGCCACGTGGTAGAAATTGCCGATACCCTCACCCTCTTTTCTTCTCCGCGGCACCCATATACCTATGGGCTGCTCTCCTCCCTACCCACCGGGCACGAGAAGGAGCGGCTGATTCCCATTCCCGGTTCTCCTCCCGACTTGGCCAACCCGCCTCAAGGCTGTCCCTTCGCGCCCCGGTGCCGTTTTGCTGAGGACCGCTGCCGGGAAGAGCTGCCTGCTCTCAGCGAGATCTCACCGGATCATTTAACACGGTGTCACTTCCCTGAAAAGCTTTCTGAAGTCAAATCCTTTGTGGAAGGAGGCAGATGACCGTCCATGGAAAATAGTACAGCACAGCCGTTATTAACGGTCACCAATTTAAAGAAGTACTTCCGGCTCAAACGGCCGATTTTAGACGCTATTGCTCGAAAGCCTATCCAGACCCTCAAAGCGGTAGATGACGTTAGTTTTTCCATCGCTAAAGGTGAAACTCTGGGATTGGTAGGGGAATCGGGCTGCGGCAAGTCTACCCTGGCTCGGACTATTATGCGCCTGTATGATCCTGACGCTGGTAAGGTTGTCCTCAATGGGATTGAAATCAGTTCCCTCAAAGGAAAAGAGCTTCGCGAAAAGCGCCGCAGTTTCCAAATGGTCTTCCAAGATCCTTACTCCTCCCTCAACCCTCGGATGACTGTCCGGGATACGCTGGGCGAAGCTCTGAAGGTTCATAAAGTCTGCCCTCCGGAACAAAGGGAACAGAGGGTCCTCAAATTGCTGGAAATGGTAGGAATGAACGCAGATACAGCGGACCGGTATCCCGGTGAATTTTCTGGTGGACAGCGGCAGCGAATTGGCATTGCCAGGGCTTTGGCGTTGGATCCCGCTTTTATCATTGCCGACGAACCGGTTTCGGCTCTGGACGTCTCTATCCAGGCACAGATTATCAACCTGCTCATGGATCTGCAAAAGGATCTGGAGTTGACGATGCTCTTTATTTCCCATGACCTGAGGGTTGTCCGGTTGATTACCCATCGTGTGGCGGTTATGTATCTTGGCAAAATTATTGAGTTGGCTCCCACAGAAGAGCTCTATGAACGTCCTTATCACCCATACACAGAGGTTTTGCTCAAAGCCGCTCCTGTGTTGGATCCTACCCACCGTTCCCGGGAGTACAGTATCGAAGGAGAGCCTCCCAGCCCTATCCAGCTGCCTACCGGCTGCCGGTTCCATCCTCGTTGTCCAAGAGCTACAGAGGAATGCAAAAAGATACAGCCTGATTTCGCCGAGGTTTGTCCCGGTCATTGGGTGGCTTGCCATCATCCCATCCAGCCGGTATAAAACATCTGCTACAAAAATGCGCGTCCGGGTGTGGCTGCCGCCCGCCCGGCACCTTTTGTCATAATACTACTGTTAAAGGAGATTTTGCGTCATGTCTGAAGAACTGAAAGTTGGAACCCTTTCCGCCAAAGCTGGCGAGAAGGTACAGGGATACCTGGAAGTTCCTGGTACTCCTGTAAAAATGCCTATCACTCTGATTTGCGGCACTAAACCAGGAAAAACCGTTGTTATCACTGGCGGTACCCATGGCGGTGAGTATCCTGGCGTTGAGACTTCCATCCGGGTTGCCGCTTCCCTTACCCCGGATCAGGTAGCTGGCCGTGTGGCTATCGTTCATCCAGTCAATACCCCCGCTTTCTTTGCGAAAATGCAATATGTAGGCCCCTACGATGGCAAAAACCTCAACCGTGAGTATCCGGGTAAAGCTACCGGGACTGTAACCCAGCGGATCGCCTATACCATCTCCAGCCAATTGTTCGCCCAGGCAGATTTCTATATGGATCTTCACGGCGGCGATATCCATGAATCCCTGACTCCTTTTGTTATCTATTCGGAGCTGGGTTCGGAAGAGCAAAACAATATCGCCAAAGAAGCCGCTTCTATGCTGGGCGTCAAATACGTAGTAGGTTCTGTTTCTGACAACGGTACCTTTGGCTGCGCCGCAACCATGGGTGTTCCCGGCTTCCTGGCAGAGATTGGCCAGTGCGGTCTGTGGAGCGAGGAAGAGGTTCAGACCTATGTGAAAGGCGTTTACAATGTCCTCAAGCATCTGGGCGTCCTGGAAGGCGGCGCCGAAAAGCTCTGCGACGTAGTATATCTGCATCGGATGGCTGGCCTAGATGCTGAACAGACTGGCTGCTGGTATCCCTGTGTCAAAATTGGCGATAAGGTAACCAAAGGCCAGAAGGTCGGCGAAATCCGGGACTGCTTTGCCAATGTACTGGGTGAGTATTTTGCTCCTCAGGACGGCGTGATGCTTTATGTTATCAGCTCTCTGGCTATTAACGCCGGCGATCCCATTATCGCTTTGGGCTAAAATTTAAAACGTTCCTACGATAAAAGGGCTGGGAATCATATGATTCCCAGCCCTTTTGTCAGCTTATTCGGCTAGCTTCGATTTCCCGGAGGCAGGCGACAATCCCCTACAAAGCAAAAGGCCCGGAGGGCGAAATGGCTCCAGGCCCTTGCCTGGTGACATGCTCGGTCACCTTAGATCGGGAAGCTCACGATCCTAGGCCCCGCAAAAGGTTGGTAGCGACAGCGAGCCGTCGCGAGGGCGCTTTTGGCCGAGCAGGCGAGCCGAGCGAGCCCTTTTGCGGAGAAGGAGGAATGACGGAGTGGTATGAGAAAAGCCCGGTCTATGACCGGGCTTTTGGATGGAGCGCAATCCGTTCCCACGTAGGCGGAACGGTTAAAATTGATATTTTCTCAGTGTAAAAAATTGCCGCCACGCAGAGGCGGGCCCAAACCGCAGCCCAGCGCAAAGCGGTTGCGGTTTGGAAGCGAGGAGCAGCAGAATGAGCGCGCGATGAGCTTTGCAATGAAATGAAAAAGCTCGTCGCAAGCGATATGTCGCTTGCGACGAGCTGGTGCGGGCGGTGGGACTTGAACCCATTAAGCCGATTTTTTAGTCCTAAACTTAAGTAAATTTAAGTCTATTTATTGTTATAAATTTACTTTATTTTTATCTTTATTTCTATATTGTAAATTCAATTTTATACTTCAAATAATAAAGTGCGGTATAACATGCGGTAAAAAAGGCCCTGTTTCCACCTCTGCAATAGAGGGAAGGAACAGGGCTCTTTTCATTACCGTATAAAGAAAGTGACGCAGGCTACCAGGATGGCACTGGCGATACCCCATAGGGCTTTGGTCAGCGCCGACATGGACTTGGTCAGATTATCTACATTTGTCTCTGTCTTGGTGATCCTCTGCCCGTATTCGTCATGCTTCCTCTCCGCCTCGCTTTTCCACTCTTCTAAGCCGTCCAAGCGGTGGGTGTTGCTCCTGGCACGGGCCTCAATCTCCATGATCTTTTCTCTCGCCTCCTGGATCATGTCCTGTTCGTCCATCTTCCCCACCTCCTACACCGGTATCAGGTCTTTCACGTTTACAGCAGCGGTTACTACGCCCTTCTGACCGATGACCGCCCGGTTTCCCGACAGCTGCTGCACATCGTATGTATTCTGATAGACAAAGCTGGCCAGGCTCTTTCCGTCGTAGGTCTTGGCTCCGGATTTCACCTTCACCCGGTCTCCTACCTGGATGGAGTCACCAGACACAGCTTGTCCACCCTGGGTGGTGACAAAGGCGGAGAAGCCTTGGGACTTCAATTGTAAGCAGAGCTTATCCGCATTGGCTTTTACCGAAAAGGCTCCTGTCTGCACCTTGTAGAGACCGTCTACCTGCACCAGATAGGTGCTGTATCCCTTGGCCTCCAGCTGCTTCGCCATAGCCTGGGCATTGGCTTTCTTGCTGAAAGCACCTGTTTGAACTCGGTAGAGGGTGTCATCCGGTTTTGTATCTTCCTGCGTGTCATCCTTTGCCAGCAGTGCCTTGACCTGAGCTCGGAAAGTGTCCATGTTCTTACCGTGCTTCGGAAACCAGTGCATCACGTCGCCGTGGTTGGAGGCAATCCCTTTCGCCGCCCCTTCACTGTGGCAGATGATATTTTTCTCAGTCAGTCCATACTTTTTGCACAGATAGGCGCACAGCTCCGCTGCCTCTTGATACACCTTGTTAAAATATCCGGCGTCGGTCAGTCCATCCTCGCAGATTTCGAAGCCCACATATCCCATATAATTGGCGCTGCCGTTTTTACCGTTGCCACAGTGCCAACCCACCATATCCCAAGGCAGGGTCTGGTAGGTAGCGATGGAGCCGTCCTTCAGTTTTCCGATGAAGGCATGGCAACAGATTTGCTTTCCGCCTTCTGGTGTAGGCTGATTCCAGTGGTTGCCATACGGGTTTTCCCCTAGGAGGCCGTCGTCTGGGCCTACGTAACGCTTGAGGTTGGGATTATTGGCACCGGTGGAATGGACCATGATGCCCTTGACTGTATGGCGTTTTCCTGACTTATAGCAGTTATTCTTGGTTAAATAAAGGGTGCGCAGATTCATTTGGCTTCCTCCTCTTTTATGGCGATCCCTTCAACGGGGATCACCCCTTGATTCAGCTCATATACAGCGGCTTCGATGAGGGCGTCCAGCTTTTCCTCATCAACGGTAATACCGTGATTTCTCAGCCAGTCAATGACATAAGCTTTCTTTTCCT
>NZ_JBBEWN010000010.1:0-141849 GCF_038739695.1 Zongyangia acetica | reverse complement strand
GGTGACTGCCTGGGAAAATAGGTCGGTGCCGGCTTCTCATATTCCTCCTTAGCTCAGTCGGTAGAGCATGCGGCTGTTAACCGCAGGGTCGTCTGTTCGAGCCAGACAGGGGGAGCCAAAGAAAGAGACAGCAGCAAAAGCGGCTGTCTCTTTTTCGTAAGAAAAAGTTGAGAGGACGGCTGTTAACTGGCGGCTGGGGGCCCGCCCCCGGTGGGGGGAGGAGGGTCCCAAGGCGCAGGAAGAAACAAGGAGCGGCGGGAGGCGGAAGACGACTGGCCGCGACTATGTTTCTGACCGGAAAGGTCGTCTGTTCGAGCCAGACAGGGGGAGCCAAAGAAAGAGACAGCAGCAAAAGCGGCTGTCTCTTTTTCGTAAGAAAAAGTTGGGAGGAAGGGCTGTTAACTGGTGGCTGGGGGCCCGCCCCCGGTGGGGGGAGGAGGGGCCCAAGGCGCAGGAAGAAACAAGGAGCGGCGGGAGGCGGAAGACGACTGGCCGCGACTATGTTTCTGACCGGAAAGGTCGTCTGTTCGAGCCAGACAGGGGGAGCCAAAGAAAAGACAGTTGTAAAAAACAACTGTCTTTTCTTTTTTGTTCCGATGACATAGAATGAGCGATAGAAAGGGCTGCGGCAAAATTTGCCGCAGCCCTTTCTGTGTATCTATGGGAGAAACTGAGATGATCTTAGTAGGCTTGGGACAAAATGACAGCAGTGAGGATAGAGTGATATTTATCCGCAGGGCTGTCGGTGCGGGAAGTCATAATGACAGGAATTGAAGCACCCAAGAGAGCACCTGCCGTGGGAAGCTTAGCAAAATAGGTCAGAGATTTGGTGAAAATATTGCCGGCACAGAGATCTGGCATGATGAGGATATCGGCAACTCCAGCTACAGGAGAAGAAATTCCCTTATGCTTTGCCGCCTGCAAGCTGACAGCGTTATCCAGCCCAAGTGGACCATCCACAATACAGCCCTGAATTTGTCCCCTCTCATTGGCTTTGGAGAGCATAGCGGCGTCAATGGTGCTTTGCATCACGGGATTAATCACCTCTACCGGCGCCACAACGGCTGCCTTTGGGCAATCAATGCCCAAACGATGGGCCAGAAAAACAGCATTCTGAAGGATCTTCACCTTATCAGGATATTCTGGCGCTATATTCACAGCGCAGTCGGAAATAATCATCATCCTTTCTTCCTCTGGCAGCTCCAGCAGGGTAGCCTGGCTCAGTAATCCACGCTCTGGGACAAAGCCATAGCCTTTATCCAGGATTGCCCGCATAAAGGCCGCCGTCTGGATCATCCCCTTCATGGGGATGTCTGCCTGACCATCCCGGACCAGTTGGCAGGCGGTTCTAGCACAGAGAGCGTCCTCAGATTGGGGAATGATTTGATACCCATTCGGATCCTCATCCAGTTGCTTAAGAAGCTCCCGGATTTTCTCTTCCCGGCCAATGAGGATGGCCTCCACGATTCCCTTTCGCCGGGCCTCCACCAGGGAAGAGAGGGCGTCGAGGTCATGGGCTCCAGCCAGGGCCACCCGCTTTTTTTCCCTGCCTTTCAAAATATGTTGTTCCATTTGGGAAAAACTGCGCAGCATGGATCATTCTCCTTTCAATCGGCGAGCTCTTGGATGGGCGTGCGGCCCCGGAGGGCTTCCAGGGCGTTTAGGCCAAGGGACTGCATCTCATATTCCCCTGGGTAAAGTCGGACGGGGGCGATAAAGCCCACATGCTCTTTGATAAAGGAGGTGATCCTGGGGGAGTGGGCGATACCACCAGTGATGAGAATGGCGTCTACCTTACCGCAGAGGCCGGCGGCGCATCCGGCAATTTCTTTTGAAGTTTGATAGGCCATAGCGTCTAGTACCTCACCACACTGGGCGTCCCCGGCTTCGGCACGCTGTTCTACCTTGAGAGCGTCGTTTTCTCCCAGGTAGGCCATCATGCCCCCTTGACCGCTGAGCTTGCGCTTCATCTCCTGATGGGTATACTTTCCGGAGAAGCACATCTCGACCAAACCACCCACCGGAACGGTGCAGCAACGGTTGGTAGAAAAGGGACCGTCCCCGGTAATGCCGTTGTTGGCGTCAATCATTCGCCCCTTTCGATGGGCGGCAACAGTGATGCCGCCCCCCATGTGGGCCACCACCAGATTGAGTTCTTCATAAGGGCGTCCAATATCCCGGGCGTACTGCCGCCCTACCGCCCGGTGGTTAAGGGCGTGGAAGCTGCTCCTCCGAGGCAGCTCGGGCAGGCCGCTGTATCGGGCCAGGGGCTCAAACTCATCGGTGGTGGGAGGGTCCACTGTCAGGGGAAGTGGACCCTGGGACGCCAGCTTATAGACAATGCGCAGCCCCAGGTCGGTGACATGCTGGCCGTATTTTCCGCTGCCGGACTGATCCAGCATGACCTCATTGACCCGGTAGACGCCGCCTACCAGAGGTTTGGTATGTCCGCCCCGGGTGACAATGGCGTCTAAGTCTTTGACGGCAATGTGGTTTTTTTTAAGGAAATTGAGGATGGCGCTGGTACGCAGCTCCTCCTGTTCCCAGATGGTGGAGAATTCTCGAAGATCTTCGGCGCTGTGGGGGAGGGAGGCGCTGATCACGCACCTTTCATCCTCATAATAACACAGCTTGGTGGAGGTGGAGCCTAGATTGATAGCGACAATACGATAAGTTTTCACCTGGCTCTCCTCCTCATTCGCTTTTCTGAAGCATCTCTTCATAATGTTGGGTCACCTGCGCCTGAAGCGCCGCCACCGCCTGCTCATCCATCCCCCGGAAACGGCCTTGGAGGTTCACGTAATCGGAGACAGGACGGAGCTGTTTAGGCTTTTGGTTGAGGGTGATTTTTCCGTTTTCGTATTCATATAAAAGCCATGCCCCGCACTGGACTGCCACCCGGCAAACCTCGATGGACTTGGCGGGAGGGCATCCCCAGCCGGTGGGGCAAGGGCTGTGTACATGGAGCACCGCCGGGCCCGGAGCGTCCTTGGCCTTCTGGACCTTGCGGCGCAGGTCGGGGATATAGGCTACGCTGGCCGAAGCGCAGTAGGGGACGTCGTGGGCCATGACGATGGAGAGCAGGTCCTTGCGGCGGGTGGCCTTGCCGCCGGGGGTGGTGGTGGTCCAAGCGCCGTAGGGGGTAGAGCTGCTGCCCTGGATGCCGGTGTTCATATAGGCTTCATTGTCATAGCAGACGTAAAGCACCCGGTCCCCCCGTTCTAACATACCTGAGAGGGATTGCAGGCCGATGTCCACCGTGGCGCCGTCTCCAGCAAAGCCCAACACTGTGGTGTGGTCGTTGCCTTGGGCCGCCAGCCCCGCCCGGATCCCCGCGGCATAGGCGGCGGTACTTTCCAGATTTCCCTGGAAAGATGCCAGGCGCATACCAGCCTCCCGGCCAAAGCCGCAGAAGAGGGCAGAACAGCCCGGCGGGATGACCACCACCGTATCTTCCCCCAAGACATCCAGCACATTGCGGATGATCAGTTCCAACCCGCAGCCCGCACAGGCACTGACCCCGTAGGCGATAAAGCGATTGGCTGTGGTTTCTATCTTAAACATGAAGGGGCACCTCCCTTAAATGCATGGGATCGTCTTTACAGTCGATCCAGTTGACCCCGTCGCAGGGTGCTTCCTGGCCCAGGTCCTCAAAGACCTTCTGGATGGTCATGGGACTGATGTCGCGGCCAGCCAGACCGCCTACATAGCTTCTCACATCCACATCCCCATCTAAGGCCGCTTTTGTCTCCAGCCAGAGAGGGGTGCCTTGGGCTCCCAATCCAGCAGTCCGGTCCAAGACGGCGACCTTCTTCACAGAACCGCAGGCCTGCCGGAGAGCCTCATAGGGGAAGGGGCGGAACATGACGATTTTAACGGCGCCCACCTTCTGCCCCTCTTCCCGGAGCTTGTCGACCACATACTTGGCCGTTCCGGACATAGAGCCCTGGGTGATGATGATGGCGTCGGCGTCCTCGGCGCGGTAGCCCTCCACCACCTCTTTATGCCGGCCAAATTCTTCCGCAAAGGCGGCAAAGACCTCTCCGGCCACCACCTTTGCCTGGGCAAAGCCCACTGCCTGCTGAAATTTCATCTCGGTGATCTCGTCGGTAGGGGTCAGATCATTGATGACCATAGGATCCGCCGGGTTGAGATAGGCGTTTTTGGGTGTGTATTCTCCTAAGAAGCCGTCCACCTCGTCCTGTTCTGGAAGAAGGACCTTCTGCATGGAGTGGGAGAGGAAGAATCCGTCCAAACAGACCATGGCGGGTGTCTGTACCCGTCTGTCCTCGGCAATGCGGTAGGCGCAGAGGAGGGTGTCAAATACATCCTGGACATTCTCACAGTAGAATTGGAGCCATCCGCTGTCCCGTTCGGCCATGGAGTCCTGATGGTCGCACCACAGACTCCAGGGGGAGGCCAGGGAGCGGTTGACCACCGGCATGACAATGGGAACCCGGCAGCCGGAAGCCACGTTGAGGATCTCGTGCATGAGGGCCAGTCCCACAGAAGAGGTGGCGGTGGCGGCTCTCACACCGGTGAGCTGCGCGCCTACAGCGCAGGACATGGCGGTGTGTTCCGACTCTACCCGTATGTATTTGGCATCCAGCTCCCCGGCGTCCACCAGGTCGCTGAGTTTCTCGGAAATGGAACTTTGGGGGGTGATGGGGTAGGCGGAAATCACCTTGACCCGGGCCATCTTCATGGCTTCCACCGCCGCGGCGTTACCATCTAACATTTTATAATGGGACATCACTCAGCGCTCCTTTCCGAGATCATTTGAATACAGTGCTTGGGACATTCATTGGCGCAGATGCCGCAGCCCTTGCAGTAATCCCACTGAAACTCCAATGGCGGCTGCTGTCCCTTGTGGATGGTGATGACATCCGCCGGGCAGTACATCCGGCATGTGCCGCACTGGATACAGGCGGAAAAGTCCACCCGGGGCCGTTCGATCCGCCAGCTTCCTGTATTGGAGGAGGTAAAGACATAGGCGCAGGGCCCTAAAATCGTCTTGTATTCAGAGCTTTTTGGTGTTGTCATAAGCTGTTCTAGCTGCACGCGCATTCTTTTCACCCGCCTTCTTTCCAAAAAATTCTTCTAAGGCGCTTTCCACCGATCCGATAGAGGCGATGCCGGTATGGGCCAAAGCCCCCAGCATGGAGCCGTTGGGAATACCTTTGCCAATGGTGTCCAGAGCTACCTGGGTGGCGTCCACATAATAAACGGTCTGAAAGCCAAACTGGTCGGCATACCGCTGGGCCGTCTCCCCACTGGCGGTGTTGAGGACGAGGACGGTGTCCTCATCCTTTCCCCGGCCCACATCGATGCCGTGTTTTTCTACAATAAATTCGTCCAGAACCACTACAATATCCGGTTCATAGACAAAACAGTTGAGCTGGATGGGCTTTTGATCCACCATGACGTCGGTGTAAACCGGCGCGCCCCGCCGCTCATGGCCATAAGCTGGGACGGTAATGGCGTATCGGCCTTCATGGATGGATACCGCCACCGAAAGGATTTTAGCCGCGGTGACGACTCCCTGTCCGCCTAGGCCGTAGAACTTCAGCTGCTTCATTGACAGGCTCTCCCTTCCCTAAATAATGTTTCTTTATATGTAATGATAATTCGTATAAAGAACTAAATATAATTATAACAAAGACAAAAGGCAAAGTAAATGGAAAAGGTAAAATTTTACACAGTGCACAAAGGGCGCTGCTGCCTTTGTATAGGCGTCCACCCTTTTTCTCAGGAGAAAACTATGATATAATCATCTCATATGACAGGGCTTGCGGGTTCCGCAGGCCGGGAGAAAAGACGGTGAAACCATGTCGAATGAACAATATATCCTGCAATCGGTGGATAATGCCCTAGCCATCATCGACCTGCTGGCAAAACATGAGGAGCTAAGCGCCGCGGAGGTAGCCCGGCTCATGGAGATAGGAAAGACAACGGCGTTCCGGTTACTCACCACCCTGGAGAACCGGAAGTTTCTCAACAAAACAGACAGCAACCGGTACCGCCTAGGGGTCAAGCTTTCCTCTTTAGGCGCCATCGTCCTGGGGCGGATGGATATTATCAAGCTGGCCCATCCCTACCTCATCAACCTGACCCAGCTGTGTGAGGAGACGACCCATCTGGTCATCTGGGATAACGACACCATGGTCCAGTTCATCGACAAGGTGTCCAGCCCTTCCTCCATCCGGATGGAATCTATGGTGGGGCTGCGCCGCCGTGCTCACATGACTGCCACCGGCAAGGCGATGCTGGCTTTTCAGCCTCAGCAGTTTATTGATAACTACATTAAAAACGTATCCTTTTCCCCCAAGACCCCCTATTCCATTGTGACAGCCCAGCAGCTGCTGGAAAATTTGGAGGGGGTCCGGCGGAATGGCTATGCCTGTGACGCCGATGAAAGCGAGCTAGGGTTGACCTGTTACGCGGCGCCCCTTTTCGGCGTGGGGGACAGGGTGGAGGCTGCCATCAGCGCCTCAGGTCCCACCGAGCGGATGAAATCCAAAAAGGATTTTCTCATTCCCCTGCTGCAAAAGACCGCCCAGAATATTGCCGCGGAAATGAAATAAGAAGAGCCGTCCTTATTGGGCGGCTCTTGTCATTATTTGCGGTAGGCGATCTCCTTATCAATTTTAGCCACCATGACATAGTTGGGATTGACCATGCTGCCGACATAGAGCTTGTTGCACTGGGAGACGGCCTGATAGGCCTCCATCTCATCCCAGCCTAGCTCCACCAGCCAGCCAATGAGCTCGCACAGGGCGATACGTGCCGCGTCCTCCATGGGCTTGGCGGCGCCGACACACATGATCTCCGTATCGCTTTCGATCCGGGGCCAGGTGATGGTTTTCCCTTTGATGAGCTCAAACTTCAGGGTAACCTTGGCGGCAATCTCTAAGGCGGTGCCGCAGATTTCCCCCTGTCCCTGCCGGCCGTGGCAGTCCCCGATGGAGAAGTTGGCGCCTGGGCAGCTGACCGGGAGGTAGAGGGTATTCCCCGGTTTTACATCGGGGACATCCATATTCCCGCCGTTTTCAAAGGGGGTGATGGACATAAAGGAGTTGAGCCCGTGGGCGCAGCCGATGGTGCCGATAAAGGGCTCCCAATCGAAGTTCAGCTTGTCGTTATAGCGGTATTTTCCCGTCGCCTCGTCAAAATGATAGATGAAGGTCTTTTCCGGGATAGGGCCGCTGAGCATCCGGGTAGTGTTGGTGGGCACAATGGCGCCCAGCTCCTGACGGTAGGCGCTGACCGCCCAGTCCCGGACCCGCTCAATGCTGATAATTTCGATCTTCAAGGTGTCGCCGGGCTCCGCCCCCTCGATACGGACCGGGCCCACCTGGGGACAGGGAGGCATGTGAATATCCGCCGGAACTTTGTCGTTGGAATCCAGCATATCGCAGAAGGCGTCATGGGTAAAGAAGGCTACCGTTTCCCCCGGCTGTACCGTGGCGATAGGCTCCAGATGGGGGCCGATGACATAGGCGTAATCTTTTTGTTCTACATGGATTTCTCTCATTTTGGTCACCTTTCTTCTACTTCAGCTTCTTATTGATGAATACACTGATAATGCCCAGAATACAGATGGGAGCCATGATATAGAAGGTGACGGTCCAACCCACCACCTCGATGAGGGCGCCGAAGAGGATGGTGCTGAGAAAGACACCCACCTTTTCCAGGGTGTTGACAACACCGCAGGCCATACCATTCTGCTCAGGTTTGGCGATGACCTCAGGGACAGCGGCAAAGCACAGGGTGGCGAGACCCATGGTAGCGATACCGAAGATGAGGCTCATAAGCCAGTAGATATTAGTGGGGCAGTGAGGCATGACGATATAGACAATGGCGGAAAAGACGAAGAGGAAAATCATGGGGCCCCGGCGGGAATGAAGCTTATCGGATACGGCGCCTACCACCAGGCCGGTGGGGATGCCGATAATGCTGGCCAGACTGGTGATGGTACTGGCGGTGCTGGCGTCCATGCCCCGGACTTCGGACAGGTACTGAGCCAGGAATCCCAGAACGCCTTGATTGGTGGTGAGCATCAGGGCGAAGGTAACGCCGATGAGCCAGACAGCCGGATTCTTGATGACCACGGAGAGCGCCTCTTTTGCCATTTTGGTCTGGGCCTCTTTGTTGGTGGGATCGTTATCGGGGTTAACGGTGGCGTCCAGCCGGCGCATGCCGATGATCCAGAGCACCAGCATCACTGCGGAATAGACGGCGGTGAGCCACCAGGCGTTTTTCCAAGCGCCGCCGCCGGCAATACGGGGAGCGACGTTAAACATGATGAACTGTCCCACCGACATGTAGGACATCATAATGCCCATGGCAAGGCCGCGCTTTTCTGGGGCAAAGACGCTGCCAATGGCCGCTGGGCCCAGGGTGGCGATGAAGATGAGGCCCACGCCCTCGATGATCCGGCCGATGAGCAGCAGAGCGTAAGACTGGGTGACGACGCCCAGCAGGGAGCCCACCAGCGAACAGATCAGGCTGAAGGCGCCGGTTTTGTACATACCATAGCGGGTGATAATCAAACCGGCAGGAATGGCCAGGATAATGCCGGCAAAGGAAAAGATGGACATGAGGAAGCCGCCTTGGGCGGTGCCGGAGAGGTTCAAAGCAGCGATCAGATCACCCATGAGGGGCGGGACCTTGAACATACACAGCGCCAGTGCAGTCATGGAAAGGACAACAATCCACAGGACTGCCCAGCAGGATAATTTTTTCGTTTGGTTTTTTACGGAAGTCGCAGTCATTTTTCCACACCTCTGTCATTATTTTTAAAAAAGGACCTGTATTCGTACAAAACCTTCTCCTCCTCCTTTATCGGGAATCGTTTCTTTATACGAACCTGTATTACATATAATGAATATGTTGCCCTCATTATAGCATGGGGGTTGGGAGGTGTCTACCCTCTTGACATAAATCTGTTTGGGTTGCATAAATACTAGTTTTATTCCTTGAGCAGATTGCTGTTTTATTGATTTTTCACCAAGCGGGGGCATATTTTTGCAAAAGGCCCATAGGAGGTTAGCGCTCAAAAGCTCATGATCCTATTTTAATTGTATTGGACAGCCTAGCCGATCATGACCAAAGAAAGGATAGATGAGAAAACTCCTAGGGTGAAAGGCGGTATGATGCTTGAAATCCCTCCGCGTCCCCGCGGATGGAAGGGATCTTCGAAACCGCCTTGACAAGCTTCTGGGGATGTGGTAATATAATGATCCACAGAGGCGTCCTCAACGGGGGCTGCCCTTTGCCTTTGCCGGTGCTTATAGCGATGAGGTCCCACCTGTTCCCATCCCGAACACAGTAGTTAAGCTCATCTGTGCCGAAAATACTTGGCGGGCGACTGCCTGGGAAAATAGGTCGGTGCCGGCTTCTTAAAAACCACAGCATGGAAACATGCTGTGGTTTTTCTTTTGACGGGAGTGTAAAAAATCACCCTGAGATTTCGGCTTTTTTCAGCTTTTCATGTACTGGAAATTACGGCCGGAACGTGATAAAGTGAATGGTGAGATGGAGTCTCAGTTTTTAAGGGAGGTAGGAGGATGAAAAAATTATTCTGTCGGGAAAACGTGGCCTTTGCGGCGCTGCACTGGATGTACTGTTCCGCCCACTGTATGGTGTACAGCTTTATTGTGGTTTATCTGACCCAGAACGGCTACAGCGACTTTCAGGTGGGGCTGCTCAACGCCCTCATCGCGGCGCTGAGCATGGTCAGCCAGCCCCTCTACGGCTACCTGACCGATACCTTTATCTCCTGCCGCTCCCTGATGATCCTCATCGGAGCCATCGCCATCCCGGTGACCCTGGTCATCCCCCTGACGGTGGGCGTTGTTCCCCTGTGCTTTGCCGTCATCCTCCTGCTGGGATTTCTTACCTATACTTATAACTGTATCCCGGAGGCGTGGCAGATCCGGGTCAACAAGAAAAAGCCCTATGTCAACTACCCGGTCACCCGGGTCATGGGGGCGGTGGGCTATTCCCTCACCGGCCTTGTGGCGGGCAAGCTGATGGATCTGTGGGGCTACAACGTCATGTTTATCGGCAGCGCGGCCCTCCTTTTGGTTATGATCGCCTGCTGCCTCTGCATTGAAAAGGTAGAGCCGGAAAACAAGGGCGTCCGACGGGAGGGCCAGGTGCAGGAGCGCATCGGCTTTGGAAAAGCTTTGGTCCTGCTGGCCAAGAACCGGCCCTATATGGTCTTTCTCATCAGTACCACCCTCTACCAGGCGGCCTACCGCTCTATGCTGGCCTTTATGCCGGTGATCCTCCAGGACGCGGGAGGGACCAATACCCATGTGGGGATGCTGGTTTTTGCCGGCGCCGCGGTGGAGGCGCCGATGATGTTCATCTTCTCCCGGCTTCAGGACCGGATAAGGCTCAAAAACCTCTACGCTTTTACGGCGGTGGTGCTGGCGGTGCGTTCCCTGGCCCTGCTGGTGGTTCACAGTGTTACCGGGCTCATCCTCCTCAAGGCCTTCGAGGCGGTGTCCTGGGGAATGTATATCCCCCTGTTTGTGGTCTATATCAGCCGCATTGTCCCCTCCAAGATCTACGCTACCTCCCTGACCATCGGCTACTCGGTGACCATTGGCATCGGCAGCATCTGCGGCAACTTTTTCAGCGGCCTGATTATGGAACACTTCGGCGCCCAGGTCTTCGCCGGGGTCATGTCGGTGCTGGCGGTGGCAGGCGTGGCGGTTTTCCTCATCGGCATGGCTGGAACCGGCCGGGAAGAGACGCAGGAAGCGGGGGAGAAGGTTTCCATGAAATAAAAGCATTTCATGGAAATCTCATCAAAAGGACTTTTCAAAACAGGGAAACATGGTATAATAGCAACAAGTGGGAGGCCGACAAGGGCCGGATGGCTAGGCGGCTTTGCCGACATCTTGAAAGGGGAATACCTTTATGCCGGAAAAAAAGAGTATCGCGATGATCATTATCCTTACCATTATCACCTGCGGCATTTATTACTATGTGTGGATGTATCAGCTCTCTGACGACGTGTCCCGTTTTACCGGGGATCGCTCCACCACACCGGGCACCGAGATCCTGCTGACCATCATTACCTGCGGTATCTATGGCCTTTACTGGATTTATAAATACAGCAAAAAGATGTGGGAAATCTCCATCAATGTAGGCGTACCCTATCCGTCGGATAATTCCATCATCAACCTGGTGGTGGCGATCTTTGGCCTTTCCCTCGTGTCCATGGGCATTATGCAAAACCAGCTCAACACCATCTGGGATCAGACCTTCTATAATCCCAACCAGGGCGGCCCCAACCCCAATATGGGCGACCCCTATAATCCCTACAACAACCCCGGCGGACCTTATGGCCCCTATCAATAATAATCACCATCGCAGCGAAAGCGCCCGGATGCGGGCGCTTTTTTTCATCCTCCGGTGGAGAAACAGGGCGGAATGTGGTATGATAGGAACACATATGTAAGGGAGGTGCCCCATTGCAGCCGGAAGCTTATCAGTTTGAAAAACTCAGCGATACCCTGGAAATCTGCGTCAGCGATGCCCACAAGTTTGGCACCGACGCCTTTCTCCTCTCCCATTTTGCCCGCGCCAGACGAATCGACCGGTGCGCGGACCTGGGCACCGGCTGCGGCATTGTGGCCCTACTCTGGTACAGGGATCGGGAGGAAGGCCCCGTACACACCGACTGTGTGGACATCCAGCCTCTGGCCATCCACCAGCTGGAGGTGACGGTGGAGAGGGCGGGCCTTCAGGACCGGGTACGCCCGATCCTGGGGGATATCCGGCGGCTCACGGGCATTTCCCGGGAAAGCCTGGACCTTGTGACCTGCAACCCGCCCTATAAGGCGCCGGGCAGCGGCATCATCAGCGCCCAGGAAAGCGACAAGATCGCCCGCCATGAAACCATGTGCAGCTTAGACGATCTGTGCGCCGCGGCGGCCCGGCTCCTCAAATTCGGCGGCCGGCTCTGCATATGCCAGCGGCCGGAGCGGCTGTGCGACGCCATCTGCGCCATGCGGGACCACGGCATGGAGCCCAAACGGCTGCGGTTTGTCACCCAGCGGCCGGGACGGCCTCCCTGGCTGTTCCTGCTGGAGGGGAAAAAGGGTGCAAAACCCTTTTTGCAGGTGGAAAAGGATCTGATCATCGAGGGACCGGGAGGCTTCTCCCGGGAGGTTTTGGACATTTACCGGAAAAAGGACAATAAAGTGAGATAGATGGAAGTGAATTTGTTGAAAGAACAGGGAACCCTTTATATTGTAGGCACCCCCATCGGCAACCTGTCCGACATGACGCCCCGGGCGGTGGAAACCCTGGAACAGGTGGATTTTATCGCCGCGGAAGACACCCGGGTGACCCTGGGGCTGCTCAACCATTTTGGCATCAAAAAGCCCATGGTCAGCTATTTCGAGCATAACATCCGGGAAAAAGGGGATTACATCGCCGGACGGCTGGCCGCCGGGGAGAGCTGCGCCATTGTCACCGACGCCGGCATGCCCTGTATCAGCGACCCAGGGGCGGACCTGGTGCGGATCTGCGGGGAGCGGGGTATTCCCACCGTGGTGGTGCCCGGCCCCAGCGCCGTGGTGTCGGCGGTGGCCCTTTCCGGCTTCCCCGCCGCCCGCTTTACCTTTGAGGGATTTCTCAGCGTCAACCGGAACACCCGGTCCGCCCATCTGGATTCCCTGAAAAACGAAGAGCGGATGATGGTGTTTTACGAAGCGCCCCATAAGCTGCTGGCTACACTGGGGGATATGGCGGAGGCCTTTGGCGGGGACCGGCGGGTGACGGTGGCTCGGGAGCTGACCAAGCTCCACGAGGAGACCATCCGCACCACCCTTGGGGAAGCTTTGGCCCTGTTCCAGGAACGGCCGCCCAAAGGGGAGTTTGTCCTGGTGGTGGAGGGGAAGCCCCAGGAGGAAGACACAGCCCTTTCTTTTGAGGAAGCGGTGGCTCTGGTCAGGCAGTCCGCCGCCCGGGGCAAATCCCTTTCCGACGCGGCAAAAGAGGTGGCCAAGCTCACCCCTTACAAAAAGAGCGAGCTTTACAAGGCGGCCCTGTCCGCCCCGCCTGAGGAAGACTGACCTGCCCTGGAATTTCTTTATAACACGGGCCGCGCCGCCCGCGTTTTTGTCTCTGGCGACGCAGCGGCTAGATCTGGCAGTTTACGCCTTAGGCTCTGTTGGCGACGATGTCGCCTTTTACGCGAATACGTTTGAACTGGCCCTGCGGCCCAGTATCCCCGCCGAAAGGTGGAAAGAGGAGGGAGCCCATGGAGCTGATCGAAAACTTAACCAAGGCCCTGGGAATCCCCCGGTGGGGAACAGCGCCTTTAGATAGGTGCGGCCCGTATCTCCCCTGCCGGGGCGCAGAGCTTTTAAACCAAAGGCATCGGACAGTGATCTGTTTTTTGTTCCCCTACTTTACCGGAGAGATGCCGGGCCGGAATCTTTCCCGCTATGCCTGCGTGCCGGATTACCACCGGGTAGCCGGTGGGATGCTGCGGCAGATGGCGGATTCTTTATCAGAACAGCTGCCCGGCCACGAATTCCTCCCCTTTGTAGATTCCTCCCCCATCCGGGAGGTGCGGGCGGCGGTGGAGGCGGGGCTGGGCTGCCGGGGAGAAAACGGACTTCTCATCGCCCCAGATTATGGCAGCTATGTGTTTATTGGGGAAATTGTCACCGACCTGGCCCTTCCGCCCCGGCAGCCTCCGGGAGGGCATTGCCTTGGCTGCGGGAAATGCCGCCGGCAATGTCCGGGCCGGGCCATTGGGGAAGATGGAATCCTGACGGAGCGCTGTCTTTCCCACATCACCCAAAAGCGGGGGGAGCTGACAGAAGAGGAGGCCTGGCTTTTGGCCTCCACCGGCATCATCTGGGGCTGTGACCGGTGTCAGGAAATCTGCCCCATGAACCAGGACGTGAAAAAAAGCCCCATCCCGGCCTTTTATGAAGACAGGGTGGAGCGGTTGGAGCTGCCGGTGACCCGCGGTGAGGTAAGAGGCCGGGCCTTCGGTTTCCGCGGGCCGGGCGTCCTCCGGCGGAACCTTCGCATAATGGAGGGACAAAAGGCGGATACTAGAGGGGAATATTCCCTCAAAGAAGGAGGCGTCCGCCTTGAAGATAGCTCAGATCATGAAGGAGGCTGTGGTGACGGCAGCGCCGTCGGAAACCTTACGCAGCCTGAGCAAAAAGATGGATGACAGCGGCGTTGGAGCCATCCCCATTGTGGAGGGAGACAGGCTCCAGGGCATCGTCACCGACCGGGATATTGTGGTGCGCTGTCTTTCCCGGAACAAGGATCCCGGCAAGATGACCGCCGGGGAGATCATGTCCACCCAGGTGACCTGTATCACCCCGGAGCGGACTGTCACCGAAGCGGCTGCGCTCATGGGTGCGGCCCAGGTCCGCCGGCTGCCGGTACTGCGCGGTAGCAAGGTGGTGGGGATGGTCTCTTTAGGGGACATTGCCAAGGTGAAGACCGACAGCGAGGTGGCCCGGGCCGTCTATAACATCTCCCAGCCGCCGCCCGCCTGCCCGGCGGGGGAAGCCGCGCCATGAGTTTAGCTTATAACCCTGCCACGTTGCCCGCGCCCCGTCTTGATTAACACATGAGAGCGATCTGCCGCCTGCCCGGCGGGGGAAGCCGCGCCCTAGACTTAGTTTATAACCCTGCCGCGACGCCCGCGCCCCGTCTCGATTAACGCAGGAGGGCGAACTACCGCCTACCCGGCGGGGGAAGCCGCGCCATGAGTTTAGCTTATAACCCTGCCACGTTGCCCGCGCCCCGTCTCGATTAACGCAGGAGGGAGATCTGCCGCCTGCCCGGCGGGGGAAGCCGCGCCCTAAGTTTAGCTTATAATCCTGCCCCAGTGCCCGCGCTTTTGTTGCCCGTTGCGCCATAGCGCAAAGTCCTCCGCCGGCAGGTGGTGGGGGAGGGGAAAATGTGGTATAATAGCTGTAAGTTGGCAATGAGATCGAGTTCTATGGCCCGCTTAGGGGCCGGCCATGCCATCATCAAGTTTCAGAAAAACAGACTTCATCCAGTCATAAGAATTTGGAGTGACCGCTTGTGGAAATATTGGCACAGTCAAAATATAAAGAATACGAAGAATTTGCGGAGCAGCATCCCCAGGGATGCTTTACCCAGTCGGTTTTTTGGCCCAAGGTCAAGAACAATTGGGATCATGCCGTCGTTGTCTCCCGGGACAGTGAGGGGAAGATCCGGGGCGGGATGCTGGTGCTCATCCAGAAGATCCCTTTTATTGGCACCACCTTTCTCTACGCGCCCCGAGGGCCTGTATGCGACCTCCACGACCGGGAGGTGCTCTCCGATCTGGTGGAAGGGGTCAAGATGCTGGCCAAACAGCGCCGGGCCCATGCCTTCAAGATGGATCCGGATGTGCTGATCTCGGATACCGGGTTTATCAATCTGTGCAAAAGCCTGGGCTTTACCCATTTTACCGGCGGCGAAAACTTTGAAACCATCCAGGCCCGGTTTAACTACCGGCTTTATTTGGACGGCCGCACCGAAGAGGAGCTGTTCATGAACCTGCACAGCAAAACCCGCTACAATGTGCGGGTGGCCTTAAAGCACGGCGTAGAGGTCAAGGTGGTAGGCAAGGAATATCTGGACGACTTCATCCGGCTGATGCGGGTCACAGGGGAGCGGGACGGCTTTAACGTCCGGCCCCGAGCCTATTTTGAGCGGATGCTGGATGCTTTGGGGGAACATGCCCGGCTCTATATGGCCTTTTATCAGGGCAAGGCCATCAGCGGCGCCCTGACCACCCAATACGCGGGAAAAACCTGCTATGTCTACGGCGCGTCGGATAATGAAAACCGCAACGTCATGCCCAACTACCTGATCCAGTGGGAGATGATTAAATGGGCGGTAGAGGGCGGCTGCACCGTCTACGACTTCCAGGGGGTCTCTGGAAACCTGGACGAGTCCAGCCATCTGTACGGCCTTTATCGGTTTAAAAAGGGCTTTAACGGGCAGCTGGATGAGCTGGCCGGGGAGTTTGATCTGGTCTTTAAGCCCTTTGCCTATAAATTTGTGGACTTTGCCATCGACGCCAAGGAAAAGCTGAGCGCCATCAAGAGAAAGCTGAAACATTAACCACGCTGGAGGGCGGCCCTTCTGGGCAGCTCTCCCTTTTTGATAGGAGGGGAAAGGGTGGATACACCGATCCAGAAGATGCTGGAAGACTACATCCGGGAGGGCATGGCGCGGATGCACATGCCGGGCCACAAGGGGATTCTGCCGGAGCCTTTGGCGGGCGCGGCGGCCTACGACATCACCGAAATCCAGGGGGCCGACAGCCTGTTTGAGTGTGATGGGGTGATCCGCCGGTGCGAGGAGGCGTTTGCCCGCCGCTACGGCGCGAAAGAGAGCCTCATCTCCTGCGGAGGCTCCACCCTCTGCATCCAGGCCATGCTGGCCCTGGCGGCGGGACCGGGGGAGAAGGTCCTCTTCTTCCGCAACATCCACAAGGCGGCGCTGGACGCCATGATCCTGCTGGATATCCGCCCGGTGTGGCTTTTCCCCCAGGACTCCGGCGGGGAGATCGGCTGTATTACCCCCCAGGAGGTGGCCCAGTCCCTGGGCCGGGACCGGGAAATCCGGGCGGTGTATATCACCTCCCCTGACTATTACGGGCAGATTCACGACATCGGCGGCATCGCCAGAGCCTGCCATGAGGCTGGGGTGCCCCTTCTCGTGGATAACGCCCACGGCGCCCATCTGAAGTTTTTGGAGGAGGATCTCCACCCCGTGACCCTGGGGGCGGACCTTTGCTGCGACTCCTTGCACAAGACCCTGCCCGCCCTGACCGGCAGCGCCCTGCTCCACATCGGGTCGGACCGCTTTACCTGGGCGGCGGCCAAGGAGGCCATGGGCCTGTTCGGCTCCACCAGCCCCAGCTATCTCATGATGCTTTCCATGGATATGCTCACCGGCCGCTTTGCCGAAATCCAGGCCGGAACCCGCCGGGCCGCGGAAAGCTGCGCCGCCCTGCGGGCTCTGGCGGCATACAAGGGCCTTGACCCCATGGGGGACGATCCTATGAAGCTGACCCTTCGGCCCAAAGTCCTGGGCCGCACCGGCACAGAGTTTGCCGGCCGGCTGCGGGAGGAAGGGATTGAGTGCGAATTTGCCGATGAGGGCCATGTGGTGCTCATGCCCTCCATGCAGACGCCGGAGGAGGATTTTATCCGGCTGCGGGAGGCCATCCTCTTAAGCTGCCGGGGGGTGTCCCGGCAAAGCGGGGAAGGCAAGCCCCCGGCCGGGCAGACAGAGTCTCCTGCCGGCGGCCGGCCCCGGCAGGCCATGAGCCCCCGGCAGGCATACTTTGCCCCGAAAGAGCATATTCCTGTGACACAGGCGGAAGGAAGAATCTATGGCGATATCCGCTGGCCCTGCCCGCCGGCGGTACCGGCGATCATGCCGGGGGAGGTTTTGGACAAAAGACTGTGCAAAATTTTCGCAGCGTCTGGAAAAACACAGGTAAAAGTGGTAAAATAAAGATAGATTTATCTAAGATGGCAGGCTGTTTTGCGGCCTGTGTTGAGGAGGTATGACTGATGAAACTCATTTTTGCGATTGTGGGAAGCGAAGACAGCGGCAAGGTATCCTCCGCCCTGACCAAAGCGGGATTTTCCGTGACCAAGCTGGCCACCACCGGCGGCTTTTTGATGTCGGGGAATACCACCTTCCTCATCGGCACCGAGGACGACAAGGTGGATGAGGTCATCGCTGTCATTGGCAAGCACAGCAAGAAGCGGACCCAGATGGTACCTGCGTCTTCTTCCTATGGAGTGGGACTTTATTCCTCCTTCCCGGTGGAGGTCACCATCGGCGGCGCCACCATCTTTGTCACCAATATTGAGAGGTTTGAAAAACTGTAATGCCCGTGGAACATGAGCTTTTTTTCGCCAATCAGAGACTTTTGCAAACGCTCGCTGGCCTGTGCGCTGACGGGCGTTTGTCTCATGCCCTGCTGCTGGAGGGGGAAAACGGCCTGGGCAAGCGCCGGCTGGCCCGGATTATCGCGGCCATGGCCCTGTGCAAGGAGGGGCCCGGCGGCTGCTTTCGATGTGACAGCTGCAAAAACATCCTGGCGGATAACCATCCCGACGTGGAGATTTACGGCGGGGCTGGCGGCGCTGGGAGCTTTCACATTGAGGATATCCGGCGGCTGCGCCAGCATGCCGGGATATTGCCCAACCAGGCGGACAAGCGTGTGTTCATTCTGGAAAACTGCGAGAATATGACCACAGCGGCCCAGAACGCCCTGCTCAAGGTGCTGGAGGAGCCGCCCTCCTACGTCATGTTTATCCTGACGGCGCAAAACCGGAACGCCCTGCTCTCCACCATCCTGTCCCGGGTGATCTGCTTCCACCTGGAGGAGCTCTCCAAAGAGGAGTTTGCCCGGGCCCTCCCCCAGATGGCGCCCACAGCGGCGGGGGAGGTCGACCGGCTCTACCAGGCCAGCGGGGGCAACCTAGGCCTCGCCATCCAGATGGCAGGGGATGAGCGGGTGCAAAAACAGGCGGAGTGCGCCCTGCGGCTGCTGTTGGCGCTAAGGAACCGGGACGAGATGGAGATGCTCTCCATTTGCGCCGGCTTCGAGCGGGATAAGGAGGGCTTTCTGGCCTGCCTGGGGCATCTGCGCCGGACTCTGACCACCGCCATGGAGGGCCGCCTTCGGGGGGACAGCCAGGCGGAGGAGGTGCTGGGGGGCCTTTCCACAGCCCGTGTTATGGAGGTAACCGACCTGATTGACAGCACCGTTCTGGCCTTGCGGCGCAACCAGAACTTCAGTTTGACAACCACCCTCTTTTGTGCTAGTTTAAATAATATCTGTAACTAAAAAACTACCGCCGGGGATTCTGGCGGTTGGCGATAGGAGTTTTTCATGATCGAGGTAATCGGAGTACGTTTTAAAAGCGTGGGCAAGGTCTATTACTTTGACCCCAATGGCGTCCAGATTCCAAAGGGGCAGTCGGTGATTGTGGAGACGGCCCGGGGCATTGAGTGCGGCGAGGTGGCCATGGGCAACCGGGCGGTGGACGAGGAGGAGATTGTCCATCCGCTGAAAAAGGTGATCCGGGTGGCTACTGAGGAGGATCTGCAGCATGTGGAGGACAACCACAAGAAGGAATCCTCCGCGTTCCAGATCTGCTTGGAGAAGATCGCCAAGCACAAGCTGCAGATGAAGCTGGTGGACGTAGAATACACCTTTGATAACAATAAGATCCTTTTTTACTTTACCGCCGACGGACGGGTGGATTTCCGGGAATTGGTCAAGGACCTGGCGTCGGTGTTCCGCACCCGCATTGAGCTGCGGCAGATCGGCGTGCGGGATGAGGCCAAGATGATGGGCGGCTTGGGAGTTTGCGGAAAACCCTTCTGCTGCGCCACCTTTTTGGGGGAGTTTCAGCCGGTCTCCATCAAGATGGCCAAGGAGCAGGGCCTTTCCCTCAACCCTACCAAGATTTCGGGAACCTGCGGACGGCTTATGTGCTGCCTGAAATATGAGCAGGCGGCCTATGAGGATCTGCTCCACAGCACTCCCAAGGTGGGAGCCTATGTCCAGACCGAGGAGGGACGGGGTACCGTCATCGAGGTCAATCTTCTGACCGGGCTTTTGAAGGTGCGGTTGGATAAGGCCAAGGACGCGGCGCCGCAGATTTTTCCTAAAGAGAAGGTCAAGACCATCAAGGACGCCCAGATCCGGGTGGACCGGTCGGAGATTGCCGCCCTCAAGGACTTGGAGGGCTAGCGCCTTCCGGCGAGGAAGACGCGCCCACGGCCTAGCTAAAACCGCCGTCCGCAACGCCCGCGTTTTTGTCTCGAACGATACCAAAGCGCGATCTGGCAGCGGGCACTGCCCGCCGGTAGGTGGCGGAAGAAATTAATTGAAAAAACCTCCTGGAAATTGGGCCGGGAACGGTTGCAATTTTCCACGGATATGGTACAATAACGTTGAAAACAAAGGAGGTGTATCATTCATGGCATATGTAATTAATGATGAGTGCATCAGCTGCGGCGCTTGCGAGGCAGAGTGCCCCGTATCCGCTATCTCCGCTGGTGACGACAAATACGTCATCGATCCCGATACCTGCATCGAGTGCGGCGCTTGCAACGGCGTATGTCCCGTAGGAGCACCCAATCCCCAGTAATGAAATAGGTACAAAAAAAGCGCACACCCTAGGGTGTGCGCTTTTCTTTTTGCTTTAGAATTCCAGTTTTTTCTCGATGTAGGGCACAAGCTCCGCAATGGGCATCCGGGTCTGTTCCATGGTATCCCGATCCCGTACGGTGACGCAGCCATCCTCCACACTGTCAAAGTCGAAGGTGATGCACAGGGGGGTGCCGATCTCGTCCTGCCGGCGGTAGCGCTTGCCGATGGAACCGGCGTCGTCGTAATCCACCATGAAATGCTTGGCAAGGTCATGATAGATGGCAGTGGCCTGCTCGGACAGCTTCTTGGAAAGGGGCAGGATACAAGCCTTGTAGGGGGCCAGGGCCGGATGGAGATGCATGACCACACGGGTGTCCTTTTCGCCCACCTGCTCCTCGTCGTAGGCCTCGCACAGGAAGGCCAGAGCCACCCGGTCGGCGCCCAGGGAGGGCTCGATGACATAGGGGATGTACCGCTCGTTGGTCTCCGGGTCGAAGTACTCCAGGCTCTTGGTGGAGTGTTTCATATGCTGGGACAGGTCGAAATCGGTGCGGTCGGCAATGCCCCACAGCTCGCCCCAGCCAAAGGGGAACATAAACTCAATATCGGTGGTGGCGTTGGAATAGTGGGAAAGTTCTTCCTTCTCATGATCCCGCAGCCGGAGGTTTTCATCCTTGATACCCAGATTCAGCAGGAAGTTGTGGCAGTAATCCTTCCAGTAGGCGAACCACTCCAGATCGGTGCCCGGCTTGCAGAAGAACTCCAGCTCCATCTGCTCGAACTCACGAGTGCGGAAGATGAAGTTGCCCGGAGTGATCTCGTTGCGGAAGGATTTTCCGATCTGGGAGACACCGAAGGGCAGCTTCCTGCGGGTGGTGCGCTGGATGTTGGAAAAGTTGACAAAGATACCCTGGGCGGTCTCAGGACGCAGATACAGTTCGCTCTTAGCGTCCTCGGTGACACCCTGGAAGGTCTTGAACATCAGGTTAAATTTGCGGATATCGGTAAAGTTGGTGGAACCGCAGTCCGGGCATTTGACGCCCTTTTCTTTGATGAAATCCATCATCTGCTGGTCGCTCCAGCCGTTGGGGGCCACGCCGGTCTGCTCCTCGATGAGCTTATCGGCACGATGGCGGGTTTTGCAGTCCTTGCAGTCCATCAGCGGGTCGGAAAAACCGCCTACATGGCCGGAAGCCACCCACACCTGGGGATTCATCAGGATGGCGCTGTCCAGTCCCACGTTGTAGGGGGACTCCTGGACAAATTTCTTCCACCATGCTCGTTTGACATTGTTTTTAAACTCCACACCCAGGGGACCATAGTCCCAGGAGTTGGAAAGGCCGCCGTAGATTTCGCTGCCCGGATAGACAAAGCCGCGGCCTTTGCACAGGGCCACAATCTTGTCCATGGTTTTCTCAGAATTGAGCATAACTTTACCTCCCATTTTCTATCCATTACAGACCGACTGCTCCATCGCGTCTGGTGATTCCTCACAGGGAAATCCATATACTAACTTCTTAATTTTAAACGCCAGGGCAGGATAAGTCAAGGAAAAAGGGGATAAAACCGCCATTTTTCCCCTGTGAACCTGCAAGAATTATTGACAGAGGAGGAAGATTCCGCTATAATATTGTTCGCACCACAAATAAAGAGATCCTGCGCTGACTTTGCTAGCACATTCTGATATCGATGATAGGGGCGCAGGTGCGTACAACTTCTATTTCCCTGGTGCGACGACGAGGCGTAGCTCAGTTTGGTAGAGTGCTTGGTTTGGGACCAAGATGCCGCAGGTTCGAGTCCTGTCGCCTCGACCAGGCTGAGCCTGGACGCAATCCGCGTTCCGGGCTCAGTTTTTTCTTTTGCCTTTTCGCCCGCGCTTAAGGCGGGCATCTTTTTTGTGGCGCAAACCACCAGGCTGAGCCTGGACGCAATCCGCGTTCCGGGCTCAGTTTTTTCTTTTGCCTTTTTGCCCGCGCTTAAGGCGGGTATCTTTTTTGTGGCGCAAACCCACCAGGCTGAGCCTGGACGCAATCCGCGTTCCGGGCTCAGTTTTTTCTTTTGCCTTGCCACTCGCGTTTGCAGCGGGTATCTTTTTTGTGGCACAAACCCACCAGGCTGAGCCTGGACGCAATCCGCGTTCCGGGCTCAGTTTTTTCTTTTGCCTTTTTGCCCGCGCTTAAGGCGGGCATCTTTTTTGTGGCGCAAACCAAGGAATTATCCTCAACAAATGGCATGTTCATGCCGTTTGTTGAGGGTTTTTCTTTGACGTGGGATTTGTGGGCGGTCTAAAAAATCGTATATTTTGTAACGAGTCATGGCTTCTTTTGTGAATTTTAGCACTCTCCTCTTGACAGTGCTAATATGGAGTGGTATAACAAGGTTGTTCCAAGAGAGAGGGACGGAAAGGGTCCCTCCCGCAGGGCAAGAAATAAGCGAAAAGATTGGAGGAATGACTTATGTTGCCCAGCATTTTTGGTGAAAATTTGTTTGATGATTTCTTTGATGATGATTTTATGCGTTCCATGTGGAACCGCCGCAATCCGTTGTATGGCAAACATGCCAAGAATTTGATGAAGACTGATGTACGGGAAACGGATACTACCTATGAAGTTGATATTGACCTGCCCGGCTTTAAGAAAGACGAGATTGATGTAGACTTGAAGGATGGTTATCTGACCATCAGCGCCGCCAAGGGCCTGGATAAAGATGAAAAGGATAAGAAAGGCAAATATATCCGCCAGGAGCGGTACGCAGGCGCCCTGAGAAGAAGCTTCTATGTGGGCGATATAGAGCCGAAGGATGTATCCGCCAAGTATGAAGACGGTATCCTAAAGATCTCCCTGCCCAAAGAGGCCCAAAAGCAGCTGCCGAAGACAACGGCCATCGCCATCGAATAAGCGCAACAAATTGATACAGAAGGAGCGTCTCATGGGACGCTCCTTTTTTGTTTTTGAATGGCACTGGACAAGACAGGAGCAGGGGAGTATGATGAGAAAACGAAAGGGGGCGTAGGCCGGTGAATCGGCTGACAAGAAAACAGGGAAACGGATCCGGCTATCAGGTAGACAGCCAACAGATCCAGCCCCTGGAGGAAGGTTATGGCGGCGAGGCCGTCGAAAGACTGGCGAAACTGGAAAACCTCTGGGAAGACCTGGAGCAGAAACAGAAGGAGATCTCCCAAAAGCTGGAGCAGCTGCGGGGAGAGGGGCGGACCAAAAGCGCCCAGTTCCGGGAACTGATGGGAAAGAAGCTTTCCAACAGCTATGTGCTGGCCCTGTTCAAGGATTATGAGATCGACGGGGAGTCGAAGAAATAGAAAAGATCACCAGCATCCTGACAAGGTCAGGATCACATAAGTGCATAGGCGAAAATAAGGCAGCCGCTTCCTGCAAGGGGAAATCCCCCGGCAGGAGGCGGCTGTTTTTTTGCGGCCGATAGCTGCGGAGTGTCTCTAATTTTCCTTTCAATATTCTTTACATTACGAAAACCGAACTTTACATTGCCTTCACGCAAACATGATTGTCCCTCCTTCGCCGGCTGGCTATGATGAATGATGGATCACAAAGCCTGGATCGATGGCAGGCGGCCTTTTCCACGACAGGAAAGAGGGAGAAAACGCCAAGGTCTGAAACCCCGAAGTATAGCTACAGGCATCATGAACTGGGAATCTGCTCCAGAAAAGCAGGCGGCCGGCGGATTTGGCCCAGCCGAAGTCCGAACAGCCGCAGCTTGGATGGCAACAGTTCCTTTTTCTGTTTCCGGCGGAGGGTTGTGCCGGGATATAGATAGAAATCGCTTTGGAGGAAATGAATTTCATGTGGGATAAGTTAAAGATCAAACTGAAGGATTGGGCCCATGCCCTGAAGGAGTGGCTGCAAAAGCCAAAAAACCTGGCGGGACTTGGGGTAGGGGCGGTGCTTTTCGCCGGGCTGATCGCCTGGGGCGTCTGGATCAACCAGCCGGTGGAGGGACAGGTGCCCACCAGCGCCAGCCAGATGGCTTATGACAAGGCAGTGGTGACGGCGGTGCTCTCCGATGATGCCCAGCCCGATGAGGACGCCGAAGGAAAGCGGGTGGGTACCCAAGAACTGGAGATCAAAATCCTCACCGGCGCCCACAAAGATGAAATTATGACCCTGTCAAACCCTATGAGCGCCCTGTTCAATGTGGATTTAGATAAAGGGGATCAGGTCATCGTCCGGATTATGACCGACGATGAGGGCAGCTATTATCCTTCCCTTTTTAACTACGACCGGGGGATTGTCCTAGGCGTTTTTGTCCTGATTTTCTTTGTCCTGCTGGCTGTGCTGGGAGGAAAGAAGGGAATGGGGGCCTTGGCCGGACTGATTTTCACCCTGGCCTGTATCTGGTTTATCCTCATTCCCAGCATCATCCGAGGACTGCCCGCCATCCCGGTGACGGTAGCCATGGTGGCGGTGACAGCGGCGGGGGCTCTGGTGCTGCTCAACGGTTTTTCCCAAAAGACCCTTTGCTCGGTGCTGGGCTGTGTCATCGGCGTCGTGGTAGCCGGGGGGATTGCGGCCCTGGTGGGAACGATCACCCCCATGAACGGCTTTAACATGCCGGAGGCGGAAAACCTCATCCTTTACGGCGCCGACCAGGGGCTGAAGATCAGCGGTCTATTGGTCTGCGGCGTCCTTATCTCCGCCTTGGGGGCGGTCATGGATGTGGCCCTGGGGATCGCCTCCTCGGTCTGGGAGCTGAAGGAGCAAAATCCACGGCTGACGGCGGGAGAGCTTTTCCGTTCCGGCATGCACATTGGCCGGGACGCCATGGGCACCATGGCCAACACCTTGATCCTGGCCTTTGCGGGTTCTTCTTTTAATATGCTCATCCTGGTGCAGACCTATGACATCCCCTTTCTCCAGCTCAGCAACACCGATTATATCTGCATCGAGATCATCCAGAGCATCGCAGGGGCCATGGGGATCCTATTATGTGTGCCAATTGTCGCCTTGATCAGCGCCCGAATGATGGCTGGGCGCAAAGGCGTTTGAACATAGATGTTTGATACGAATTAAAGGAGGATATGAAGGCCAATGAAAACCAAGAACGGTCTGACAAGGGTGGTATCCCTGATCCTGGTGATGTTGATGCTCTTTTCCCTGGTGCCTACGGCAGCCTTTGCCGCGGGAACGGGGGAGTATCACAAGATTGCAGGCAGCGATGATTTTACCACCGGCGAGTATGTTATGATGGTGGACACCGGCTATGCCGTGGGTCCCATGGACGGCGCCTGGGTTTCCGCCGTCGCCCTGACCCCGGATGGGGACACGGTGACAAATCCAGCAACCGCGGTAGTGGAGATTACCGTCACAGGTACCTCCGCCAAGATCAAGCTCAGCGACGGTGCCTTTATCGCGCCCAAAGGGGGCAACAATAACGGCATCGAAGAAAGAGAATATGATTGGGCTTGGACGGAAACAGACGGGAAGTTCGTCTTTTCCGGCACCGGCAGCGATACGGTGGTTTTAGCCAGCAACAGAGCCTCAGGCAACAAATTCCGGGGCTATAAGCAGACCACGGCCACCAAGAATCCCGGCGGATATCCCCACGAGTTTACCCTCTATAAATTAGAGGAGGGCGGCTCTGGGGAGGTAACAGTGGCAGCCCCCTCCGCCAATCCCCAGGCGGGCGCGGTGGCAGAGGGTACCTCCATCACCCTGAGCACTACGACAACCGGCGCCCAGATCTACTACACCCTGGATGGGAGCAACCCTGCCGACAGCGGCAATCCCTCCCGCCAGCTTTACGGCGACGGGAATAAGCCGGTGATCAGCGCCGCCTGCACCCTGAAAGCGGTGGCGGTGCTGGATGGCGTTTACAGCGCGGTACAGACCCTCCAGTACACCATAGAAGAAGGGGGAATCCCCCTGGAGGAAGGGGACAAGGTGGTTATCTATGCCCCGGCCTATAACAAAGCCCTTTCCTCCCAGAAAACCGGCTTCTATAACGTAGGAGTGGATATCGAGGTTTCCGGCGATACCGTCACCGGCTTTGGGGATACCGAGGTGTGGACGGTGGTCAAAAACGGCGACGGCACCTATAGCTTCCAGCAGGACGGCCAGAATATCGGCTTGGCAGAAAGCTACTCCAGCATGGATTTGGGAGCTGTCAACGACGACTGGGAGGTCACGGCCCTTCCCAACGGCACCTACAACATCCGCAACACGGTGCGGGGCAATTACATGGAATGGTATGCGGATTACAACAACTGGAGCAGCTACAATTCCAGCAGCGCCGCTACCGACGACCAGTTCCAGCTTCAGTTTTACAAGGTCACCGGCGAAATAACCGATCCCGAGGATCCCCAGTCCCCCATTGCCGACGGGGACAAGGTGGTTATCTATGCCCCAGCCTATAACAAAGCCCTTTCCTCCCAGAAAACCGGCTTCTATAACGTAGGGGTGGATATCGAGGTTTCTGGCGATACCGTCACCGGCTTTGGAGATACCGAGGTGTGGACGGTGGTCAAAAACGGCGACGGCACCTATAGCTTCCAGCAGAACGGCCAGAACATCGGCTTGGCGGAAAGCTACTCCAGCATGGATTTAGGGGCTGTCAACGACGACTGGGAGGTCACGGCCCTTCCCAACGGCACCTATAACATCCGCAACACGGTGCGGAGCAACTATATGAAATGGTATGCGGATTACAACAACTGGAGCAGTTATAATTCCAGCAGCGCCGCTACCGACGACCAGTTCCAGCTTCAGTTTTACAAGGTCACCGGCGAAATAACCGATCCCGACGCCCCGGAGGTGGAGGGCTTGCAGGTAGAGGCTTCCCCCAAGAGCGGCGCCAGTGTGGAGGCGGGCCAGAAGATCACCCTCTCCGCCGCCGACGGGGCACAGATCTACTTTACCATGAAAACCGACGGCACCGAGCCGGAAGATCCGGATGTGACAAAACCGGAGCTGCAATACACCGACCCCATTGAAATTGAAAACACCCCGGCCAAGGACCAGCCTGTCATCATCAAGGCGGTGGCCTATATCCCCGCTGTGGATGAGACCCCGGCCCAGACCGGCGAAGTCATCACCTTTACCTATAAAGCCCCCATGGAACTGGGAGATTATCAGCTTTATTTCGGCCAGCTTCACGCCCATACCAACCTGTCCGACGGCACCGGTACGGTGGAGCAGGCTTATGACCATGCTTCCAAGGTGGAAAACCTGGATTTCCTAGCCCTTACCGACCACTCCAACTCCTTTGACAACGACGGAGGGGTTCACCTGGGGGATACAAATGCCGAAAGCCTCAGCTCTGAATGGGCGGAAGGCCGCCAGGGCGCCCGGGACATCACCGCCCGGGAGAGCGGCACCTTTGTAGGCCTCTATGGCTTCGAGATGACCTGGTCCGGCGGCGCTCCGGGACACATCAATACCTTTAATTCCGAGGGCTTTGAAAGCCGCAACTACGCCCCTTATAAGAAAGGGGATAACTATGAGGTGTTGCAGGCCTATTACGACACCCTCAACGAGAACCCGGAGACCATCTCCCAGTTTAACCATCCTGGAGATACCTTCGGCGACTTTATGGACTTCTCCCTCTATGACCCGGTGGTGGATAACCAGATCACCCTCATCGAGGTCGGCAACGGCGAGGGGGCCATCGGAAGCTCCGGTTACTTCCCCTCCTACGGCTATTACACCCGGGCTTTGGATAAGGGCTGGCATGTGGCCCCCACCAACAACCAGGATAACCACAAGGGCAACTGGGGAGACTCCAACACCGCCCGCAGCGTTGTACTGGCCACCGACCTGAGCGAGGAGGCCATCTATGACGCCATGAAGAATTACCGGGTCTACGCCACCGAGGATAACGACCTGTCCATCCTCTACTCCCTCAACGGCAACGCCATGGGCTCCATCCTGGATGACCAGGATGAGGTGGATATCCAGGTTTCCATCACCGACCCCACCGATACCGCTGGCACCACCAAGGTGGAGGTCATTGTCAACGGCGGCCAGACCCTGGCGGAGCAGACCTTTGAAGGCGGCTCGGCGGAGCTTTCTTTTGACAACCTCCCCGCCACCTACGGCTACTATTACCTGCGGATTACCCAGGCGGATAAGAATATCGCCGTCACCGCTCCGGTCTGGGTGGGCGAGAGCATGAATGCAGGCGTCTCCAAAACCGCCAGCGACGTAGCTCTGCCCATCAAAGGGGATGAGATCAACATCTCCAGCCAGATCTACAACAATCTCAGCGAGGATATGACCGTCACCTCCCTGACCTATACCATGGAGGGCCAGGAGGAGCCTTTCCACACCGCCGACGTCAGCCAAATCGGCGACGCAGGGGTGGTAGGGGCTCGGACTTCCGACACCTATGCCTTCCCCTATACGGTGACGCAGGCCGGCGGCTTTAACATCAATGTCCAGATGAAGGCCACCATCGGCGGGGAGGAATTTACCTTCACCGACGTGCTCAAGCTCAGTGTTTCCGATCCGGCCATTGCCACCAAGGTGCTCATCGACGGCACCCACTATAACGATTATGTCAACGGCTACTACGCGGGGAACATGACCAACTTCATCAACATGGGCACGGCGGATAACATCCAGGTGCGCATCGCCCAGCCGGGCGAGACCATCACCGCCCAAACCCTGGCCGACGTTTCCCTCCTTGTCATCTCCGCGCCGCTGAAATATACCAGCGACTACACAGGTGAGGCCACGATCAGCACCTTTGAGGACGAGTTTATCAATGTGGTGCGGGATTACGTCCAGGGCGGAGGCACCGTCATTGTCTGCGGCCTGGCGGACTATCAGGACGCCAACAGCGGAGTGCCCTATACCACCTACGAGCAGGTCAACAAGCTCCTGGCCGCCATTGGCACCACCATGCGGGTCAACGACGACGAGCTCATCGACCAGGAGGAAAACGGGGGACAGCCCTACCGCCTCTATTTCGACGACTTTAACACCGAAAGCAGCGATCCTATCGTTCAGCAGGTCCTCTCCGGCGTGGTGGAATCCGGCTTGGCCTACAGCTCCTACTCCGGTTGCTCCATTGCGGTGGGCAGCGGCGAGCCCATTGTTTTCGGACATGAGGGCACCTATTCCATCAACAGCAAAAATCCCGCCCAGGGACACAGCAAGCCTGTGCTGAGCTACTCCGATCCCTACGACCCGGAAAGCGCCGTGGTGCAGAAGGGCGACGTTGTCGCCATGGCCACCGAAGGGGTGGGGGAAGGCCGGGTATTCCTCTCCGGCACCGTCTTCTGCTCCAACTTTGAGGTGGCGGCTGAAGATCAGGTCAGCTACTCCAACGGCATTATCGCCCAGAACATCCTGTCCATGGTGCAGAAGCAGCCTGAAATCAGCACCATCCAGGAGGCCAGGGCCGGCGCCGACGGGGAGGTATTTACCGTCGTCGGCACCGTGGCCAACGGCACCGCAGAAAGCGGCAACGCCTTCTTTAACACCATCTACATCCAGGATGATGAGGGCAACGGCATCAATGTCTTCCCCATCGACGACAACACCATCCGCCGGGGCGACCAGGTGATGGTCACCGGCTCCATCAGCGAATATATCGGGGACAAGCAGCTTTCCGCCATCAATGTGACGGTGCTGGAAGGCAGCAAAAACGTGGTCATTACCGATGTTACCACCAAAGAGGCCAACGACTATGACGCTAACTTCGGCATGCTGGTCCGGGTGGAAGGCACCGTGCAGAGCGTGAAGCTGGCCGGCGGCATTGTAGAAAGCATTGCGCTGGTAGATGAAAGCGGCGAAAGCTGCCGGGTCTTTGTGGATGGCTATATCGATTACTCCAATGACGCCTCCCAGCCCCTGGAGGACTTTGTCAAGGAGGGAGCTACCATCTCCGCCGTTGGCTTTGTCTCCCACGACGCCGAAGGCAACCGCCTCCGGGTCCGTGACCGCTCCGAGATCCAGCCGGCGGAAGCGGCTCTGCAGGTAACCGTCACCACCACCCACGGCACCGCATCCTACACCCAGGCGCCGGTGGCAGGGGAGGACTTCACCGCCACCCTGATCCCGGATGAAGGCTACAAGCTGCCCCAGCAGGTGCAGGTTCTGGTGGAGGGCGCAGAGCTCCCATCCGAAGGCTATGCCTATAACCCGGCCACAGGAGCCCTTACCGTTTACGGCGCTTATGTCACCGGCGACATAGAGCTGATCGCCGACTTTGTCCAGGATACCCAGGGCGGCCAGGAAGGCGGCGGCAGCCAGGACGGCAAGCCCTCCATTCCCGGCCACACCCAAGACGGGAATATCACCTTCCCCGACGGGACGACAGAGAACAACGGCTCCACCGGCGGCAAGGAAAGCCCCCAGACAGGAGACAGCCAGAATATCCTTCTGGTGGCCCTTCTTCTGGCGGCAAGCGGTGCTGCCCTTGTGGCCCTGACAGTATCCCAGCGCAGGAAAGCGGGACAGAACCGATAGCTTTCCCAAGGGGATATCCCGTGAAATAAAAAGACCGGGGACAGGATAGCCTGCCGCCGGAAAAAATAAAGACAGGAGGCACGAAACCGTGCCTCCTGTTTTTATATGGGGTGGTTAGGGCAAACAAGGTATCATAGAAACAGGAAAATATTTACCTAAAATTTACCTAAACCTGAAACAATAATGGTTTCTTATTACTTTTATTACATGTATAATACGCCATCAAAGTGATGTAAGTAGAAAATTTTTTAGTTTTTTTATTGATTGGCCCCGGTTTGAGAAAACAGGGACCGTATTCTATATAAGGGGGGATCTGCTGTATGAATAGTGAGCACACAATCATCCAACAGGTCGACGAGGCAAGAGGGGATGTACAGGCGGCGGACCGGCTCATCAGCAGCTACCTGCCCTTTATCAAGGCGGAAACAGCCAAGTTTTTAAAGCGGCCGCCGATAGAGGGGCAGGACGATGAACTGAGCATCGCTATGATGGCCTTCCACGAGGCCATCGGAAGCTATTCACGGACTCGCGGGGCTTTTCTCAAATACGCGGGAATGCTGATCCGAAGCCGTCTCATCGATTACAGCCGGAGGAACCGGCGGCATGACGGCGTCATCTCCCTGGATACGCCTCAGGGGGAGGACGATGTCACCATAGGGGAGACAATGGCGGATCAACGGGATCATCATGAGGAAATGATGCAGCGCAACGCCACCCGGGAGGAAATTTTTCACCTCAGCAGCCAGATGGCGGAGTTTGGAGTTAGCTTGACCGACGTGGCGGCCAACTGCCCCAAACAGCAGCGGACGCTCGAGGCCTGCCGGAAGGCCCTGCAATACGCCCGGGAGAACCCGGAATTATTGGAGGATCTTCTGGGAACGCGGCGGTTGCCCATCAGCCGGCTGTCGGAGGGCAGCGGTGTAGAAAGAAAAACCCTGGAGCGGCACCGCAAATATATGATTGCCCTGCTGCTGATCTATACCAATGGGTATGAAATCATCCGAGGGCACTTAAAGCAGGTGATGAAAGGAGTGGCAGTGAGATGAGTTATCTGGTAATGGAATGCCACCCTGGATATGCCGTTCTTCTGGATGAAGAGGGCCGCTTTTTCAAAGCAGCCAATCTCCAGTATGAAGTAGGCCAAAGGGTATATGACCCGGTGCTGATGCGGGAAGAGCCGCAAAAACAAAGCCATACCATCCGATGGATTGGTGGCGCTGTGGCGGCAATTGCAGCATGCCTGCTGTTGGTTTTCGGTATTGGCTACTATCAGAATTATTTACAGCCCTACTCCTCCATCTATTTGACCATCAACCCGGAGGTGCAGATGGATCTGAACCGGCAGGGAACGGTTGTAGATCTGACCGGGACCAATGAAGACGGAGAAAAGCTGTTGGAAGGCTATGACGGCAAGGGCAAAGATAAGGTCACTGTAGCCGATGAACTCATTGACCGGGCCATTGCTATGGGATTTTTGTCAGAAGGAGGTCAAATCTCCTTCTCCATTGACTCCCCCGATGAGGCCATGTTCCAGGAGTACGGCATGCAGCTGCGCACCCAGGTGGAGGAATATCTGGACGGACGGATGACGGTGATGATCGAAATCGTCAACTACCAAAACGGCCAGGGGGAGGAAGCGCCGGAGGAAGTATCAACCACCACGCCGCTGGTCACGACAACCCCGCCGGCTACAACCACCACACCGCCCCAAACAACCCCAGCCACCACCCCGGCGGCTCCGCCCCCTGCGACCTCCCCAAACACCGGCTACGGCAATACGGATTATGGGCCGGGCAGCGACGGTGATTCCGGATACAGCCCGGGAAGCGACAACGGGTCAGATGACAGCGGCTATGACGATGATGACAACGATGATGGTGGAGATTCCAACTATGATGATGAAGAGGATGACGACTAATTTTTTAAAAATCTTTCTGTACGACCCCGGTTTTTTGGTAGGCCTTCCGTAGTCTATCAGTGTAAGGTGAAAACCACACGATAATAACTGAGAGGAGCAATCAATTATGAAGTTGAGAAGAAAAGTTTTAGCAGCGGTCTCTTCCCTGGCTGTCCTGGCGGCAGTCCTTCTGGCCGGATGCGCCACCCAACCAGCGGAGGGCAATGCCCTGAAGGAAACAGGAATCCTGACCTTAAGCGTCAACCCGGAAATCCAGATTGAGTACAACAAAGAAGGCAGGGTTACCGCCCTGTCCGGACAGAATGAGGATGGCAAAGGCATTGTGGCCTCCTATCAAGACTATATCGGAAAAGATTGCAGTGAAGTTCTTCAGGATTTGATTGTTGAAATCAATGAGGCTGGCTATTTTGTAGAGGATGTTGACGGCAACCAAAAGAACATTGTCCTGCAGCTGGAACCTGGTTCTGTGCTTCCAAGCAGCGACTTTTTGGCCAATATGAGCGCCAGCACCCAGGATGCGGTGAAGGGACTGCGCCTTTCCTCTGGCATTGTGACCATTGACGACGACGATTACGACCCAGCTTATGCCAAAGATGGAGGAGAATCTCCCTATATTACCCTGGAAAAGGCAAAAGAAATCGCGTTGACCCAGGCCAATGTCAGCGCAGCCGATGCTGTGTTTGAAGATAAGGAGTTTGACCACGACGACGGTACGCCGGTGTTTGAACTGGAATTCGTGGCAAACGGCGTCGAATATGAGTATGATGTCCACGCCGTAACCGGGAAAATCCTCCGGGCGGAACACAAGACCGGCAGCATTCCCGCCAATGGTACGGCGGGCTACAACGACACCGACTACGGCCCCGGAAGCGACGGCGTCACCGATTACACTGACACCGACTACGGCCCCGGAAGCGACGGCGTCACCGATTACACTGACACCGACTATGGCCCCGGAAGCGACGGCGTCACCGATTATAACGATACCGACTACGGCCCCGGAAGCGATGGCGTCACCGATTATAACGATACCGACTACGGCCCCGGAAACGACGGCGTCACCGATTACAACGACACCGACTACGGCTCCGGAAGCGACGGCGTCACCGATTACAATGACACCGACTACGGCTCCGGAAGCGACGGCGTTACCAATTACGGGAATAGCAACTATGACGACGGGGGCACCACCAATTATGGCAACTCCGGTTATGGGAACAGCAACTATGACGATGGCGGCAGCAATTACGACGATGGGGATTCCGGCTATGACGATTGACCCATCCAAAGGGCGCGGCCTGCGTCATGAGCTGAAGCACCAGATCAACCTGCGGGAAGATCTGGTGCTTTCCCAAAGGCTGCGCAAGCTCTTTCCCCATGACCAGCATGGGGGAGCGGACGGCAGTTACCGGGTCACCAGCCTCTATTTTGACACCCCTTATGACACCGCCCTGCGGGAAAAACTGGACGGGGTCAACCGGAGAGAAAAATTCCGTCTGCGGTATTATGGAAGGGATACTTCTTTTATCCGGCTGGAAAAGAAGACCAAGGAACAAGGACTGTGCGGCAAACACAGCGCCCGCATGACACCGGAGCAGGTGGCGCGGCTGCTGGCGGGGGAGGACAGGTTCCTTTTAGATGCCGGCGACCCGCTGTTCGCGGAGTTTTATAGCAAGCTGCGGGGAGAGGGCCTGGGCCCCAAGACCGTGGTCTGTTATGACAGAGAGGCGTTTTTCTATGGCCCCGGCAATGTGCGGATTACCCTGGACCGAAATATCCGCTCTGGACTGGGGAATACCGATTTTCTCAATCCGGACCGGTTCCATTTGAAGGTGCTGGAGGAGATTACGGTACTGGAGGTCAAATATGACGCCTTTTTGCCGGATCTTGTCCGCATGGCGGTACAGGTGCCCGGCAGGCAGGCGGCATCCTGCTCCAAATATGCCCTGTGCCGGCGGTTTGACTAAAGAGAAAAGTGGAGGGAGATCGGCATTATGACCTTTCAGGATATTTTTAAGTCCAGCTTTCTTGAGAATATAACCGGTGTTTCCATGCTGGATATGGGCATCGCGCTCGTTCTGGCCTTTTTGTTAGGACTGTTTATCTTTTTTATTTACAAAATGAGCTACAGCGGCGTCATGTATTCTATGAGCTTTGGAGTGACCTTGGTGGCCCTATCCCTCATTACCGTTCTTCTTATGATGGCGGTGGTCAGCAACGTGGTGCTTTCCCTGGGCATGGTGGGCGCCCTGTCCATTGTCCGGTTTCGCACCGCCATCAAAGAGCCCATGGACATTGCTTTTTTGTTCTGGTCCATTGCGGTTGGGATTGTACTGGCGGCTGGTCTGATCCCTCTGGCGGTATTCGGCAGCCTTTTTGTAGGGATCGTGCTGGTTGTTTTTGCCCGCAAAAAGACGGTGGATGCCCCCTATATTTTGGTGCTCCACTGTGAGAATGGCCAGGTCGAGGCCCAGACCAGGGATTTTCTGAAATCCCAGGTGGCGCGGCTGAACCTAAAGAGTAAAAGCATGGAAAACGGTATGGTGGAATTAAACTACGAAGTCCGGTTAAAGGACGACAACAGCGCCTTTGTCAATGAACTGGAAGCAATGGCCGGCGTTTCCAGGGTGGTGCTGGTCTCTTATAACGGCGACTACATGGGATAAGGCAATGATCAAACACAAGCGCATCGACCTGATCTGTATAGCCGCTGCCATTGCGGCCGCTCTTCTGACCCTGGCGCTGATGTGGGGCGGGGATCAAATTCCTCAAGAGAGCGCCCCTCTAGCATATGTGACCCGGCTTTTTGATGACAGCAGGGTTCATACCGTTGATATACAGATTGACGATTGGGACAGCTTTGTCCAGAATGCGGCCAAGGAGGAGTATGTTTCCTGTACCGTCCAAATTGATGGGGAGGTATTCCAACAGGTAGGCCTGCGGGCCAAAGGGAACAACTCCCTGCGGCTGACAGAGGAATATGGGCTCAGCCGCTACAGCCTGAAGCTGGAGTTTGACCAGTTTTTGGACGGCGGAAATTACTACGGCCTGGATAAATTTTCTCTGGATGCTTCCTTTCAGGACAACAGCTATCTAAAGACCTATATGGCTTATGACATGATGGCCTTTATGGAGGTGCCTACTCCCCTTTGCAGCTATGCCTGGGTCAAGGTCAACGGGGAGGACTGGGGGCTGTTTTTGGCGGTGGAGGAACCGGAGGAGGCGTTTGCCCGGCGGAATTTTGGCAACGATCATGGCCAGCTTTACAAACCGGATTACCGCTCCTTAGAGGAAGAAAATGCCGACGTGGCGCTGCGGTATATTGACGGCAATCCCAGCAGTTATCCAGGCATCTTTGAAAACGCCAAATTCCAGCTTACCCAAAAAGATCAAAGGCGGCTGATTGAGGCGCTGGAAATTTTAGCTACCGGCGAAAATTTAGAAAGTGCTGTCAATGTGGACGGCGCCTTGCGGTATTTTACGGTACAGGTCTTTGTCATGAACTGGGACAGCTATCTGGGATATACGGGACACAACTATTTTTTATATGAGGAAGAGGGGATTCTCACCATTCTGCCTTGGGATTATAACCTGGCTTTTGGCACCTATGCCCTGGGCATGACCAACCCTATTGAAGATCCCAACATCCTTATCAACTATCCCATCAATACCCCTGCGGAGGGAAGCGTGATGCTCAACCGGCCCCTCTATCACAACCTGATGCTGCGAGACGAATACTTTGCCCAGTATCACGAATACTTTGATGAGTTTTTATCTGAGTATATGGAAAGTGGGCGGTTCGCGGCTACCCTTCGGCGGACAGCGGCGATGATTGCCCCCTATGTTGCGAAGGATCCCACAAAGTTTTGCTCCTATGAGGATCATCAGCGTGCTGTGGACACCCTGGAACAGGTCTGCCTGCTCCGGGCGCAGAGCATCCGGGGCCAGCTGGAGGGGGAGATACCGCCTACCCTCCAAGGCCAACGGGAACAACCGGATGCCGGTGTGGACGCCTCATCCGTCCAGCTGGCCGACTTAGGGGATTTTGAGGATCTGGAATCGGCGGGAGAAAGACAGCAGGCGGCGATGGAACAGATAAAACAAAAAGCGCTTAGGATTTTTCCTAAGCGCTTTTTGCCGATCAAGGGAATCCTTCCCCAAAAAGGCCAAGGGCGCAAATTTCGAAAACTATCTGCCCATCTCCTCAGCGGCCTTGTTGATGCAGGAAATGGCGTTGAGGCTCCGGGGATAGCCGATATAGGGCAGGCATTGGGAGACCACCCGGATCAGGAATGCCTTGTCGTTGCCAAGGTTCATATTGCCCTTGGCGTGGCTTGTCAGCTGGGGTTCGCAGCCTCCCTGAGCCGCCAGGAAGCAGAAGGTAATCATCTCCCGCTGCTTGAGGTCCAGCCCGGTGCGGGTGTAGTAGTCCCCAAAGCAGTTGGCCGCCAGCCAGCGGTTGATGTGGCCCTGTTTCCAGGCGTCCTTCATAGAATCCCCGAAAATCTCCACCTGGGTTTGGGCGCCCCTTTCCAGACGGTTTTCCATGGTGGTGGTAGCCTGTCCCTCTAGGGGAAGCTTGACGCCCCGGCCGGCCAGGATGGCGTTGGTGGCATCCAGGAAGGGACGAACCCGGCCGATGCCGAGATAATCCACCGCCTGGTAGACGATCTCCTTGGCCATGACGGGGGTGACCCCGGCATCCAGGGCCTGGGGCAGCTCCAGCCGGAACTGATCAATGCCCTGGCAGCCCAGCAGGGTAGCCAGGATGGCCATATGACGGGTAGGCTCTTCCAGCTGCTGGCCGGGCTCGCCCACCACCTCATCCGTGGCAAAGTGTTCCATCCGCTCCATAAATTCCGGATCGGTTTCGTAGATGTTCATCTGTATCTCCTTCTTTCTACTTTTCAATCTGTTGGTTGCCGGTGCTCCACACATGCTGCTCCCCCTCTGCCGCCGGGGTGTTTTGGGCCATGACGCCTACCAGGTTGTGGGGGACATAGGGCTCCTCCAGATAGGCGATTTCCTCCGGCGTCAGCAGAAGATCCGCCGCCTTTGCCGCCCCTTCGATATGGTGCAGCTTGGTGGCGCCCACTACGGGAGCCGTCACCTTGGTGAGCAGCCATGCCAGGGAGATTTCGGTCATGGATACGCCCCGTTTTTCTGCCAGCTCTGCCACCCGGCTGATGATGACCGCGTCCTGCCCGGCGGTGGCGTCATATTTAAACTTGGCGTAGCTGTCCTCTTCCAGACGCTTGGATGTCTCTCCCGGATGCTTGGAAAGGCGGCCGCCGGCCAGGGGACTGTAGGGGGTCATGGCAATGTTGTCCTCCCCGCAAAGCTTCGCCATCTCCCGCTCCTCCTCCCGGAAGATCAGGTTATAATGGCCCTGGATGGAAACAAACTTGGAAAAGCCCTCCTGCTCCGCCAGGGCGTTTGCCTTGGCCAGCTGATAGGCCAGACAGTTGGAGATGCCGATATACCGGACTTTTCCCGCCGTTACAGCCTGGTGCAGCCCCTCCATAATGTCATAGAGGGGGGTGGCGTAATCCCACATGTGGTAGATATACAGATCCACATAATCAAGGCCCAGGCTTTTCAGGCTGGTATCGATCATCCGCTGGATATGCTGCTGGCCGGAAATCCCCGCTTGGATCTCCTCCGGGGTCCGGGGCAGGAACTTGGTGGCCACCACCACATCCTCCCGGCGGGCAAAGTCCCGGAGGGCCCGGCCTAGATACTGTTCACTGGTGCCGCTTTGGTAGGCAATGGCGGTGTCAAAGAAGTTGACGCCAAGCTCCAGCCCCCGCTTGATGATTTGCCGGGAGTGTTCTTCATCGATGGTCCAGCTGTGCTGGCCATTCTTGGCGTCGCCAAAGCCCATGCATCCCATGCAGATGCGGGAGACGGTCAAATCGGAATTGCCCAGTTTGGTGTATTGCATATGATTCCCTCCTGATGGAAAAAGATTGCCTTTCCTCATTTGAGGGGCAAGCCTTTATTTCAGACTCGGATAAGCCTGGTCATCCACCGCTTCCAGCCATTCATTGCTGGTCTCGTCGCCGGGGACTTCTACGGCAATGTGGGAAAACCAGCTGTCCGCCTTGGCCCCGTGCCAATGCTTGACCTCAGGCGGGATGACGATGACCGTTCCCGGCTCCAGGCTGACGGCTTCCTTGCCCTCCTCCTGGTACCAGCCGCTGCCTGCGGTGCAGATGAGGATCTGGCCACCGCCGGTTTTGGCGTGATGGATGTGCCAGTTGTTCCGGCAGCCCGGCTCAAAGGTGACGTTGGCCAGGGATACGGCGCTTTCTCCCGGTTTTGTCAGGGGATGCAGATAGGAATTGCCGATAAAATACTGGGAGAATGCGGTATTGGGCTGGCCCATACCGAAGACGTTTTGGGCGTCGAATTGGTTTTTGTCTTGGATTTTCATCAAGGTACCTCCTCATCATGATAGGTTTTATTTTATGCTTTTTCTTGCTGTTTTTTCCGGATATGGTAGCGCAGGTAATCCAGCCGCTGCAGCTGTGTCTCCCGCAGGTGGATTTCATCCAGGGTGCAGCTGCGCTTTTGGTTGAGCATCTTCAGCCGCTGTTCCTCTGTATCCTCCTGCTCCAGCAAAAGCTTCATGTAGGTCTCGATCTCGCCAATGTCAAAGCCCATGTCGTGGAGGGACATAATCAGGCTCAGACGCTCCAAATCCGTGTCGTCGTACTGCCAGGCCCCCATCACCTTTTTCACCGCACCGCAAAGCCCCCACCGCTCGTATTCCTTGAGGATTTCCAGGGGGATCTGATAGCGTTCGCTTGCCTCGTTGATGGTCATGGAATAACCCCTTCCAGATCGTGCATTTTGCTGGCAGAAGCGGCGGATGCCTTATTGCCAGTTCTTTTTATGCAAAAAAATAGATGTCCCGTTGGGACACCTATATTGTAGACCTTGGATGAAAACATGTCTAATGCTTATATTGGATTCTCTTTCATGCCTGAAATGTATTTTTGTGCGTGTTCAATAAAGGCAGAAGCCGCCGGAGAAAAGACCTGGGCGTTTTTCCACACCAGCACCGTGCTGGTGCGAATGGAAGGGGAGAGGGGGACAAAACAAAGCCCCTCATAGGAGCAATCGAGAATCAGGGTGAGGACGTAACCCACCTGGTTGCGGGCCAGGATGGCCTCATTATAGAGCAGGTTTCCGCTGGCCACAATATGCAGCTTCTCCGCCAGAGGGCCAAACCAGTGAAACAGCTCATTTTGCAGGATCTCCCGCTGGGGCAGGATCAGGGGCTGGCCGGCCAGGTCCTGGGGCGTAATCCCCGGCTTTTCCGCCAGAGGGGAATCGGCCCGCATCAGCACACCCCAGGTTTCCTGAACCGGTGTGCGGATAAACCCATATTTTGCAATGTCCACCGGTTCCGGCAGCAGGCCCAGATCCAGAATCCCCCGCTCGATCCGCTCCTTAATATTGTCGGCATTGCCGCTGTATAGTTCAAAGGTTACCAAAGGGTTTTCCCGCTGGAAGGTGGAGATCAGTTCCGCTAGGAACTGGGAGCTCTGCAGCTCCCCGCTGCCCACCGAGATATTGCCCGCCAGCTGTTCCTTCTCATGGCACAGCTCTTCCTTGGCCTTTTCCGCGAGGGAGACAATCTCCTCTGCCCGCCGGCGCAGCAGCATCCCCTCCTCGGTCAGGACAATATGGTGCTTGCTCCGGTAAAAGAGTTTGACGCCCAGTTCCTCTTCCAGCTGGATCAGCTGCCGGGAGAGGGTGGGCTGCGTCAGGTGGAGGAGGTGAGCCGCCCTGGTGATATTCTCCTCCCGGGCCACCATGAGGAAATATTTCAGTACCCGAATCTCCATAAGCCGTCCCCCTTTTTTTAAAATCATAGCACAGAGAAGGGGGAGAAGCAACACAGAGAAAGACAGGCCCTGGGCAGAAATTTTCATAGGGGCGATCCTATGAATCCACAGGCGCCTGCATTATTGGGTGATGAGAAACAGGCCTACAGCGCAGACTCCCATGCCGATGACCTGTTTGAGGGAGATGCTCTCCTGATAGAGGAAAAAGCCCACCAAGACTAGGATGCAGGCAAGGGAAATATTGGCCACAAGGGAGGCGGTGTTTACCTTCCATCCAGCCCGGTAGACGTGGATATAGCCAAACTCCAGGGCAACCACACTGATGCCCAGGAGGACCGCTGTCCAGTTGAGCTTGGATAGCTCTGCCGGCAGCTTTTGATGGCCGCCCTGGAACAGGTACAGCCCAAAGGCGCACGCCGCGGCAACACAGTAGGTGACGGCCAGGGAAAGAAAGGCGTTGGCCTGGGACGGGGTAGATTTTGTGGTGATATTGTAAAATACATTGGCCACAACCACCAGGGCAATAGGCCAGATATAACCGAGCATTATGATCCTCCTCCAAGCAAAAAAGCAGCCAGACCAAAGCCTGACTGCCGGTAGGTGCTCACCCGTTTATTCTTTTATGATGATACCATTGCGGGCACCGGATGTCAAATTTCGTCTTTTATGCTTGTTGTCGCAGATCTAGAATCCTTGCCATTGCATTTGACGCCGGCATGGGGACAAAAAATCGAAATCCTTGGAGTACATCACAGTTGAGACTTTGCAAAATTTCGATCTGCTTGTCATCCTCAACCCCTTCCGCCAGGATGGTCAGTTCCATGCTGTGGCCTGTCTGGACCAGGGCGTTGAGGATGATCTTACCCTGGGCCGTCCACATGTTGTCGATGAGATGCTTATCTAGCTTCAGACCATCCATGGGATATTCCTGTAGGTCGTGGAAGGAGGAAAAACCAATTCCGAAGTCGTCAAAGATGACCCGGACGCCAAGATCCCGAACGGCCATAATATTCCGGAGCATCTGTTCGCTTTCTTTGGGATCAATCCACTCGCTCTCGGTTACCTCCAGAATGAGCAGTTTTCGAGGAAAGGTATGGTTTTGTAGGATCTGTGTGAAGCGCTGGGTAAAATCATAACTGGCCAGTGTCCGGCGGGAAAAGTTGCAGGAAATAAAGAAATCATGGATTTCTTGTTGCTCTAAACCTTCTAGGAACACGCAGACTTTTTCCATGCCATAGAAATCCAGGTTCTCAATCCGGCCTTCCTTCTCCAGCAGAGGAACATAATGGTCCGGCATTAAGAGACCCCGCACAGGGTGATTCCAGCGGGAAAGGGCCTCACCCCCCACCACCCGATAGGAGTGGGCGTCCACAAAAAATTGGAGATAAAGCTGAATTTCCTTCCGTTCCAATCCACCTTCAAAATCTGCCAATAGCTGCCATCGTTCCTGACAGTTTTTGCATTCTTTGGTATCACAAAATCTGCAATCCGTTTCCTCCCTGCGAGCCTTTAGGGCGCACTGCCTGGTATGAAACAGGGCGTGGCCTAAGTCCCGGTACTCTACCTTGAGAGGACAGATGCCCGCCACTGCGTCGCCGGGGGATAACTTTCGCCCGTCGCAGGAAAAGCTGCGAATCTCCTGGAGCACGGCGCGTACCCACCGTTCTACCCTTTCCTGGTTCTGGGACATTTTAACGGCGATCAGTTCTCCGTCGGAGCCTTTGGCCAGGATATCGGAGGAAATGCCCGCCTCTTTGAGTGCCTGTGCCCCATGAAGCCAGAATGCCTTGGCCTGCTCCTGCCCCATAAAATATCCCACATGATCCAGGTCTAGGTGAAAACAGACCAAATAATAGAGAGGGCGGTTCTGATCTTGGATGAGTCGCGGGTACGTATGATCCAGATATTCGTAGGTTCGCAGCCCCGTTTCCGGATCGTTTAGAAGAATTTCTTTGGCCTTTTTTCTCTCCCGTTTCAGACAGACCAGGGCCGACAGAAGCCCCAGAACCAGCAGCAGGAAGATTATCCCGATACCGACCATTGCAGCTGTGGGAATCCCCTGCTGCGGGGCGCCTTCTCCAGCTACCTCCAACAGAGAGCCGCTCCACTCTGCCTGGGAGCGCTGGGCCGCATATTCCCGCAGGTCAGCTTGAAAAGAAGAAGGGGCTACATCGGTAAAGGAGAGAAAATACACCGTCTCCTCCCCTTCAGTGACGGCGGGGAAGAGAAGAAGGGGTTCTTCCTCCATATGGGCATATTGGTTATCCCCCGCACAGCCAGAGACCAGGTCGACCTGTTGTTTCTCCGCTAGATCCTTCCGTTGATCCTTCTCGCCTGGCTGGTAATAGCGCAGATCGTACCCATATTCGCTGGCAAACTGCCGGAGAAATGAGGGAATTGCCCCCTCATAGGTCTGGCTTTCCGGGTCATAATACTCCAAAGGATAGAGATCTGGATTTCCTGCCACATAGATGATTGCTTCGCCGGTTTGCAAGATCTACCTTCCTCTCTCACCGAAATAGGGCCAGATTGCCAGTAGGAGCTGCCTCGCTCAGACTGGCGGCCTGCTGTTCGAGTTGATGGGTCTGAGCGTTAAGCTCCTCCAAGGTTGCGCAGATAGACTCCCGCAGTTTTTTGATGTTTGCCCGGTAGCCATCCAACAGTGACAGATCCTGCTCCAAAGCTTGGCGGAGGGTTTGACGAGCGGCTTCCTCCTGAACCTGGGTTTCCGCCTTTAACGCTTCCGCGCTGGCTCTAGCGTCCAAAATAGCGGTGGAAATTTGATCATACTGTCCGCGTATCCTGCTGACTTCTTCCCGCAAGCGGCTATTTTCTTCCTCCAGCTCCCGGATGCGGGTTTGGGCCTGCTGATCCATCCGCTCCATCTGGGCATCCTTTTCCAGCAGCTTCTGGGAAAACGCCTCTTCCTGGGTGGCAATATATAAGAATACATGATCCTTTTTGTACCCCCAAAGGCCCTGCTTCATTTCTTCCAGCTTCATAAATTGACCTCCGTTTATTTGAATTTGATTTCCTGGCGTTGGATCTGACCCCAGGTAGCCTTCTTTTTCCGATAACCGATGAGAGCAATCATCCGTACCCAGGCCAGAATAAACCGCAGGCAGGATACCTCGATGACACACAGCCCCACCGCCTTGAGAAGGTCGGTGGGATACAGGCGCAGGTCGATGGTGTGGATCCTGGCCCAGAAGGCCGTGAGAGAGAAGATGGCGGAATAGGCCACATAGATGCCGAAAAAGAGGAGCATAAAGGGCACATTTATCAAATCCACAGCAAAGGCCAGCAGGGTGGTCAGTAGGCCAAAGACCTCAATATAGGGGGAAAAGAGTTCATACAACAAGAAATAGAGGTAAGAGATAAAGCTGACCGCCCCATATTTGGGGTTGGCCATAATGTTGCGATGTTTCATCATGCTCTGGAACAACCCAATATGCCAACGGCGCCGCTGTCTGCACAGGTCTCCCAGCCTTTCCGGCACCTGGGTCCAGCAGATGGCGTCGGTAGCATAGCGAATGCGGTAGCGGCGTCCACTCTCCCGACAGAAGACATGCAGCTTGACCACCAGCTCCATATCTTCCCCCATGCTAGTGTTGTCGTAGCCGCCGGCGGCGATGACTACGCTTTTGAGAAATAGGCCGAAGGCGCCGGAGATGATGATATTGCCATTAAATTTATCGAAGAGGATGCGGGAGGCCAAAAAGGAGCGGTCATACTCCAGGACCTGCATACAGGCCAGCAGCTTTCGGGGCATCCGGTAGCGCACCACCCGGCCGCTCTCAATTTCGGCGCCGTTGCAGGGACGCACCGCGCCGCCTACGGCTACCACATCGGGATCCTCCAGGACCGGCCGCACAATCTTTTCCAGGGAATCATGCTGGAGGACAGAATCTGCGTCTATACAAAGAAAATATGGATAATTGGAGACATTGATGCCCATATTTAGGGCGTCGGACTTCCCGCCGTTTTTCTTCCGCACCAGGGTAATAGGCACCTTCCAGGCCCTGGTCTCATAGATTTTTTCCTCTGGCTGACAGGGAATCCTGCGCTGGATGGGACGATCAACACTCCACATGTGAAAGGCGTCCTTCATCACCTGGGCGGTTTCATCGGTGGATCCATCGTCTACCACAATAATCTCATAGAGTTTATAGTCCAGCGCCAACAATGAGCGGACGGTGGCTTCAATGGTCACCGCCTCGTTGTGGGCGGGCACAATGACTGAAACGGGGACATAGTAGTCGTTGGATAGCTCGTTTTTCAGGAGATTGCGCCGTTTAGCGGCATATAGGTCGGAGGAACCCACCGTGACCGACAGAAAAAGGAAGCTGGCATATCCCAGCATGTAGAGGATGAAAAAGCCCTCTACGCAAAGGAGAAATATCTGTATAAAATCCCTCATAAAGTAGCAGCCACCTTTTCTTGTTGCTCGTTTCCTTCCGCTTCCCATTCCAACGGAGTTTTCTCCAGTCGCCTGGTTTCCAGGCGGTATACCAGCATCTCCCGGGCATACCGGTCCTCTCCCGCTATGACCTGCAGTAGCTGCTCATAGTCTAGGCCATGAGCCTCCAGACTGGCGGAAGCGTTGTAACGCACATACCAGTTAGGGCTGTTCATGGCATGCAGCAGCCCGTCCACAACTTCCTGGCCGGGATACCTTGCCAGAGAGGAAGCGCTGATGGCGGCAAACTCCCAACGCAGAGGATCCTGATCGCCAATCATTGCCAGCAGTGTTTCTTTCGCCCCAGGGTCAGGATACCGCCCAAAGTAGCGGATGGCCGCGAAACGCAGTTCCTTATTCTGCTGGGGATCCTGAAGAATTTGTAGCAGCTGCGGTCCATAGTTCCCACTTTGAAAGCGGATGTAATCGAGAATAGAGCGCTGGATATGGAGGGTAAACTGGTCGAATCTAACCCAGAGCCGGCCAATTAGATCGTCACAATTTCCTGTGTAGGTGAGAAGTGCCTCGGTGATCACCTTTTCGTGGAGAGGGGATTCCGTACCCTTCCCCAGTTCCAACAGGGCGGACACTAGGGATTCCGGGCTTCCGAAGGCGCAGAGGGCCTTGAGGACGTTGATCCGGCAGTATAGGCTGTTTTTTTGCAGATAGGATAGGATAACCTGCTGAATCTGATCCATCTGCCGGTGACGCTGATTCCAGTGCCGGGAAAGGAAATAGCAATAATAGGCCGCCTGGGTTTCCTCTCGTTTCAAGTAGACGGTGGACAGGTATAAAAATACGGGCTGAAACTGTATTGTATACTCCAAAAACGTCGTGTTGTCCTTGTCATAGTCCTCCCAAAGCCGGTCGAATGCCAGCAGCCAATGGACCCGGGAGAGACGTCGGCGCATCCAGATCAGATGTCGCTCCTGAACAGGCTGGTTCTGCCGGATATAATTAAGCTGGGCGTCCACCCGTTTGGCAAGCGCCGCCACCTGTTTTTCCAGCCGGTGGTTTCCGGTGCGAAGATGGAGGGTGTAAACAAGGTTAAATACCAGCATGCTGAGACACACTAAACCGTACCCATATAATAAATATTCAATGTTCACACCATTTACCTCCTTTCCAGGCCAGGGAAAGATCAGCCGTCCCGACGGGCCCAATACTCCTGTAAGATATAATAGGATTCTTTCAGTCGCTCATGGCTGGTAACCGTTTTCCCCCAGCCCTCCAAGGAGAAAGCGTTCATAGGAATACGGTACTCCCTGTCCTCACCGGTGGCCAATCCTACATACATTTGGTCAATCTGGAGGTTTTCAATTCCATAGCACTCATAGTAGTCGTCGTGGATCATCATCTCCGATGGGTTGGAGAAATTGAGCAGCTGCCAGGGGATGCGGATTTCCACCCCGTCACCGGTGAACATGTAGTCGGCCAGGGAGTCGAAGTCCTCCGATTCCGGATTGGCATTGCCATAGCGGAGCTTGCCCGTCTCGTAGACCTCGCCCACCCGCTGGGCAACATTCTGCTTGGGAAGGAGATCGGTCAGCTTCAGGGCCAGGTCGATGGCAACGAAGCGGGGGCTGTCCTTCTCCGGCGGGCTGATATAGGGGTCGGCGATGTAGTAGGCCTCCCAATAGACTGCCTTTAGGACCTCATACCGCTCCTGCACCATAATCCGGCTGTTGTCGGCGCCGTCAATGCTGATGATGAAATCGCAGGCCTGCTCAAAGGTCAGGCCATAGTTTTGGCAATAGGTGCTGCCGGTTTTGGGGGTGATGTCAAGGGGAATGTACAGGGTATCCTCCTGAGGATCAAAGCCCTCTTGACGAGCGTAGAAATAGAGAAACTTTTCGTCATATTTCACAGACAGGCTGCCATCCTCCGACGCAAGGACCACATCCTCCTCCCCCCATTCCGAGGGGTCGCCGTCCACATAGCAGACGCTTTCCTCCTCGCCTGGGTCGAAGGTCAGCAGGCCGAAAAACTGCTCGTTGGTCTGATAGTCACTCCAATAGGGGGTGTTGTCCAGATCTACGGCGTGCATGGTGTTCCAGGTGCGTTTAAACCATTCATCCTGCCAGGAGAATAGGCAGCTTCCCGCGCTGCCGGCGTCCATAATATCCTCATAGCATTCGATCAGGTACTGCCCCTGTTCCTGTTCGGTGATATGGCCCTGGCTCCGGCCGGTATTTTCATCAGTTTGTGCCCGTCCTCTACCGGTAGTAATGCCGTATTCAGAGATGACCACCGGTATGTTGTGGAAATGATTGAGGGCCTTGAGATAGGCGGAATAGGTGTTGAGCCGTCCCCGGGAGTCATAGTAATCCTCCTCGGTGAGATAGTCCTGGATCCGAGGCGCGTCAAGCAGGGAGAGGCGGTACGCAAGGGTTCTGGCCATGTTGGTGCCAAAGAGGTCGTCCAGCTCCTCCGGGGAATAGGAGGCCGCCTCCCGTTCGGTCTGGAGATAATCGGGGAAATAGGCATAAACATGGTAGGAGGCAAAATAGCCCGAAAGAAAATTGTCGGTGGGCTGGATGTGTTCCACATTGATGGCCGCCACCTTATGACGATAGTTGGAGGTGATGAGGGAATAGCGGAAGGGGTCGGTGGTGGGCCAGTTGGAGAAGGCCACCAAACGCTGTTGTTTATAGCGGGAGCTTTCATATGCGATGAGCCTATCTCCCAACTGGGCCAACATGGCTTCAAAAGGGGTAGCCTCATCGGTAGTGACCATATATTTTCCAGAGTAACTGCACCTGTCCGGGTTATTTTGGTTGGTGTAGGTGACAAGGCTTGACTCCCACTCCACCCCCAGAATATAGCCCAGCACCCAGGAGGATACGTCATGCCGGTAGAAGCCGGAGCCGTCCCCATCCCGGCCCAGAAGGAATTTGTTCCCATGGAGGATATCCACAATGGTCTGGCAGTCCTCGATGAGTTCGGGCAGCAGCCCGTCGTCATAGGCGTCCTTATGGGAGTTATGGGAATAATCATCCACCCAAACGCCATGAAGCAGCCACAGGGGTTCCTCCCCCTGTTCCTCCCGCTGGGTGTTGTATTCGTAAAAGGCGTTGTAAAAATCGTCGTGAAGGATGGTGTACACCCGGATGGTGTTGGCCCCCAGGTCCTGGATCATCCCAAACCACCGCAGATAGGTTTCCTTGTCGATGGCGAAATCGGTGGCCCACTCCCCGGGAATGCCCACCCCTAAATCCACGCCGCGGATCTCAAAGGGGACAGCCTCCCCATCCCGGACCATATAGATGGACTCCTCGTCGGTGGTCATAAAGGTGCTCACCGGGGCATTGGGGTTGAGGTCAATATAAAAGCCCAGATTGTAGTATGCGTACCAGCCCATAAAAATGACCAGGATCAGCGCGCAGACGCAGATGATAAACTTTTTCAATGGGCTTTGCCTCCTCTGGGTTTTCAGTGATTATAGGCCTTGTTGCGGGAGGGGTGGCAGTACTGCCGCAGGGTGTGGATGTTGTCATCCAGCCAGTCGCCCCGGTCGCAAAGCCAGTCCTTTAGCTGTTCCACCGCTTCCTCATGGCTATACAGATTGCGGGAGGTGGGGATCAAAGGCTCCCATTGGGTCATGACCTCATGCCATCTCTCATTGTTGCGCTCTATTGCCGGACCGAGATAAGCCAAGGTTTCGTCGATATAGTTCATAAGATATTCTTCACTGAAGACGGTGTCCCGAAGCTCTTCGTACCGCTCCAGCAAACGGTCTACAAACCGCTGGGATTTGCACAGCATGGTGTACCAGTGCTTTCCGTACATAATGAGGGTGTCAGGGTCGAATTCGGTTTCCTGATAATTGTCGCAGGCGTTGTTGAAATCCCACACCGCCAGCTTGTATTTCCCACTCATATCCTTGTAGATATAGGTGGAGTATTTTCCAGCGTCCGAATTCATGGAAAATTCGTTGATAAGGAAATAGTCGATAAAGTTTTCTTCGTCGATCCAGTTCCAATAGCCATATTTCCCAGTGTCATAGTCATAGGAGTATAGGGCCTTTTCAAAAGCGGCGTAGTCCAGCTCAATCCCTTCCCGGATCTCTTCGGTCAGGGCGGAACGTTTGGGATATCGGATAGAGATATCAGTTTCGATGGTTGTCATTCGTTCAAGATAGGAATAGACATCCCGGATACTGCCCAGATCTGGGTCGGTGGTGCGGTCGGACCGCAGCAGGTAACCGGTGACTGAGGTGCCGTATGCCTGATCGCTGAGATCCAGCCGGCAGTCGTTGCCGTTGGTGATTGTCTCCACCATCAGATAGAGCCCTTCATATTCCCCGTTGAGGATCAGCTCGCAGTAGCGGACATTGGGAGCCCACGCCATGATCTCACCGGAAATGTTGTACCATATGTAGTTGCGGATCAGGGACTTGTCCAGAGAGGGGCCGTAAAGTGCCCAATCGCTGTGAGCGTCCATGCCCATAACCGCGACTGGGTTATCCAGCCCCTCTTCGTCCACGAAATTGAGCCGGTAGGAGCGTTTTTCAAAGGTGCGGGAGGAGTGGCCCCGCAGCCGGATTTCGGAAATGGTAGATACTGTCGCCGGGTCGGAAGGGTGGTTGTTCCGGTCCTGATTGTCGATGATGGATACTTCCGCATCCACCACATCCCGGCCGTCATCGGCTAGGCTGGTATATACCTCACCGAAACTATCATGAAGGTCGGTAATTTCACCAGGGATTTGCTGGCCGCTAGTGTCGATAATGACCAAGGGCAGGTGGGTGCATAACTCGCTGCCGCTACAATCGCAGCCCGCATCCGGCTGCCGGGCGCTTAGATGCTGATGAACTCGGGCGGGACCGGTCTCCTGATCAAAGGCGGCAGCCGCCAATGCGCTTAGGATCATGATGATGGCCATAGACAGCCCTAATACCCGATATTTCATGCCCTACGCCCCCTTTTTAGCTGACAGATCAGCCGCTGATTTCATCGTTTTGCATGACAATATTGAAATACTCGATGCCGCCGATCTCATACACCGCATCAGTAATGCTCTTGCCTCCTGCCTTTTCCGCCTTGGCAAGATACTTGCCGCTGAGCTCATAGATAAATTCCACATTCTCATCCGTCGTGTTTTTCGCGCGGAGGATGGCCTTGCGGTTAAAGTATTGGAAGATCAGCGCTTCGACGGTGGGTTCGTTGACCCGGGCGGCCCGCAAAATCAGCAACACCCGGTTGTCGTTTCGGATGCGCCCGAAGAACAGCAGCACCAAAAATACAAAGGCGCTCCCCACCGAGGCCACTAGATAATCCCCAGAGCCGCAGCAGATTCCCACCACAATGGCCCAGAAGATGTAGACGGTGTCCCGGGAGTCCTTGATTGCGGTGCGGAAACGGACAATGGACAGGGCGCCTACCATGCCAAGAGAAAGAGCGATATTGTTGCCGATGACGATCATTACGGTGGTGGTCACCACAGTCAGGGTGACAAGGGATACATTGAATTTGACGCTGTAGATACTCCCGCTGTGGGATAGACGATAAGATAGGAAGATAAACCCTCCAATTACCACCGCAAAGGCAAGACGCAGGACAATGGCTCCAATGGAGAGTTCGCCACCGCTAGTTTCCAATAGTTGTAATAGATATTCTCTCATGGTTGATGTTTCTCCTTCTTGTGAAATTTATCCGTGGTTGCCAAGGGAAACGCTTCGGGCTAGGCAGTATTTACTGACGGACAGTTCTGAACGTTCCACCTGATCTAGCAGGTCCTTGATATAGCTGAGCAGGAAGCCGTTATACTTGACCTCTAGTACCAAATTGAATGGATCCATCACCGGATACATGGGAAGTTTAGGGTCGAACAGCTCAAAGCGGGACTCGGTAGCGACAATCCGGCTGTCAAATGTAATGCGGATGCGGTTTTCCTTGGCCACATAGGCCTGCCGGCGGTATTCCACCACCGTTTTTGGCCGGTAACACCGGCAGTGCATCAATCCGTAGCATTCCGCCGCAAAGGGATCTTTGTATTTCTGCAGGGGACGGTAGTCCCCCTGGCACAGCTGCCGGGCATCCTCTCGGGTAAGACGAAGGGAACGCTTGCGCTGATAGGGGCCCTCCTTTTGTTTCATCTCCAGCATGGCGAAATCCGCCTGAGGGCTGTAGCTGCGCAGCCGGATTTTTCTACGCAGTTCCAGGCCGTCCACCTTGTCGTTAAAATCCTGGTCATCCGGGGTGTCGAAATACAGGGAGCGGATAAGATAGCCCTGGGCGCCGTTGTGGGCGTCGCCGTGCATGACGGCGCCTAGCCGCCCCTGCAGCAAAAGGCTGTCCACCATATGGATAGCAAACTTCTTTTCCTGTCGTAAAACTTCGTTCATCCCGGGCCTCCTGTCCTTTGCCTCCCGCCTGATTCTCAAGATAGAATAATTGGTCCTCAGCGGGAATGTAAGGGATGTTGTAGCGTCAAATATAGAGATAAAAAATGTTTTTACAAGATAATCATACACGATTTTTACACTATTTTAACATAAAGAAAAGGTCAGCACAATACTGGCAGGGAAACGGGAAACTGCATATTTTGGCCAAATTTTCCCTTTGTCCGTAGTGTGTTCACTGGGGGGATTATCGGCCATAAAGGGAAATTACCCACGGTTTTTATGGCTGTGTAATGCGGAAAGGGGAAAAAGCCTGATGAAAAATGGCGCAAGGAACAGATAGTTAGAAATCAGAAAGAAGCAAAGAAGTGTTGAAAGTCTAGGCCAAATATACTATACTAGAACATAACTGAGATTATTTTGAGAACGGCACTTACGACATCATTGCTCTGGTTTGAGATGAAGGGCCGCTCAGCAGCAAACAGGAAAGGATGCGTTGCATATGAAACAACACCAGGACGCTGTGGGATACCTGCCGGAAGAGCGGCCAAGCTTTGGAAAGCTGCTGTTGTACGCCATACAGCAGGTCATTGTCATGTTCCCGGCTACCGTTACGGTTGCCCTTGTCACCGGTTTCCAGGTATCCACCACCATTTTCGCCAGCGGCCTTGCCACCCTCTGCTTTATCCTGATTACCGGCAGGAAGATCCCGCTGTATTATGGCTCCAGCTTCGCCTACCTGACCGCCATCGCCAGCATGTGCGCGGCCGAAGGCTTTGTGAAGGTAGACGGTATTCTGCCTACAGAAGCGATCCAGTATGCCCAGTTCGGCATCATCTTCTCCGGCCTTATCTCCATTGCGGCCGGCCTGTTGGTCCGCTTCTTCGGCAAGAAGGTGGTGGAGACCATCCTGCCTGCCTCCATCACCGGACCGGTTGCCATGATCATCGGCCTCACCCTGGCGGGGAACGCCTTAAGCGACGCCATTCCCAATGTCACGGAGGTGACCAGCGAGAGCGTCATGTGGATTATTGTCGCCCTGGTCACACTGGTCTCCACCATCCTCTATTCCAAATATCTCAAGGGATTCCTTGGGCAGCTTCCCCTGCTGCTTGGTGTGCTGACCGGCTGCGCGGTGGCCGGCATAGCTTACGCCGCCGACTGGGCCAACCTGTTCCGCTCTGTGCCGGCAGCGGCTCTGGAAGCCTCTATTTGGCGCTTGGGCGACGGGTCTATCTTCGCTGTCCCCGCGTTTTCCTTCCCCAAGGTGTCCTGGAGTGCTGTAGCGGCGATTATGCCCATCGCCATTGCCACCATTCCCGAATCCACGGCCCATATGTATCAGCTGGATATCTATGTCAATGACGTTGCCCGGAAAAAAGGCAAAAAGATGAAGTACAGCCTCATCGATATGCTGGACCGCAACCTGATTGGCGACGGTATCTGCGATATGATCTCCGGCGTTGTGGGCGGCCCCGCCGGTACCAACTATGGTGAAAATATCAGCACCATGGCCATTACGAAGGTCTTTTCCGTCCCTGTCCTCGTTGCCGCGTCGATTATCGCCATGATCGTCAGCTTCTTTACGCCGCTGATCCAGGTGATCTATGGCATCCCTCTGGCTGTCATCGGCGGGTTGGAAATTTATCTGTTCGGCGCCATCGCGGCCCAGGGTATTGCCATTATGATTGAGAAGAAGGTGGACATGTTCTCCTCCAAGAACATTGCCGTCATCGCTTCCATCATGATTATCGGCATCGGCGGGAACTACGCCTTCGGCGGCAACATCCCGTTCTTCGGCCTGCAGGTTCCCTGTATTGCAGGCGCAGCCATTTTCGGCATCCTTCTCAACCTCCTGCTCAGCATCGGTGAGAAGAAAAAAGCAAAGGCACAGGAAGAAGAGTAAAACCGGCTTATCCTTTATAGCACGAAAAATAGACGTTGCAGTACTGCAACGTCTATTTTTATCATATTTGATGGATGGCAGGCGGGGAAGATGAAAGTTAGGGAAATAGGAAATGGGCAATTAGGCGAGTCCCTGGGGCTGGCTTGGGAGGCCTTTTTGCAGTTTGTGGCGCCGGCTCCCCCTATGCCGTGCCCATCTACCGCCAATTGGGCTTTGTGGAAACGGGTGGGGAGCAGATCGCCGATGGCATGAGATTTACCCCCATGAAATTTGAGAGATCGCTGCCGGCAGATGGCAGAGCCTAGGCAAATGCCGTCAGCTGGCTCTCCCTATAAAAATGAGGGAGCGAAAGAAAGGCGCAGCGCCTATCCAACTTTCCTAGCAATTGGACGATTAATGATTATAGGGACACAGTCAGGTCATTCTCATGGTTCTCGTACCGGTATTCTGTCTCAGAGAAGTAGCCTTTCAGCAGCTTCATGGAGAGCGCATCCCCCTCCTCCAGGGGGTTGAAGGGCGCGCCGCCCCAGACAAAGCGCATCTGAGCCTTGCCAGTCTCCTCGGAATATTCGGCAGTGACGTGCAGTTCATAGTCGCCGGCGCTGTTGGGAATCACGTTGGTGGCGCAAATTTCCTCAAACGCCCGGCGCATATTATCCAGTTGGCGGCGGGGCATGAGCTGTTTTTCACCGAACTGCTGGAGTTGCTCGGTAACGGCGATGAAGTCGTAGTCTGGGCTGGTGATGGTAATCGAGAGGACCTTCAGCCGCTTGACAAAAGCCCGTGTACGATCACGCTGCGGATGTTCGAAAATTTCCTCAGGAGACCCGTCCTCATAGATCACACCCTGGTCCATGTAGAATACCCGGGAGGACACATCCCGCGCAAACTTCATCTCGTGGGTGACGATCATCATGGTGAGCCCCTGGGCTGCCAGCTGACGGATGACCGTGAGGACTTCCCCTACCATTGTGGGGTCTAGAGCGCTAGTTGGCTCATCAAAAAGGACGATCTCCGGCTCCATGGCCAGGGTCCTGGCGATAGCCGCCCTCTGCTTCTGGCCGCCGGAAAGTTCGCCGGGATAGCTGAGGGCCTTCTCTGCCATACCAACAGCCTTTAGAAGCTCTATGGCTTTTTCATAGGCTTCCTGCCGGGGAACCTTCCGAATCAGGGTGGGCGCCAGCATGATGTTCTCAATAATGGTCAGGTGCTCAAAAAGGTTGAACTGCTGGAAGACCATCCCCATGCGGCGGCGGAGGACATTGAGGTCCGCCTTTTTGTCACAGATATTTTCTCCATGGACAAAGATGGCTCCCTCGGTTGGAGTCTCCAGCCGGTTGACACAGCGGAGAAGGGTGGATTTGCCGGTACCGGAGGGGCCAATGATGGTGATGACCTCTCCCTGATGGATAGAGGTGTTCACGTCGGTAAGGGGGGTGACGTTGGGGAATGCTTTTTTGAGGTGCTCGATGCGGATAAGCTCGCCCCCCTCAAATTTCTTGGACGGTGCTGCTGGAACGGCCGGGTGCTCGTTAACGATCACGCCTTTGGGCAGCCGTCGGGGACGATGGCGGGGATCGATGTTCAGCTCAATTTTGCCAATGGCCTCCGCCACGGCAGAGGAGATGGCAAAGTAGATGATAGCGATGGCGATGAGAGGGAAGAACGCCTCAAAGGTGCGGCTGCGGATCAGATCTCCTGCCCGGGCCAGGTCCTGGATAGAAATGTAGCCAACGATGGAGGTCATCTTGATCATGGCCACCACTTCACTTTTGTAAATTGGAAGTACATGACGGACAGCCTGGGGAAGAATTACATGGAGGAAGCTGGTGATCTTACTGAAGCCTAGAGCCGATGCCGCCTCCCATTGTCCATTATCCACCGCGTTGATGCCGGTATTTAGGGTGCCGGCTACAGCCACAGCGAAGATGACTGAGAATGAGATCACCGCCACAGCCACAGGGTCAATGTCGGAGGAGGCAAAGATGACAAAGTTCACGATGAGAAGAACCACTAGGTTGGGTATGCCTTCCATGATCCGGCAGAACCCTCTGGCCGTAGCAGACACCGCCTTGTGCCGACTGCGCAGCAGGAGACACAGGCCAAAACCAAGACCCGTTCCAAAAATCCCTGAAAGGAGAGAGATCTCCAAGGTCACCAGTAGGCCGCTGAGAATCATCTGCCAACGGTTTTCCCGGATAAAGGTCTTTTCAAAGTTGGATATGATTCCGTTTATGAATCCCTCCGGGGCCGGTTGCTCCGCGTTGGCAATGACCATGACAGTTCGGACCTCTTTGTAGGGGTCGGAGAAATTCATGGCCTCCCGCCGTTCTTCTGTGGCAAAGAGGTTGGACATGATGTAGTCCACCTTGCCTGAGGTACAGGCAGGCATGATGCCGTACCAGTCATATACTTCGATGACTAACTCCGCGTTGCACCAGTTGGCAAAACGGTACATAAGCTCTAGGTCAAAGCCCACCAGCTCGTTATCCTGATAGAAGGAGTAGGGATCTGCGGCGCCGGTAGTGCCCACCTTGATGGTAAACTCTGGATTTTCTGGCACAGGAATATCCGGCATAGTATAGTCGTGCTCCGTCTCCCACCGACGATTCATATCGTCTAGGGTACCGTCTGCCTTGATTTCGGCGATAAAACCGTTGATAAGTTCCGCCGCGTTGGGCAGGTCAGTCACAGGGCTGATGCCCACCACCACATCACCGCCTTCTCCCACTACGCCGTCAGGATGAAGGGTTACATCGTTACGCTGGGACTTAACGCTGCTTTCGTAGGCCGTCAAGTTCATAGCGTAGGCATCAGCCTTGCCAGAGGTGACGTTTAGAAGGCCGTCGGTCGCGCTATTTACATATATGATCTGGGCGTCTGGATAGGCGCTGCGGGCATCGCTTTCGGTGGTGGTGCCCACCTCGACGGCAATTACGGCATCCGGTGAGTTCAAGTTGATGGCCCCACTGCTGTCTGTGCTTGAATCGCCATCCGAACTGCCGTAGACGGTCGTTGTCAGACACACTACGCACATCAGCCAGGCGAGCACTCTTTTTCTCCAGGTCCTGTCAGCTCTCACATTGATCACTCCTCTCCAGGTATCCACCCCAAAGGGTAACTTCCATGCCGTCCTGATGCTAGGGCAGGATCCGTCATCAGGGGCGTGTTCGACCGGGATCAGTAACTCCCTCGGCACATCCCCAAAACAAACCACATTATATATAATAGAAATATACCATACTAGCTGTAGCCGATAGCCTACTTTACAATTTTGTAAGGTTCGCGCTCTTTTTTGTGTTATAATGATAAGATAGAAAGGGTATTTTTAATTTTTTCAGCGGAAGGAGAGACCTACGTGAGATGGTTCTCGGGAAGCTTGGGAGAGTCATGTCTAGGATCATTCCGCTGCCCCCTAAACCCACATTGAAACCCTCCTCCCGCACCAGCGGGAAGAACGAAACATATGGGAGGAATCGTCATGACTATCACAAAAAACGCGACAGACAGTACCCTGCGTATCGCCTTGGAGGGACGTTTAGATACTAATACGGCCCCCCAGCTGGAGGCGGAACTTAAAGCTTCACTCCCCGGCGTTACGGAGCTTGAGCTGGATTTTTCCGGTTTGGAGTACATCTCCTCCGCAGGCTTGCGGGTGCTGCTGTCAGCACAGAAGACCATGAATAAACAGGGGAAGATGACCATCCACCATGTCAATGAGACCATCATGGAGGTCTTTGAGATCACCGGATTTGTGGATATTCTGACCATCGTTTGATACGGAGAAGGAGATCTACATGGCTGGTACAGCGACACAGAACCAGAGCGGTAATTTAAAACAGGACGAGGTATTTCTGCGTAGATCCTTTCATCGGAGCCTTCTTCCCTGTGTTCTGTCCATACTCAGTGAAAATATCAACATCCTGACGGACGGGATTCTGGTAGGGCAACGGATCGGCACGGATGGCCTGTCTGCGATCAGTCTGTGTGTCCCTGTGTATCTGGTATTGTGTGTGGTGGGCTCTTTTTTGGTCTCCGGTACTGCTATCCAGGCGTCTAAGGCCATTGGACGCCGGCAGCAAGAGAAGAGCCAGAGGCTCTACCACACGGCGATTTGGTCCTGCCTAGCCGCATCTTGCCTGACGACGGCGATAGGGCTTGCCCTCAGCGGCCCGATTTCTGCCCTGTTGTGCCCGGACCCGGCCATCCGTCCCTTAGTGCGGGAGTATAACTTCATCACTTTAATTGGAGCGCTGCCAAAGATTCTGATCTATATTCCTTTCTGGTTCCTGCGCATAGATGGGCGTACAAAGCTGGTGGCCAGGATGATGCTGGTCATGGGGGGCGGGAATATAGCCCTGGATCTTCTCTTTCTCTACCCTATGGATATGGGAATCGGGGGAGCGGCCTTGGCCAGCGTTATCGCGACAGCTGTGGCATGTGCTTTGGGCTTTTTCTGGTTATGTGATCAGAACAGCAGTTTCCATCTGGGATCCTCCTGGGTCACCACCCGGAAGGAATGGAAGGAAATCGCGGCAACGGGCAGCCCTTCCGCCCTGAACAATCTCCTACAGACCCTGCGGATGTTGACGGTGAACGCCCTGCTGTTGTGGGCGGGAGGCAGCGAATTGGTAGCGGCTTTTACCGCCGTCAACTGTATTAGTGCCTTTTCCTTGTCGGTAGTGGATGGAGTACCTCAGGCCGCTTCTGCCATGCTGGGTATATATAGCGGTGAGCGGGATAACGACAGCGCCGCCCTGCTGATTCGGAGGGAGCTGTATACCGGCTTTTTCTGCTGCGGAGTTTTTGCTGTCGCGGTGACCCTTGCCGCCGATGCCATCGCCTCTGCCTACGGCCTGCCCGATGGCTCCCTGCGCTTTGCCATGGTGTGCCTCTCCGTTGGTATGTTCCCGGCCTTAGGATGTAGTGTACTCTCCGGGTACTACAACATCACCGGTCATGTCCGCTGGGCGAATGCCCTCATCCTCTGCCGCGTTTTTTTGGCTGCCGCTATAAGCCTGTATATCGCCCTGACCCTTGGCATGAGCCCTTGGTGGTTCCTGGCCCTCAGCGAGGCTGCTACCTTGGCGTTGTGGTATTTCGCCGTTTCCCTCTACCATAGGCGGCACCCGGAGTGGACTCGGTACCTGCTGATGGATCGGTCCTTGGAGGAGAGCGGACAGGTGATCAACTTCTCTGTGGTCGGAGACACAGAGCATATCTGTGAGGCCAGCGGAAAGATCGCCGACTTTTGCCGGGAAAATCGGATGGATTCTCGGCAGGTCATGCGCTTTAGCCTAGCCATCGAGGAGGTTATGGCCATGATTGTCCAGAAGAATCCGGATACCGCTGTCCGCTTTGATGTGCGAGCCTTTTCCGTGGGGGAGGCCATGGGCATCCGCATCCGTTATGACGGACGGGCCTATGACCCCTTCGACCATCGTGAATTCCATGGCGAAGAAGACTTGGGCATCCAGCTCATCACCGGTATGATGAAACAGGTGGTGTATCAACGGACCTTCGGGGTGAACACAGTACAGCTTTTGCTCTAAGCGACAGGAGAACTACTATGAAGATGGACTACATTTCGCCGGGAGCGGCGGCTATGGCCAAGCTGCGGCAGGCCGCAGCCGGTGCCCAGAAAATCCAGCAGGAGCAGCTGCGGACCATATTGCGGCAAAATGCCGCCGCAAAATACGGCACGCGTTATGGTTTCTCCCGCATCCATTCCTTGGCAGAATTTCAGGAACAAGTCCCGCTCTCCTGTCACCAAGACTATGAGCCTTACATCCAAGCTCTTCTCTCCGGCGGTACCTGTCAGCTGACAATGGAAGAGCCGGTTTACTTCGCCATTACCTCTGGAAGCACCGGCACCCCCAAATACGTGCCTGTGACGGAGACGGATATGGGCATCCACTATGAGTATATCCACTGGGGCGTCTACGGCATGGTGGAGGAGTACTTTCCTCAACTGCCGCCAGAGGCGTTATTTGGGAAGATATTCCAGGTGGGTGAGTTCGCTAAGACCTATCTTCCAGGGGGGCAGATGTGTGGTGTCCGCTCCGCTTCTTTATATCAGTGGTTAGATCGCGCGGGAGGTTTTGATGCTTCCGATTACTGCGTGCCCAAGGAAGTCCTTTTCCCGGAGCGGGTGGAGGATCTGACCTATGTGAAAGTTCGCTTTGCTCTAGCGGAGAGAAAACTTACCGCCATCCACAGCGTCTTCCTTCACCGGGCGGTGAGCGTTCTGGATTACATTCGGGAGCACTGGAACCTACTGTTACGGGATATGGCGACGGGGACGATAGACGACAGCATCCCTCTGGACGCCCATTGGCGGCGGAAACTTCGTGGCTGGCTGCCTCCAGACCCTCGACGAGCGGAGGAATTAAGCCCGCTTCGGCCGGATCTCCAGCCGGAAGACATGGTACGACGGATTTGGCCCGATATCCGGTATATTCTAGGCATTGGAGGGGAGAACTTTCCTGTTTATACCCGCGCGATGGAACTCTATGCTAAATCTGTACCCATTCACCACTTTATCTATGGCGCTTCAGAGGGCTTTCTCAGCATAGCGGCGGGAGTAAATGTACCAGACGCCTACATCCTGCTGCCAGAGGCGGGATTCTTCGAGTTTCTGCCTGTCTCTGGAGAGATGGGTTTGCCCAAGACCATAGGGCAGGTGGAGGTGGGGGAGCGCTACGAACTTGTCTTTACCAACCACTCTGGCCTTTATCGTTACCGGATGCGGGATGTGTTGGAAGTGGTAGGCTTTTGGGGGCAGGCTCCGGTTGTCCGCTTCTGTTATCGGATGAACCAGGCTTTAAATGTAGCGGACGAGAAGCTGAACACCGAGCAACTGAGAGATGCCATGTGGCGCTTCCAAGAACGTACGGGCCTTTCTGTCACCGCCTTCTGTGCTCAGGAGGATTACTCTCTTCGGCCGGGTAGATACCTCGTTTATTTGGAGAGCCCCTATTTGGAAAACGCCGGGCCGTTGCTGGATCAGTGCCTGCGAGAGATAAGCCTGGGCTATCAAGGTTGCCGCGTTATGGGAGATATCGGACCGGTCCGTGTTCGCTTTCTGCCCCCCGGCAGTTTTCAGCGCTATGAGGCAGCCATGGCTCGCCGTGGCCGGACGATGGCTCAGTACAAACCTGTGCAAATTTTGCGGGGAGAGGAAAGCCTATGTTTTTTTGCCGCTGAGGCGGATAAATTCGAGGAAATGAGGGAAAGATGAACGAGAAGATCTCAGGACTCTCCATAAAACTCATTATTAGCGTGCTGCTTCTGAGCGTGTTGCTGTGCACTGCCATCAGCTATATGGGCTACAAGCAATTTACCATGGTGCTGGAGGACGAGTACAATCGTTCCGCCTATGAAACTGCGGAGACTGCCAAGACATATCTCGATCCAGACCGATTGGAGTATTATCTGGAGACTGGGGAGATTGACGAGGCCTATCTGGAAATTCAAGCCGAACTGGACGCTCTGGTGCTCTCTACCAACAGCTATCTCATCTATGTGACCCAGCTCTCCAACGACTACACCACCAGCACCTATATCTTTGACGCCGTACACCCAGATACTGGATTTACCCGCTATGAGCTGGGCTACACTGCCCAGGATATGGACCCAGCCTACCAGGAAGAGGTAGAACAGATCATGACTACGGGGGAACGCAGCGCGGTCTATTTCTACTCCTACACCGAAGCCTCTGGCGCCCACACCACTGCGGGGATTCCGATAAAGGATTCCAGTGGGAAGGTCATAGCCTTTCTGGGAGTGGAAAAGGCGATGACGGCCTTAGACAACGCCCGGAGGACCTATGTATGGAACGTTATGGGGATTACAGTACTGTCGGTGGCCCTGTTCCTTCTGGCGTATATCGGTTTTCTCCGCAAGGAGGTGGTCTCACCTATCCTTACCATTGCTGGAGAGGCCCAGCGCTTCGCTGAGGACAACGTGGCTCGGCTGGACCTGTTAGCGCAGATCCGCAAAAAGGACGAGATCGGCGCCTTGGCACGGGTTATCGGAAAGATGGAAACGGATATTGTACAATACGTGGAAAACCTCACCGCCGTCACCGCGGAAAAGGAACGTATTGGAGCGGAACTGAATGTGGCCACCCAGATCCAAGCGGATATGCTGCCTCGGATCTTCCCCCCCTTCCCGGAGCGCGATGAGTTCGATATTTATGCGACCATGACCCCGGCAAGAGAGGTGGGCGGCGATTTCTATGACTTTTTCCTGGTGGATCAGGACCACTTAGCGGTGGTAATAGCCGACGTATCGGGAAAGGGTGTGCCTGCGGCCCTGTTTATGGTCATTGCCAAGACCCTCATTAAGAACCACGCCCAGGCCGGTATGGATCCCAGCTGTGTCTTTGAGACGGTGAACAACCAGTTGTGCGAGAACAACGAGTCGGGAATGTTTGTCACAGCCTTCCTAGGCGTCCTAGAGATTTCCACCGGCCGCTTTACCTACGTCAACGCCGGACACAATCCGCCTCTGGTCGCCCTGGAGGCACAACCCTACCACTGGCTGCCCAGTAAGCGCGGCTTCGTTCTGGCAGGGATGGAGGATGTTCACTATCAGCAGCAGGAGATCATTTTCCATCCAGGGGATTGCATCTTCCTCTACACCGACGGCGTCACAGAGGCGCTAAACCCAAACAACGTCCTGTACTCCGAGGAGCGTCTTAAGGACTTTTTCAAAGGGGCGGATCTGGTAGGCAAATCCTTGGAGGAGCAACTAAAGCTCTTGCATGGCGATATTGCCGCTTTTGCCGCCGGAGCAGAGCAGGCAGACGATATCACCATGTTGTTGCTCCGGATCAATAAGATCACCGGGAGGGATGAGAATGGCTGAGATCACTGTGACCGCGACCTTGGACAATTTGAATACTGTTCTCGCTTTTGTGGACAAGCAGCTGGAACAGGCCGGTTGTCCTCTGAAGCTAATGACGCAGGTGGATTTGGCGGTGGAGGAGATCTTTGTCAACATCGCCCGCTATGCCTACCACCCATATGTGGGGGAGGCCCGTGTTCGTTGTGAGGCCGGCGGTGATCCCTTCCAGATTATTGTGGGATTCGCTGACCGGGGCCGCCCCTATAATCCTCTGGACCGGCAGGATCCTGACGTGACGCTGGATGCACAGCGGCGGCAGATTGGCGGCTTAGGCATCTTCATGGCAAAAAAGCTGATGGATGATATCCAATATGAATATCGGGATGGAAAGAACATCTTAACTCTGCGGAAAAAAGGATAATTACCATCATCCTTTATCTTCTTATGAAAAATTTATAAAGAGGGGGAGCTTTCTCCAAAGAAAGCTCCCCCTCTTTTCTATCCTGTTTTTCTAACAAATAGGCAGAGATAGCACTGCTTTTCCGCCAGCTTTTATGAAAGCATCCAAGGGTAAAGGAACCCCTCATATTATCGTAAATGACAGAAATTTCAGGCGACCAACTTTAACAAATCGCAAAGCTTGCCGCCTGGGCGTCATATCAGCTCCAATGTATAGCCGTCTCCTCGCTTGGAGGAGATCTCGATGCGGGAGTTGTGGCTGTTGAGTTTCCGACGCAGCCGGGAAATCAGCGTCCAAAGAGCCCGTTTGTCATCCTCTTGGTCGGTGTTCCACACCTCCATCAAAACCTTCTGTTTGGAGACGGTTTTTCCCGCGTTGCGGACAAGTAGAAGCAATACGGCAAATTCCTTCTGTGTCAGTTGTAGGTCAACGCCACCCAGGTAACCGCAGTCGGAGAAAATATCCAGCTTTAGGCTACCATAACTGACATAGCGGCTTCTAGCCTGCTCCTGCCGCAACCTTGCTTCAATCCGTGCAGCCAGCACTTCTAAGTCGTAGGGCTTGGCCAGATAGTCGTCTCCTCCCGCCCGTAAGCCCTCTACCACGTCACGGCTCTCTCCCAGGGCGCTGAGAAACAAAATGGGGATGTTGTGCTGTTCTTTTAGTTCCCGGCATAGTTCTACGCCATCGCCGTCAGGCAACATAATGTCCAGCACCACCAGATCCACTGGATGCCAACGCAAAGCCTGGCGGCATTCCCGGGCGGTGGCCGCTTGAAGAATCTCATAGCCGTACATGGTCAGGGCCTCGGCATTGATCTTCATAATGTGTGGGTTGTCCTCCACCAGAAGAATTGTACTCATGGCTCTGCCTCCCTTTTTAACACTGTAAACGCAAAGACTGTACCCTCAGGGCCGGTACGTTCCACCTTCAGGTTCCCGCCGTGAGCCTCTACGGCCTCCCGGCAGATGGCCAGCCCCAGGCCGCTCCCGCCATCGCCGCTGTAGCCCTTCTCAAAAATATGGGGGAGAATCTTATCATCTATCCCGCTGCCGGAATCCTCCACCCGAAACACTACATACTCCCGGCATTCCTGATCTGACGCACTAATGGTAATGACACCGTTTTGGGTGTGACGGTTGGCGTTGACCACCAAGTTGATGAAGACCTGCAACAGCATTTCCCAACTGCCATAGACTGCCACGGAGTTTTCATTATGCGTGTCCACACGATTGCTGTTTTTCAGACACATAGGGGTACAGATGGCCCGGGTGCTTTCCAAGAGTGGTCCTACCTCGACCGTAGCAAATTGGGCTTCGGTAGTTCTGCCATAGGTGTATTCCATGAGGTTGTTCACCATATCGGCCAGCCGTAAAGCCTCATTGCGGATGACCTTTAGGTTTTCTGGCGTTTCATTACTAATATGACCGGTGGACATTTGCAGGCCGGTCAGTTGGGCATAACCGGAAATGACGGTCAGCGGTGTTTTTAGTTCGTGGGCCACCTGGTGCAAAAAATCCAGATGCATGGCGTTCATCCGCTCCAGAAGTTCGCTGCGGCTACGGCTTTCCGCCAGTGCTTCCTCCTGCGCCTTGGAACGCAGGCTGATTGACATCGCAATAAGAAGATCAAATATCAGCATCCCACCGGGCATGATTCCGTAATGGCTGACAACGGAACTATGATTGACATAAGTTGCCTCTAGCAGGATGGATAAGATGAGCACAGCCGCGCCGCCTACCGTCAGCGCATCCGTCATCTGGAATGTCCTTTTCTTTAGATAATACCGTACGACGCCCCAGATAAGATAGACGAGATAAAGGAGTGCGCAGCCCCAGGCAACGGTACAGACTGTGACCAGCCAGACTGTAGGGAGAATGGCAATGAGAGCCGCGGCAATCCCCATGGCTGCTGTATGCAAAATGACCGGGAGCTTTTTGATGGCGCTAGGATACATACTCCCAAACAGCAGGAGCACCATTCCCGGCAGCAGAGCGGTCACGGCCATGAAAATCCGGTAGGCGAGGTACCAGGAGGTATCAGGCGGCAGAGCGTGGACAACCAGAAAGTTTTGATCCCGGAAGGCCATCATCAGGCAGCAGATGGAGAGCAGCAGAAAACTACATCGCCGCTGCAAAACGGAACACAAAAGAAAATATAAAAATAGAACCAACAGCCCGCCGCTGAGGCTCAGAGAGACGAGATCGTTGTGCGCCTTGAATTCCTCGATGTTTTGAGGCGTTGACAGATAGGTAGGTTGAATAAATCCTCCATCCCGGTGGACGAAGTTAGCGTATTGGTAGATGATTTCAATTTCTCCTGTTTCTCCGGAGTAGAGGGGAATTGTCATATAACCAATCCGTGGCACACTCTCAGCGGCGCTGTCTGCCACAATGCCGAAATTGGCGGCCTCCACGCCGTTGACAATCACCCGGGTGCTATAGTCAATAGAGTAGGAGCAAAGGGTATAGTACTGCTTTGGATGGGCTTTGACGATGAGGCGATGTGTGCCGTATTTTGGCTCGCTGTCCACAGTAGAATTAGCTTCTTGGCTATTGTTCTCCACACCGTTGGCGAAGTCCGCAGAAGTGTACAGGGCATTGGGATAAAAATCCCAGTTGTTGCTTACATTGACCACCTTTTCAGACAAGTCAACCTCGGTGATATCCAGCACGCCATCCACCGGATGAACCTCAGGAATCTGGCTTAACCTTCTCCCAAGGAACAAATGCATCATCAGCGCGACCAGCAGCACGATAATCACCGGGATTAACCATTGCAGATGGTGGCCGCGAACCCTATTTGTCCGCATCCCGACCGCCCCCTTTTTTCATCCGTCACTTTAGGATGATCTTACACAAGCCGAATAAGGGAAATAGTTCTCCATCATTATATCTTTTTGCCCTAGCCATTTCAACCGCGAAGCTCCCACCAAAAAGGGCGGAATAGGTTGGTTTACCTAGAGAAATAACCTAACGCCGTTTTCATCACGGACAATGTGGGCGCGGGCTGCTCTGAGCATGGCTAGGGAGAGATCTTCATCGCCCTGGCCCTCTAGTGAGAAGTCCTGACCTGTGGCAACGTAAACCGATAGGACACCATCCTTCGTACTGTACTCCACGGTTACATCGATAGCGATACGATTCCCTGTAAAGTACGCCACAATTGGTCGCTTGAGCCAAGTATCTGGGGTGGCTTCCCCAATTTTCCGCGTTATCCGCAGGCAGGAATAGAGATTTTCTTACTGTGATCGGTAGTATGAATAAGCAGTCTCAGTTAACAGTTGAGAACCTCTTTCTTTAGTCCGTTGAGAGTCCGTTGAGGATTTGGCTCGCAAAATTTACTTTATCTACCACTAAAAAGCTTTTTTGAAATTAAAAATATAAAAAGGTCCGATATGTTTTCGAATATCGGACCTTGGAAGGGATGGACAATTTAGATGTCCTTTCCAGCGCGAGCGCATTGCTTGAGAAAAAGAAAAGAGTCTGAACGCGAACCGCGTCCAGACTCAGTCTGGAAGGGGTGGTCACTTTAGATGCCCCTTTCAGTTACTTAATCTGACACTTCCCTTGAGCCCATTTTTTCAAATCGTTTAAATGCTTTATCTGCAATCTCCAGCTTATGATATTTATCGGTATCCAACTCATCAATAATATGAATAAGTTCATGACTATTAAGTGTTATGGCCATAATTATCTGGCTTTGGGAACTAACTTCAGATACTGACTGAATAAAGCTGTTCATATCTTCTGAAACTATACTTTGTTGAGCGGGTTCATCAAAAATAATAATTCCGGGATGATTTCCGTCTTTTTCAATCGAAACCTGTAAAAGAGCCAGTGTAAAAGCCCAAATTGTTCTGATTCCATCACTTGCAGATGAATCAAATTTCATATCAAATCCATCAATGGTTGGTAGCAAAGATTCTTCTGAGATTTCTATACCGTCAAAACTTGATAAGCTACTATAGTGGTATCTTCGCAGATTGTCAATAAAGTGAGATTTCAATAGAGCTATTTTGCTCATATCCATTTCAGAAATCCCCTTCTTCGGCAAACGACTTTTCTGCTCTAAATAATCATTCCACTTTTCCGATAAGTCATTTAGATTATCAAGAAAAGAATAAAATGCATCTTGCAAATCTGATAACTGCTCAATTTGTTTCGATATTTCTATCTTTTTTAAAATTATTGCTTCAGATGCTTCGGTATCTGTTGTGGTAAAAAGGTCTGACCGAAGGGTTTGCGCTAAACGGCGTAAAGTTAATAGTCTACTTTCATAGCTATCTTTTTCTTTTTGTAGCGCGTCACGAGTATTCTTACGGCTATTGAGAGAAAATTCCAGCATACTTTTTTGCGCCTTAAGATGCCGTATGTTTTCTTCAATACTCATAAAGCCACTACACGGATTAGCTTCTAAAAGATTATCTTGAATTTGCTGTTTGCAAGTTGGACAAATATTTGCACTTATCTGCCCATTACTAACTTCCGAACCAAATTTTTGTAATCTGGCTGCATCCTCATTATTTCTAATATCAGTACAAATAAGTTGAAGATCAGAAGTCAGCCGATGAATTGTTTCACTAATTCCAGATAATTTCTGCATTAGATGACGTACAATCTCTTCAAATTTGAGAATGGCTGCTTCTGTTTCTGAAAGCTCTGTATTTAAAGCCTCAAAATTATCAGTCACTCGTGGCTTCAATTGACGCAATGAGTCATATTCCGTTTTTAATTGATTGTTTTTTTCATCTATAGTAGTTTTCTCAACTGTTAGAATAGCAATACGCGAAAACTGTTTGTCTGAAAGCACACAGGGATGCACGGGGATATTAACAATATCGCAAGATTCGGAATAAGCACGTCGCTGTATTTCTTTGATAAGCTGTTCCCACTTATTTTCAAGGTCTGTTTTTATACCATTTAGTCGATCTCGCTCTTTTTCGTTTTTAAAGGTATCGAGACCAAGTATATATTCAACCACTCGCTTTTTCGACTCTCGAATGCCAAATACGGGCATTCCCGACAGGATATCAGACCAGCCATGTTTTTGTTCAATAAACATAGCTGAAAAAATGATTTGTAAATAAAGTTTTCGTTCACTACCATCAGATGTGCGAACTAAAGGAAGATTTAAATGTAAAAAGTCCTCTAAAAATGCATGAAATCCTCGTTGACTTGTAGCAGCATGCTGAATGTTTACATAAAAATCTTCCGACTGGGTTTTGGGATTACTAATCAAATCATATTCACTAAAATATACAGTAATAAGTCTATTGTCTTTATTTTCTGCTTTAATGCTTCTATAAACTGTTATTTCTTCGGAGCCATTACTGATTTCAAGATAGGCTCCAGATTCTGTAACATTCCATGATTTTCCATTGTCATCAATTGTATTTTTAAAAGCAGATGTTAATACCTTCCCACCAATACCTGCGACACCACCCAGTATCTGCTCAAAACCAAGGCAATAATATATAGCTGCAAGTATAGAACTTTTTCCGCAAGTGTTTTCCTTACTTGCCACAAAATTTAACCCTTTTTTAAAAGATTCATCTATTCCATACATGCCGTTTGCAGTATTAATTTCAACACGTAATCTATTAATCCTCAGCATGTCTATCCCTCCAAATTTCAGTGAGTTCCTTAATCCTTGATTCAGTAAGTCTTTTTGACAAATCTGTAAGTTCTCTAATTTCAGTCACCATTAGATCGCCAGCCAATTTAATTCGCTCTGCGAAATTTTTCCCTTGGTCTGTTAGTTTATAATTCCCGTTTTGCTGTTGTACGACAAAGCCATAAGCCACTGCGTATGTAAGTGCTCTATTTACTGCTGGATCAAACCTAACTACCACTGATTCATTTGTTTTATCAGAAAACTCTAATAGATTGTCCATGTTCTTTCGTGATAACAATGCAAAGGATATCATATGAAGTTTAATTAGCGAGCAAGACGTTCCCCATCCACATATGTACATAATAAGACACAACTGAGAAACCTTATAACTTATTCGATAGTTATAAGGTACCGCATCTGGTTTTGCATCAAAAATTATATCACCTTGTAGAGGAAACTGATTTACCATTAGTTATACACTCCTGAATTCCATAGAACAATCAGCCAACCAACTTGCGACTAAATCTTGTTTTAGTTCTACAACGGAAGCTTGTGTCAGCATTTTGGAAAAATCTTTTTCGAGTTTTTCTTGAAACTCGTTAAGGATATTATTAAATAAACTTTGATTTAATTGCCGGTCAGTATTAATCCGAGTTTTCAATGAAACTTCTCTTTTATAGCTCTGTTCTAATTTGTAGAGATCTTCATATATTTCTGGGAAATGAAGTTGTAAGTTATTCATGATTTCCAGTCCAGCTATATAATAATCAATATAAACATTAATCACATAGTTTAAATCAGGATCATCTTCGTCAACATGCATTACTGCTCCTACTTTACGACGTATATTAGCGACTTTTTGGGAATCACATTTTGACCAATCAGGCTTCTCTTGATGTTGAACAGCTAAATTAAGCTTCATATCAGTAAGGTTTGTACGAATAATTCTGCTAATTTCCGGTGAAAAATCTTCTGCAACTTTAACAAGTATTTTAAAATCATCAGAAATATAGGCAAACAAAGTAGGATTCTTCTTTTTGGCAGTTAACACTTCTTGCTGCTTCGATTGCGCATGACTAAGAATCCTCGGATCTTTATATTCAGGAATATTAAAATGCCATTCAGCAATAGGCGGAACTCCTAATTTTTTAAGGCGCTCTCCATTATTCATTAATTTTTCGATATCTGCAGTTAGCTTGTCCCTTTGATGAGTATAAAGTTCATTATCTGAATATATACGTTCTGGACAATAGCACTGATGAACTATTCCGCTATGAGTAAATCCTTCAATACCAGCATCTCCACCTTGCACTGCAGGGATAGCTGTATAATGCTCTCTTTGATATCTTAGACGATAACATTTTACACAGAGTTCTTCCCATGCGTTTCCAGTCATATATCCTTCAATAAATGTCATAATACTGCTCATTATATCCGTCCTCTTAGCTTGTTTATTCCAATTGAATTTGTGTAGTCAGGCTGGGAAGATAAAGCATGATAGTCTATACAAAATTCAGCAATGTCATTTATATAGCGAATTTTGACAAGGTGAAATGTTAAATAGGTCTTGGTAATGATTACCTCTCGATGGAATAAGAATAATCTATCTCCTACTTGTGGGGGGGGCTGAACTTTCATGCTTTCCCCCCTTTCTTCACAAATCTTTTATTTCAAAGAACAATCTACAACGTACACTTACTCATTTTCATTATAACAGAAACGCTGCAATTTTGAAAGTGATTTTTCTCTCTATATACTAAAGTTACCCACAAAAAAATAGTACCGATGCCCCCCGGATTGAGGACATCGGTGCTATTTTTTTGCAGGCAACCTATTTTTTCAATGGCAGGTTTGCGTCCTGCTCATATCCACCAACAAATCGTATTCTGATTTGGGTAGCGGATAGAACGGTCACCTGTTCAATAATTCTTCGAATAAAGTCATCGTTAAATTCAGTTAGATTCAGGTTTTCCTCGTTGTTGATATAAAGCAGGGCTTGTTGGTACTGATATTCCTGTGCCTGATCTGCCATTTTCTTTTTCTGGATTTCCTGCAGTTGGTTGGTGAGGTCCATTTTCTGTTCGGAAAGCTGCCGCAGCTTGGCGGCATAGAAGTCACTGTCACCGCCTTGAGCAATGATTTTAACTAAGGCAGACATTTCCTGCTGCAGTTTGTCTATTTGCTTTTCCAGCGATTGCGGTGTGATTTGATTCCCGGAAAACAGGATAATGTTTTCTTGAACATCACGCAGATTTTTTAGGATATCTTCTTTGTCCCCGACCACTTTTTGAATACATTGGAGGATTGCCTGATGTAAGGCTTCTTCCGATATGGTTGGTGAATGTTGGCAGTATTTTGTTCCGAATTCCAATCGGCTGATGCAGCGCCAGACTACTTTCTTCTTGCCTTTTTTTACCCAAGTGGTCCGGCGATACATGGAACCGCATTCCCCGCAAACCAGCCTTTCGGAAAGTGCATACTTGCTGCAGTATTTGCCCAGCGCACTCTTGGTTTTCTTTTGGGAAACCTTCTTTTTGCTGTTTCTTCTGGTCAGTTCAAGCTGGACATTTAGGAAATCTTCACGGGGGATGATAGCTGGGTGGTTGTCAGTGATGTAATATTGGGTGAGCTCTCCGTTGTTTTTCTTCTTTTTCTTAGTAAGAAAATCTACTGTATAGCTTTTTTGTAACAACACATCTCCCATGTATTTCTCATTCCGCAAGATATGTTCAATACTGGATAATCCCCATTCTGTATTCCCCCGTGGCGTCAGTATGTTTCGCCGTTCCAAGGCTTCCTTGATCTGGCGCAGGCTGCGGCCCAGCAGGAACAGGTTAAAAATCATTTTGATATGTTCTGCTTCTTCCGGCACAATCTCCGGCTCTCCGTCCTCTCCTTTTTTATAGCCCAGCATATTCTTATAGGGAAAGGCGAATTTTCCTTGGCTGTACCCTTTTCGTTTGCCCCATTTGACATTGTTGCTCAGAGATTCGCTTTCGCCTTGGGCGAAGGCACTGGTCCATGTGAAGAATATTTCGCTTGTTACACGGGAGGTGTCCAGCCCTTCTTTTTCAAACCGGATGATAATGCCCCGATCCTTGAGCATTCGTATGTACGAAATGCATTGGAGGGTATTTCGGGAAAATCTGGATAGCGACTTTGCCAGTATCATGTCGATTTTCCCTTTTTTGCACTGCTTTATCATTTCCATAAAACCGGGGCGGTTCTCATCTCTGGTTCCGCTGATGCCATCGTCTGAGAAAACGCCAGCATATTCCCACTCAGGATTTGAACGAATCAAATCGTCATAATAGGTGATTTGGTTTTCGATACTGGTCTGCTGTTCTTCCTGCTCTGTACTGACTCGGCAGTAAGCCGCTACCCTTAGCCTGTGATTGCGGGTTCTGGCCTGCAGCACTGGGGAGGGTTTAATCTCCCTGATGATTTTCTGCCTGATGGGGGCTTGTGGCTCCATATAAATGCTCCTTTCCGGTAGGCTATATCACTTTTCCGTTTCGCAGTTGAAGGTGAACGGAAGTATTTGGCTGAATAAGGATTTTCTCTGCTATGCTGCTAAACAGGTCGTAGTCGAAGTCGGAAATCAGGGGTTGATCGGCCAGCCGTTCCTGTATAAGCTGAGTCATCTGCTCCGAAGCACCGCTTTCGCTGACTTCGTATTTCGCTTTGGCACAATCCATGATAAGCTGGAGCAGTTGATCCGCATTAGCGCAGGGATTGGTCATCTGTCGGTCAATTTCATTATTCAGCCGGAGGACTTCGATGGATAAGCATTCACAATGTCTTTCTTCCGGTTTCAGCTTTTCCCGGTTTTCAATTGCCCGGTTTAATAGGGCAGTCACGCTTTGCAGCAATAGTTCGTCTGGTATGTAGTCTGTGCTGATTCCGCATTTTGGGCATTCCCACAGGATGTATCCTGTCCGCATATTGACTCGCTTGAGGATTTGCCCACAGTTTCCACAGCAGATTTTCTGGCGGATTTTTTTCATTTCCGCAGGTAGGCTGCCGCCATATTGCTTTGCCTTGGCTGCTCTGAGGAAAGCTGCTTCTTCCCACTGTTCCTTTGAAACCAGCGGCGGGAATCCTTCATCGCCTGCGTACTTGGAATTGTCCAAAATCCGGCAAATCATGGTTTTATTCCATTGCCCGGCTCCTTCCCGATAAGGAATGCCCGACAAGGAGGCATATTTGGCGAGTGTTGAAAGGGCAGCCCTTTCAATATATTTTGAAAAGATAGCCTGCACCAAAGGTCCCTCGTCAGGATGCGGGATGATTTCCCCCTTTTCCATTTGATATCCGAAGGGCAGGTATCTTTTCTTTTTCATTAGTACAACTCCTATCTTCTTTCAGCCAATTCCATTCCGTTGATTAACCGGAAACAGATGATATCTGAGAAAATCCTTACTTTAATAACCATATTGCGAAAGGCTACGGGTTCAAACTCTAAGATACTTTCCTGTTCTTCGAAAATCTTCAGAAGCAAGCGACTTGCATCGAGTATCTCGTGATAGTCATTTAAATCACGATATCTCTGAAGTTCTTTTCGCAAATTTTCCAACTTGGCATTATTGGCATTGGTTTCGCTCAAAAAAAAAGCAGAATCTATGCACTCTTTGGCTCTTAAAGTAGCCAACGCATGATTCTGCTCCAACAGATTTGCTATTTCCTTGTTCAACTGCATTGCCCCCGGATGGGACATAAAATTTTTATCACGCAAGTTTTCAACTTGTAAAATGAATGGTGTTAAAATCTCTGAGCAATTTCTCCCCAGCTTGTTATATAAGGTGATAAATGCTGCTTCCACTTCAGATTCCTGCACATTTTCCATGGTACATAATCTCTTATCACGAAAATGCCGGTAACAAGCCCACACCACAGTTCCAGCCTTGGTCACCCGTCTGCAGAATGTACTTCCGCATTCGCTGCACTCCAGCATTTTAGAAAAGGTATAAGACTGCATTTCCTTTTTTCGACCATGAAGCTGGTTTTTCTTTTTTAGAAGTTCTTGTGTCATTCTGAACACATCAGAGCTGACGATAGCTTCATGGGTGTTTTCAGCATAAAACTGACTTTTCTCCCCACGGTTCTTCACCTTCTTAAATGGGAAGGCATCTGTGGTGAAGCGTTTCTGGAATAATTCATCCCCCATGTAACGCTCGTTGGTTAAAATATAAGAAACTCCAGTGGCGCTCCACACAGGGTTTCCTTTCAACTTTGGTACTTTTGCCACCGCAAGTTCATTGGTGATCTCTTGAATACTTTTGCCTGAGAGAAAATCTCCGAATATCTTTCGGACAATTTTGGCTTCTTCGTCACAAATTAGGAAACCGCCATTTTCATCTAAACGATAGCCATAGGGTGCTTGGGATAAACGATAGGTTCCGTTTTTCATCCGCATGGCTGCGCCCCGACGCATATTCTTTGCGATAGAAGTAGACTCTTCCTGTGAGAAGGCGCTGTACATGGAAAAGTACATTTCGCTGGTCATTTGACCTGTATCAATGCCTTCTTTTTCAAAGGCAACGGCAACACCCAATAATTTGAGTTCTCGTACAGCTTGAATGCAGTCAGTACTGTTTCTGCCAAATCTGGAAATAGATTTAACCAGTATACGGTCAATCCGTCCAGCCCGGCAATCACACATAAGCCTTTGGAATTCATCACGTTTATCAGCTCTGGTGCCGGTTATACCCTCGTCAGCATAAATGTCGATAAATTCCCAATCTTCGTGTGCTTGTATCAGTTTGGTGAAATATTCCACCTGTGCTGAAAAGGAATTCAGCTGGTCATCGGAGTCGCTACTCACACGTGCATAAGCGCAAACCCGAATTTTTTGCTCTTGCGGTCTTATTGTGGGTTCGATGATTTGCACCTGTGGCATTCTCCGCACCATCCTTTCTTCGCATTCTTGGGCGACATCTATTATGACCACCCTGTAGCAACAACATTATCACAATGTCTGGTAGAAAGCTATCACGACAACTACTAAATATCGTATCTCAAAACCCGGTACCTTTCGGCAATAGCAACAGTGGCTTTGTTGTAATTTTCTGAGGTTATAACGCCATCGGCCAGCATCTTTTTCAGGGCCGAAAGTGCCATATAATACTTGATTTCATTAATCACGGCGAGGGCGGGTGTATTAGGATTGTATGTAACTTGCATATATCTGTCCCCCTTACCACGGAAGCGGAAGATCCTTTTGGATCGCTCTTTGGAAAAAGCGATTTTCCAGCCCTTTGAGGTAGAGTTCATACCGCAGGTCGCTCTCGGTGGTGATCAGTACCGTATGGTGATCCTGCAGAAACTCTAATATTTGAATCAGGATGGCGGGGTCGTGGCTCAGGCGGGTTAAATCCCGAACAAGCACAGCACGGACAAAACCGCCCTGCACTGCCTGCATCATCTGTTTTAAGCCCATGCGGGCCATGCTCCTGCCAGTGCCCATATCCTGAGAAGTCCCCACAACAGTATATCCCCGATGATTGGCTTCACTTAAAAGATTTCGCATTTGCTGGATCAGGACAAACATCCTTTTGTCGCTGCTCCGGCTGTATAGCCACATAGGGCGTTCCATATAGGGGTAAGCCATGACTGGCGGTGTTTCTTTATTCATCTATAACAATCTCCTTTACGGCATAAAATAATCCGGGCTTTTCTTTGCCCGGATGAATGCTTCCACATCTTCAATTTTTCTGGTGATACGAAGTGGAGGCAGGGTTTCCAGCACAGCCCGGTGATATCGCTTTTCGGGAGCTGCCCGGTGATCCAGAATGCTGACCACGCAGGTGTCGGTTTCGGTGCGGATCGCCCGCCCGAATCCCTGCCTGAGTTTCACCTGCATATCCGGGATAATGACAGCCCGGATATAGTCCTGCAAGGTGGGATACTGCTCCCGTTCCGCTTCACTCAATGGATCGGGAACAGGAAAGGGCAGCCGCACAATAATAAGCGATGATACCATATCGCCGGGAAAGTCCACACCTTCCCAACAGGAGCCCGCTGCGAACAGCACCGCATTCTGCGCCTGCTTGAACTGATGGATGACTTCCTGCGAATGCCGCCATACTTCCATAAGCGGAAAGGACAGTCGATCTTTCACCTGATTGTACACAGCGCCCATGAGGGAATAGGAAGTAAAAAGCACCAGAGTGTGCCCGTGCGTGGCTTCCACTAAGCGGCAGATCTGTTCTGCCAGACACTTAGCTTCCTTTTCGCTTCCCATTTGCGTCCTTGGCAAGCCGTCTGGAATGTAGAGAAGGCAGTTTTCCCTGTAATTGAAGGGAGAAACCGCAATAAAATCATCCAGCCGCTTGTTTGCGGACAGCCCCATGAGCTGGCGGGTCCTGTCAAAACTGCCCCCAGCCATGAGAGTACCGGAGGTCAGGATGGCGGGAATGCCCTTCAGCCATAGCGCCCGGCGCAGCTGTTCCGGCATTTCCCGGCTGGCAGCGCAGAGGCTGGGGCTTCCGTCCCGGCTGTATTGAATATAAAGGATGTATCGTTTATCACAGGTATAAAAAAGGTTTAGGGCTTGCTCTGTTGTTCCCAGCCGGTAGGTGATCCACCGGGGAAGGTGCGGGGCAAGCTGTTTTTGTGTCTGCCGAAGAAGGGAAAGGCAATCCCGAAGCGCCGCTTCCCGGTCCGCTGTCAAAACGAAGGCGGTGCGCTGGGCTTCCTCCAGCAGTTCTCCACGGTACATGGCTCCCATAAGGGCAGTAAACTTTTCTTTCAGTCGCTGGGCAGCCAAAATATATTTTTCTTTTTCCAGCAAGGTGCAAAGTTCGCTGAAATCTTCTGCCGATAAACTCTGCCCGTACATCTGGCGGGCTGCGTCCGGCAGCTTATGGGCTTCATCGATCACCAAAGCCCGGTAATCATTGAGAAGAGGCCGCATTTCTTGCAAGCGGTGAGCGGCGTCTGCCAACAGATAGTTGTGATTGCAAATCTGGACGAAAATCTCCGCACTTCGGGCTTCTTTCAAATATTGATGATAACGGCAGGAGCTTCTCAAAAGGCATTCCTTCGGACAAACCTTTGGAACGCAGACCTGCCGCCGGTCAAATCCGCTGAGGCCGGTCACGGCGTCCAAATCGTAATAGGTACGCAAAGAGAAAAGGGCTTTGCGCTGTCCGGCATTCTTTTGCTTCTCCTGGACGGCTGCCAGCCGCTGGGACAGCCGGGCGTCGCAGACAAAGCGTTCCTTTCCCTTGCGGATCATCGCACGGATGGGTTTCTGAATAATATGGTTTTCCAGAAAAATCCGGGACAAAAATGGGATATATTCCCCGATGACAGCGTCCTGCAGGGCTACGCTGGAGGTGGAGACCACTACCGGTTGGAAACCGGCAGGACCGGAATGGTCATACTGTTTGAGTAAAATGCAGGCGGTCAGGTAAGCGTAGGTTTTTCCGATCCCGACTCCTGCGTCGCACAGGGCGATTCTATTTTGCAGCAGGGTATCCAGCATGGCGTGGCAGAGGGAGATTTGTTCTTCCCGCACTGCCAGCCCGTTTTGAGGAAGAAGGATTCGGAAGATCCTTTCGATTTCCCCATGGGCCTGCTTTTTCAAGTCCTGATTCATTTGGCACATTCTCCTTAGAGCAAGTGCGTTGGCGGCAAACTAATGCGGCGCAGTTTGAAGCCTGCGCCACACGGATTCGCCGTCAACGGCAATCTGAATAAAATAAAGGTTTGATTTTGACGTGCCGTATTTGCTGCTCGCCCCCCGGCAACCTTGGGAACCATACGGGCAGGCTTGCAGTTGACAAGCCGTTCGCTGGCTCCCCAAGGGTCTTGCTGATTACAACCCAAGGTCGGCCAGCCCATCTGACGTGTGGGCAAACGATAATGCGTATCATAATACCCCGCCCAAGGTCGTGGCGAAAAGGGGAACTGCTCCCTCTTTCCGGTCAAAATGGATCGCTCAAAGCCAACAACACAAGCCGCCGTCCCTCAAAAGGGAGGCAGCTTATGTGCGGCTCGTCGTGGCGCTTTTTCCGGCGTCGCTCGCTCAGGCGGGAACGTACCCGCATGGCTGGTATTCACTTTTCAAGCTGCAAGGCGAACGTTTCTTTTTCCCCGTTCGCCCTATAGCCCATGAAAAAGTGCCGAGAGCTTCATGCTTCAAAAAATTTTTTTAATTTTTTTCTGAGACGTACCATTCTCAGGTTGACTGCCTTTTGCGTGAGTCCGGTCCTATCGGCAATTTCGTATCCGTTAAAACCAGACATTTTCAAAAAAGCAATCTGTATGGTGAGCTTGTCCTCTTTGGAAAGGATACGCAGCAGTTCCATATCTTCGATGCTGTCCAGCAGGGATTCGGTATCCTCGACCGGCAGCTCCAAATCCTGCGCCGACACCCAATCCACATAGGGCGACCATTCTACCTGCCGCTGCAGATACTGGCGTTCCTTATTGAACTGCGCCCAATCGTATGTATGAAGGCGTTGGATGGTTTCCTCATCCACGCCGAGTTCTCTGAGTTTCTTTTCTTCTGCTTCTTTCCAGCGGAGCCATTCTCTCTCCGCTTTGGCTTTGTTGTAAGCCATGGCTGTTTCCTCCGATCAATCTGAAATTTTTTGAAAATTCAGATTGTCGGGGGCGGCGGTCTGCCGCTATGCGTTCTTAGCCATGACCTCCTTCTGTAAACAAAAAGAAAGCGCACCCGCCAAAAGGCGAATGCGCATAATGGGACTGTATCAAATTTGGTAAAATAAGGAAGATTATGGCGGAACCATGTCGAATGAAAAAGGGCTGCAACTTCGGGAGAAGCTACAGCCCTTTCTCTGTACTGCGGTAACCATCGACAACACATCGCCGCTATCCCCTCTGTTTGGGGAAAGCGGATAAGCGCCTATGGATTCCATATTTCCCCAGCTTGATTCAGATGGGGACATTATAAAAAATAAAACCTACGATTTAGCTTTTTTCTTCCTTCTAATTACATATTTGCGGTCTATTTACCCACAAAATTTAATCGTTACTTTGTGCATTTTATCTATTTAGCTAAAATTTCAAATCGGTACCCCGGTCCTCGCTGCGTGCTTTCCTCTATGATCCGGCAGCTGGCGCCTGATGCTTCCAGCCGAAGTTTTTTCTTTAGGCTTTCTACCTGCACGATGACTTCTTTGATCCCATGTTTCATGTCCGGGTGGGGCCATATCACGTTGTGAAAAAAATCGCATGGCAGTGCTTCATTGGGATGGGAAGCAAACAAGCCAAGGATTTCAAATTCCCTTGGTTCCAACTCAACCGGACTCCCGCCGATTGTTACTTCCTTTTTGGGCTGATCGATCCGCAGCAGTTCGAATTCATAGACCTTTCCCGGACCCCGGAAAGGCTGATATTCCTGTCCACCGGCTTCATTCTTGATTCCTTCTACTAAGCGATTGGATTCATGATCGCTGCATTTGATAATTGTTACTTTAGACATACTGCTGCTCCTTCCGCAATGTTGATGATGGGAACGGATTTCTTCTGTGCGTATCGATAGGTTTGGTATGCGCCGCCATAATCGTGGTCGATGTATGCGAGTATAAGGTCCGCATGATCTACCATCCAGCGGTTCCGCTTGGTGATGGCGGCTTTGTAATAAGTATATTCTACTTCTTCCGGCAAGAGGATTTCATCATAAAAAGTTTGGTAATAGGATTTTTCGGTATTGAACTGGTTGGAAAGATGCGCAGCTACCAGACAAAGGCGGATATCCTTCTCCGGGTGCTGTTCCTTCAGTTTTCGGACAGCTTCGGCACACATCTCGTCAAACCGGCCCATTCCTCCGTTCAGGAACACTGCCCGGCTTTCGGTTTCTATGAGCTTTTCCAGTGCTTTTTTGACCTTTTCACCGATATTCGGCTCAAAAATCTGCCGGTGTCCGGCAAAACGCAGGTTACCATTCTATTTTACTCCCATTTTCCTTCTCAAAACAAAAAAGTTTCCGTGTATAAACTTCGTGAATCGCTAAATACTTTTATTATACTCTTAGCGCTATGCGAAGGTCAATAGGGTAAAATATATCTATACGCGAAATTACAAAATAGAGCGAGGTGATTGGAATGTTTGACTTTGGGAACCATTTGCGGATGCTGCGGGAACGGTACGGCATTTCTCAAGAAGAACTTGGTCGTCGTGTAGGCCGAGCCGGGTCGGTTATCAGCAACTATGAGAACAATCTCAAACTTCCTTCACTGGATGTCCTCATTACCATGTCGGAGATTTATAATGTTTCGCTGGACTACTTGGTTGGTTTTAATAAGGAGGATCAGGTCCTTCTTACGAATATGACAGAGGAACAGCGTGATTTGGTTCATCGGCTTATCAAAGAACTGAAACAAAGCACGAGGCCGGTAGGCGGTGGCTTATCTGCAGAGCAGCAGGTCATTCTCAATTTGATTATGAAGGAATTTTCTAAATAACGAATGCGGGCTGGAAACAGCCCGCTTCAGCCTGTCGAAAAAGGTCACCTTTTGGTGGCTTTTTTCTCGTATTGAGAGAGAAAATGCGGTATAATGGTGTAGGGTGATAAAAATGCTGGTAAAGAACGCAGAAAATCGAGAGCAGCTGGAATTTGTAAGTTTGGAGAACATGGTCCCGCAGGATCACTTGCTGCGGAAAATCGACGACGCCATCGACTTCAAGAAAATCTACGAATTTGTGGAGGATCTGTATTGCGAGGACAACGGCCGGCCCAGCGTTGACCCGGTGGTGCTGTTCAAGATCGTGCTGATCCAGCATATCTATGGAATTTCTTCCCTACGCCGAACCCTGGAGGAAGTGAGCATGAATCTGGCATACCGGTGGTTCATCGGGTATCCGCTGAATGAAGCGGTACCGCATTTCTCCACGGTGAGCTACAACTTCAAGCACCGATTCAACCACGCCACGGTGGAATATGTGTTCCGCTGGGTGTTGAAAGCAGCGGCAGAGGAAGGGTATCTGGACACAGAAGCGATTTTTGTGGACGGAACCCACATTAAGGCAAGTGCCAATCTGAAAAAGCAGGCCAAAAAGGCGGTCCCCAAGCAGGCAAAGCGGTACGCAAAAGAGCTGTTCGATGAAGTGAACAAGGACCGGGAGGAACACGGGAAAAAGCCCTTTTCCGATGACAGCGACAAAAAGCCGCCGGAGGAGAAGGAAACGGTGGTGTCCACCACCGACCCGGAAAGCGGTGTATTCCACAAGGGGGAGCACAAAAAGTGCTTTGCCTACGAAGCGCACACAGCATGTGACAAGCACAATTTTGTTGTTGGTGTTCACGTCACTCCCGGCAATATCCACGACAGTGTAGCCTTTGATCCTCTGTACGATGAAGTATGCCAGTATTACCCCGAGCACAAAACCGTGGTGGCGGACAGCGCCTACAAAACACCCTGGATCTGCAAGCGTATTTTTGAGAGCGGCCGCGTCCTTTCCACCTGCTATACCCGCCCCAAGACCAAAGAAAACGGCCACCCCTGGTGGGCCTATGTGTATGACGAATACTTTGACGATGTGATCTGTCCGGAATACCGTGCGCTGCATTATTCCACCACAAACCGGGAGGGCTACCGGGAATACAAAAGCCGAGGCTATCTTTGCAAGAGCTGTCCCACCAGAGGGATGTGCACCGAGAACGCCAAGTGCGAGAAAACAGTCTTGCGCCATGTCTGGCAGGACTATGTGGAGATGGCAGAGCACGTGCGGCATATGGCGGTGTACAAAGAACTGTACCGGCTGCGAAAAGAGAAGATTGAGCGTGTGTTTGCCGATGCGAAGGAAAAACACGGGATGCGTTACACGCAGTACAGAGGCTTGGCCCAGGTGACAAACTGGGTGAAGCTTAAATTTGCTGCCATGAATCTGAAAAAACTGGCCATTTGGAAATGGAATGGCCGCCATCCGGCGCCGGATGGCGGAAAACGAACAGGATGGGGGAAAAGTGTAGCTGCTGTTTTGATGCTTTTTCCGTTTCCGCTTTCGTTTCCAAGCAAAAAAACTGCTCTGGCTTAATTGCCGGAGCAGGTTTTTCTACAGGCTGAGGCTCCTGTTTCAGACAGGAGCCTTTTGGTTTGCATGGACCGGCGCGTGCCGCGGACCGGTGGGGAGACGGGACACACGGAACGCTGTCCGGTCAGGGGCTGGAACACAGGGTTATTTGTACATCGCCATGTACGGGCCGTGGGCCTCGATCAGCTCGTCGCACATTTTCACGATGTCGTCGATCGAGAGCTCGGCGGCCGTGTGCGGGTCGAGCATCGCGGCGCGGTAAATGTCCTCGCGTTTGCGTGTGCGCGCGGCCTCGATCGTCATGAGCTGCACGTTGATGTTTGTCATGTTCATCGCGGCGAGCTGCACCGGCAGACGGCCGACGTGGCAGGGATTGACGCCCATCCGGTCGATCAGGCACGGCACCTCGACGCACGCGTCGGCGGGCAGGTTGTCGATCAGGCCCGTGTTCAGCACATTGCCGCCGATCTTGTACGGCACGCCGGTGAGGATGGCCTCCATGATGTACGAGGCGTATTCCTCGGAGCGCGAATGGCTGACCTGGCCGTCCTGCAGAATCGAGGCCTTTTCTTCCTTCCAGCCCTTGATCTGGTTGACGCAGCGGCGCGGGTACTCGTCGAGCGGGATGTTGTACGCATCGATCAGCTCCGGGTATCTGGATTTGATGAACAGCGGGTTGTATTCGGCGTTGTGCTCGCTCGACTCTGTGCAGTAATAGCCGAGGCGGCGGATATACTCGTAGCGCACCATATCCTTGTGCTTTTCCGCGGCGTTTTTCTCCGCGGCACGGCGGCGGATCTCGGGATACAGGTCGTTGCCGTCCTTGTCCGTGATCTGCAGGAGCCACGCCATGTGGTTGATGCCGGCGATGAGCTCGCGGCGGCCCTCGAGTTTATCCTCCATGCCGAGACCCTTCAGCAGGTCGCGCGAGCAGGTCTGCACGCTGTGGCAGAGGCCGACGGTCTTTACATTCGTGTAGCGCTGCATATAGCCGGAGAGCATCGCCATCGGGTTCGTGTAGTTGAGGAACCACGCGTCGGGGCAGACCGCCTCGATGTCGCGGGCGAAGTCCTCGAGCACCGGTATCGTGCGCAGAGCGCGCATGACGCCGCCGATGCCGAGCGTGTCGGCGATCGTCTGGCGCAGGCCGTACTTCTTCGGGATCTCGAAGTCGATGACGGTGCAGGGCTCGTAGAAGCCGACCTGGATCGCGTTGACGACAAAGTCTGCGCCGCGCAGCGCCTCCCTGCGGTTTTCAACGCCGCAGTAGGTCTTGAGCGTGGCCCGGTCCTGGTTTGTGTTGTGGTTGATGGCGCTGAGGATGATGTAGGACTCCTCAAGGCGTTCCGCGTCGATGTCGTAAAGTGCGATTTCGCTTTCGCAGAGCGCGGGCGTGCACATGCAGTCGCCGAGCACATTGCGCGCAAAGACCGTGCTGCCGGCGCCCATAAAGGTGATTTTTGGCATAGCGATTCCATCCTTTCCCCAAAAAGATCGTGATTCGTAAAATCTTTTTGTGGCTTTATTATAGTGGGGGAACGCGCGCGTTCTCAATAGCTTTTGTTTCGGAAAATTGTTGTTTTGTTGTATTTTTGCCGGAAGTATGGTATACTGTAGAAAACGCAGGAGGGGAAGAACATGAACGCCATCAAGCACCGTGCTGAAAACCTGAACAACGGTGGCTCCGTGACCGTCTATTACTGCGGCTATGAGAAATGCGAAAGCGGGCACTTCTGGGGGCCGGCTGTGCGCAACCAGTATCTGCTGCACTATGTGATTTCCGGCTGCGGCACGTATGTGGTCGGCGGGGAAACGTATACGCTGCACGCGGGCTCCTGTTTTCTGATCCGCCCCGGGGAGCGCACGCTGTACACCGCGGACCGCAAAGACCCGTGGGAATACATGTGGGTGGCGTTCGACGGCTTCGACGTGCTCGAGATCCTGCGGCGCACCGGCCTTGTGAACCGGTACGTCGTCGCGGTCGAAAACGGCGAGGAATTCGCGCGCTATCTGCGTGAGATGATCGAGGAGTTCAGCGGCGGCAGCCTGTTCAAGGTGATGAGCTGCTTTTACGGCGCGATGTCCGTGCTGGAGAAATCGGCGCACGGCGGCGCCTATACGCGCGAGCACGAGTACGTGAACAAGGCGATCGGCTACATCAAGAGCAATTACGGCTACCCGATTCAGGTCAGCGACCTCGCCCGGTATATCGGCATCGACCGCACGTACCTTTACCGCATCTTCTTCGCCTCGGAGAGCATGTCGCCGAAGCAGTACCTGATGCAGGTGCGCATCAACGCCGCCAAAAAGATGCTCCTGAGCGGCGCGTATACCGTGGGGGAAACCGCGCTGTCCTGCGGCTTTTCGGACGCCTCCTCCTTCTGCAGCCGCTTCAAGCGCTGCACCGGCATGACGCCGAAGGCGTTTATTTTGAATAATCGGAATTCGTCCCAAAGTAGCGTGGAAGGGGAATGACAGTGCGTGAATTTAATAATTCGCAAATTCCAATAACGGATATTGAGAAGGCCATGGAACGGATCGGAAGTCCGGTGAGAGAACTCCGCCGCTTGGATGCGGGGGATGACAGCGAAGTACTGCTTTGCAATGGGCTGTTTGTCATCAAAATCCCCAAACGGCCATTTGTGCGCGTAACACAGCAAAGAGAATTTGCGGTATATTCCTTCCTCAAACAGTATGATTTACCTGCTTTGATTCCGGAAGTGATTTTTCAATGCAACGAATTTAATGTTATGTCGTTTATCCCCGGAGAAAACTTTGGCTTTCAAGAATATGCTTTGCTTTCAGAAAAGGAAAAAGAAGCGCTTGCTTCAGATATGGCGATATTTTTGCGGAGATTGCATGGTATATCGGTGCCGCTTTCAGAGAAACCGTTCTGTCAAATCTTCGAAGATAAACGCAAAAGATATTTGGAAGACCAAGAACAGCTGCTTGAAGTGCTCGAAAACCGAAAACTCTTGAATGCACCACTCCAGAAAAATATCCAGACGATATACGAGCATATCGGTCAGAATCAGGAACTGTTTGACTATGCGGCCTGTTTAGTTCACAATGATTTTAGCTCTTCCAATATGGTGTTCAGACATAATCGTCTGTATGGCGTGATCGATTTTGGAGATGTAATTGTCGGCGATCCGGACAATGATTTTTTATGCCTTCTGGATTGCAGCATGGATGACTTTGGGAAAGATTTCGGGCGAAAGGTTTTAAGACATTATGGCCATCGGAATCCACAATTAGCAGAAAGAAAAGCAGAAATCAATGATGCTTACTGGCCGATACAACAAGTCCTGCTTGGTGTTCAGAGAGAAGATCGGTCGCTTTTCTGTAAGGGGTACCGTGAACTTCTGACCGTAGATCCAGATGCCTTCATTTTATAAAAAACACAGCAAGGATCCTTGCTGTGTCAGCCTGTCGAAAAAGGTCACCTTTTGGTGGCCTTTTTCTCGTATTGAGAGAGAAAATGCGGTATAATGGTGTAGGGTGATAAAAATGCTGGTAAAGAACGCAGAAAATCGAGAGCAGCTGGAATTTGTAAGTTTGGAGAACATGGTCCCGCAGGATCACTTGCTGCGCAAGATTGACACAGCCATCGACTTCAAGAAAATCTACGAATTTGTGGAGGATCTGTATTGCGAGGACAACGGCCGGCCCAGCGTTGACCCGGTGGTGCTGTTCAAGATCGTGCTGATCCAGCATATCTATGGAATTTCTTCCCTACGCCGAACCCTGGAGGAAGTGAGCATGAATCTGGCATACCGGTGGTTCATCGGGTATCCGCTGAATGAAGCGGTACCGCATTTCTCCACGGTGAGCTACAACTTCAAGCACCGATTCAACCACGCCACGGTGGAATATGTGTTCCGCTGGGTGTTGAAAGCCGCGGCAGAGGAAGGATATCTGGACACAGAAGCGATTTTTGTGGACGGAACCCACATTAAGGCAAGTGCCAATCTGAAAAAGCAGGCCAAAAAGGCGGTCCCCAAGCAGGCAAAGCGGTACGCAAAAGAGCTGTTCGATGAAGTGAACAAGGACCGGGAGGAACACGGCAAGAAACCTTTCTCGGATGACAGCGACAAAAAGCCGCCGGAGGAGAAGGAAACGGTGGTGTCCACCACCGACCCGGAAAGCGGTGTATTCCACAAGGGGGAGCACAAAAAGTGCTTTGCCTACGAAGCGCACACAGCATGTGACAAGCACAATTTTGTTGTTGGTGTTCACGTCACTCCCGGCAATATCCACGACAGTGCAGCCTTTGATCCTCTGTACGATGAAGTATGCCAGTATTACCCCGAGCACAAAACCGTGGTGGCGGACAGCGCCTACAAAACACCCTGGATCTGCAAGCGTATTTTTGAGAGCGGCCGCGTCCTTTCCACCTGCTATACCCGCCCCAAGACCAAAGAAAACGGCCACCCCTGGTGGGCCTATGTGTATGACGAATACTTTGACGATGTGATCTGTCCGGAATACCGTGCGCTGCATTATTCCACCACAAACCGGGAGGGCTACCGGGAATACAAAAGCCGAGGCTATCTTTGCAAGAGCTGTCCCACCAGAGGGATGTGCACCGAGAACGCCAAGTGCGAGAAAACAGTCTTGCGCCATGTCTGGCAGGACTATGTGGAGATGGCAGAGCATGTCCGGCATATGGCGGTGTACAAAGAACTGTACCGGCTGCGAAAAGAGAAGATTGAGCGTGTGTTTGCCGATGCGAAGGAAAAACACGGGATGCGTTACACGCAGTACAGAGGCTTGGCCCAGGTGACAAACTGGGTGAAGCTTAAATTTGCTGCCATGAATCTGAAAAAGCTGGCCATTTGGAAATGGAATGGCCGCCATCCGGCGCCGGATGGCGGAAAACAAATAGGATGGGGGAAAAGTGTAGCTGCTGTTTTGATGCTTTTTCCGTTTCCGCTTTCGTTTCCAAGCAAAAAAACTGCTCTGGCTTAATTGCCGGAGCAGGTTTTTCTACAGGCTGATGCGGGCTGGAAACAGCCCGCTTTTTTGTAGTTCATTTGAATGAGTCCTCGAATTATTCAAATAAAAAGAAAGATTTCATACTGGTTCCACAATCATCTGTTATAATAGTTTATAGAGGTGAAGATAATGGCAAATCTATTGGTTGTAGAAGATGATATTGTGACCAACGAAGCAATCTGTGAATATATGAAATCCGCCGGACATACAACACTCTCTGCTTTTGACGGAGAGCAGGGGCTTTTGATGGCAAAAGACCCTTCTGTTGATTTGGTAGTATTGGATATTATGCTGCCGAAAATGGACGGCATGACCGTTTTGAAAGAACTGAGAAAAAGCAGAACGGTTCCCACGCTTATGCTTACTGCTATCGAGGATGAACACACACAGGTTACCAGTTTTGATGCAGAAGCCGACGATTATATCACGAAGCCGTTTTCTATGGTTTTGTTGGGAAAACGGATCACAGCCCTGCTCCGTCGCAGCGGAAAAAGCCCTGAACTGTCACAGATACAGTTTGGAGATATTACTGTGAATTTCAGCGGCTATACAGCATGGAACCAAGAAGGACAAATTGACCTTACGCCAAAGGAAATTGAACTTTTGAAACTATTGGTGGAACACAAAGGGCTTGTATTGACAAGATCACAAATACTGGATGAGTTATGGGGGTACGATACCCCTGTGATAGACCGCACAGTGGACACCTATATTAAAAATTTGCGAAAGAAGCTAAACCTTGATCGGATTGTTACCGTCAAGGGTGTTGGCTATAAATACGAGGAAACGATATGAAAAGGCTGAAACTATTCCCCAAAATCTTTATATATACTTTTTTCGTTATGCTGGTGGTAATGCTGGCGGCACATTTCTTCCTGTATATGTTTGCGCCGCTGATTCAGATCGATACAAGTGGTTTTGTAGAAAACGGTGTGATAATGGGAACCAGCTTTAACGCAGAAATGATGATTCAATATGCGATTTTCAAGGCGCTGCCGATTTCCCTGACTTGCTCGGTTCTTATTTCGCTGATTTGTTCCCTGCTGTTCTCACGGGCGATGACGAAACCGATCCAGCAGATTTCTGCCGCCACGGAACGGATGGAGCAGCTGGACAAGGCGGCGCGGTGTCCCGTGGATTCTACCGATGAAATTGGTGTATTGGCCGACAACGTCAATTCCCTGTATGCCAGCCTGCTTTCTACCATTGAAAATCTGGAGGAAGAGAAGAAAAAAGCAAGTGAAGCGGAACAATCTAAAATCGATTTTCTACGGTCGGCTTCCCATGAACTGAAAACTCCGGTTACTGCCATTCATGCAATTTTGGAAAATATGTTGTTGGGGATCGGTAAATATAAGGATCGGGATACCTATCTGCTTCAGTGCAAGGACATTGCGGAGCAGCTTTCCTCTATGATTCAAGAAGTACTGGAAACCTCCCGGCTGGATTTTTCCAAAAACACACAGTCGGAAGATTTTGATTTGTCCGACAACCTATCTACGCTGTGCGAGCCTTATGCACTGATTGCAAAAGCGAAGCAGATTCATTTTTCTGTGGATATCCGTGAGGATTGTCCGCTTTGTTTGCCGAAAAATCATCTGGACAAGATCCTTTCGAATCTGCTTTCTAACGCAGTTTCCTATACAAAGCCCGGAGGCAGGGTTTCCGTTATTCTTGATGCAGATCGGGTTTTGATTGAAAATGAGTGTGCGCCGATTCCAAAGGAGGCGCTTTCCCGGTTGTTTGAACCCTTCTACCGTCCTGACTTTGCCCGTGATCGAAAAGACGGCGGGAACGGTTTAGGCTTATATATCGTAGATACCCTTTCAAAATCCATGGGGCTTTCTTATGTTTTTGAACCGATGAATTCCCCGCAGGGAATGCGGTTTACCTTGTTTTTACGGAAGTAAAACAGCAGATAGAAATCATTCCATGCCGAAGAGAGCGACTGTTTTATACACAGTCGCTCTTTTTTCGGTTGGTACGCTATGTGCAATTCCGTTAAAGATGAGGGGCAGCAAATCATAGATAAAAAAGTGAAAAATATCCGATGATATATTTTTTCTCCGTTTCATACTGGTTCCACATTGGCGTGCTATTCTATCGGTGTTGCAACAGATCATGACTATGAAACGGAGGTTTTTCTATGAATTTTATTAGCCGAGCATGGCTGTATATGATTCGAAAAAAAGGAAAGAGTATTCTGCTCTTTTTTGTTCTGCTCATCATGGCTACCTTTGTGCTGACTGCTTTGGCACTGGGGAACGCTTCAGACGCTGCCCAGCAGAATCTGCGCAAAAGCCTTGGCGGAAGCTTTAACATCCACTTTGATTACTCGGACAACAATCCATATCTAAAGGTGGAGGAGACCGAGTCCGGTATTATTGCCTATTGCACACAGCAAATTGAACCGGAACTGGTAGAAAAGATCCGTGCAATCGACGGCGTAAAATCCTGCAGCGCACAGGTGGGCAGCGTTGTCGATTGCCCGGAACTGGAATTATTTGAAGGCACGTTGCCGGTGGACGAAGAACTCAAAAATTCCACCAATATTGTCGGCGTTTGGAAGGGTGAGGAGTATTCCCGCTTTACATCCGGCGAGATTGTCCTTACTCAGGGCCGGTACATTACGCCGCAGGACGAAAGAAAAATTATCATCAGTGAAGATTTGGCCAAACAGAATGGCCTGAAAATTGGCGATACCATCCGGACCAGCAAGAATCTTGAACTGGAAATTGTGGGTTTGTTTACTCCACGTGAGCTGGAAGACCCCAACGACCGTGTGATGACTTTTGATAAAATACAGAATCTGATTATTTCCGATCTTGCTTCTGTCGTTGCCTATGAAAATAGCCCCAGCGTGCAGGGCTTTAATGAATTGAATGTATCGGTGGAAGACCCGCAGGACATGGAAAGCATCATCGCAAAAGTAAAGGAAATGAAGGATGTGGATTGGAAGGGGTTTGAGATTACCCTGAACAACGAAAGCTTTGAGAATGCCGCTTCTTCTTTGCAGCAGCTTTCCAGTCTGATGTCCACCATACTGATTGTAGTTCTGGTAGTCAGCGTTGCTGTTCTGTCGCTGATCCTGACCATGTGGGCCAGAACCCGTATCCACGAAACCGGTGTGCTGCTTTCGGTAGGAATCCGCAAGCTGTCTATTCTGGGGCAGTATATTGCCGAAGTGCTGATGATTGCCATCCTCGCTTTTTCGCTCTCATATTTCTCATCCAGCGCGATTGCCGGGCAGATGGGTAATATGTTGCAGGCAGAACAGTCTGTATCCGAAGTGCAGGAGGATGACGGTTTGAGCGGCAACCGTGGAGAAGCCCAAAACAGCAACCCCGATACGGTTGTTGAATCGCCTGAATTACAGGTTTCGATACAACTGGAGGAGCTTGGACTGCTGTTTGTTATCGGGATCGGTATTGTTACAGTATCCGCCGGGATTGCTTCCATTTCGGTTATGCGATTAAAGCCCCGTGAGATTCTGTCCAAGATGAGCTGAGAAAGGCGGTGTTTCTATGAAAAAGATCATCACGATTTGTGCGCTTTTACTGACCTTAGGTAGGCAACGGTGCCCTTGGTACCCGGCGGCGGAGACTGCGGATCTTCCATGTGATTTAAGGTAATACGGGTACCCACAGGGTATTGCTGGCGAATATATGCTACCTGTTCTTTTGTAGGGATTCGGTTCAAGTAATCATCTCCTTTTTTGATTTTCCCGATTCCGGGATTGCTTTTTCTGTTCTTCTTTTGCCTGCTGGTCCTTGTGCTGCTGTTCTTCCTGCTGTGCTGCCTGCAGGTGCTGTTCCATCTCAATAGAATGAATTTCGATATTCCGGCACAGCTTGGCGGTATGGCGCAGCTTTTTCAGCTGCTCTGTGAGGACGTCAATCTGCGGGGAATTTGGCTGATAGCGGTAGAGCTTCTGGCGCTCTTTTAGAAGCACAGCGATTTCATCCTCCGCTTTTTGCCGGATGGCATGAAGCTGCCCCCGGTCCTCAATGTGGTTTTTGAAAATGAATTCCGCCTGCTCGATCCGCTGATCCAGCTTGCGGATATCTTCCCGCACAGCGTAGCTGGGGTAGGGCGGTTTCTTGCGAAGCACTCCCACCTTATATAAATAGGAATAATAGAGGGCCCGCAGGCCGGAAAGCTTGGGGGAAGGTTTTTCCCCAAGAAGGAGAAGGAAGCGGCTGGCCGGAGGTGTTTGTTTCCCAGCCCGGTATGGAGGCTTAGGATAGAGGATGCGGTTCTGGATGGCTTCCGGGGTGTACTGCTTGCCCAAGGTTTTAAACCGGACGGTGCGCCCGGTGCCCGGAAGGATCAGCGTAGGGTACTTCCTGTCAAACCGGAAGGCATAGCCCCGTTTCTCCAATGCCCGCAGGAACTGCTTCCATGTGAGGGAAGCGGCGATGGCAGCATCGACGTCCTGCCGGATGGGTGTTTCCCAAGTAGCAGTTCCATTCTGCTCGGCCAGCCACTGGGCGTAAGGGCGGGCTACCCGTTCCGACTTCTCGGTGTCGATGACCGAGAGGTGGTATTTCCGGCACAGTTCATCCGAAATTTTCCGCACCCCAGTGACATAGGTTCTTTCATTGCTCCGGTATTTCCTGCCGTTTTTCGTAGACACGGAATTCCAGACAATATGGTTATGGATGCATTTGGTATTGAGATGGGTGCTGACCACCGCCTGAAACTCCCCGCCGAGCAGCCGGTCCGCAAATTCCAGCCCGATTTGATGGGCCAGTTCCGGGGAAACCTCTCCAGCGGAAAAGCTTTGCACCAGATGGAAGCCCTGCACCCCTTTTTCCTTATGCCACATTTTTTTGATCTTGCACATATCCTCGAAGGCAGTATCGCAGGTGCAGCCGAGGGCGGACTGAAACAGATCCTGCTCGGTTTTCTCTTGGTTGAGGGCTTTTCCAATTTCTCCTTCCAGCGATTTCTCATTTTCCCTGCGGGAACACTTTTTCTCATCGAGGGTATAGTCGATGGCATTGTCCAGGCGATGGACGGGGATCACACTGGTATATGCGATGGTGGCTTTCTCCTTTCCTGGGCGCAGACAGCTTAGAATGATTCACATCTTGGTTATATGTGCGAATTGCATCCAACCGCAGGTTGGTTACCAATTGTTTTTGACCTCCTCCCATACTTGGCGAGCCAGTTTCGTCATTTCCTCGATATCCTGCTGGCTGGCTTCTCCGTAGGTATTGGCGACCTTGGCAAGCTGGTTGGCGTTGTTGCACAGCCCCGCCACCTTGTGAAGCAGGTCTGCATGGTGGTCACAGGGCTTTGTCCGCAGTTCGGCCCCCATGATGAGAGTGCGGAGGAATTCCTCACGGGGCAGACCGCTCAGTTTCACCTGCGTTTCCAGATGCGCCAGTTCCTTTTTGTTTAAATGAAGGGGGATGATGTGGTTTCGTTTTCTCATAGGGACTCCTTTTTAACGCTCCGGCTCTTTCCGTTTCCGGTTTTTCTTCTGTTCCGGCGCTCTGGCTGGGTATTCGTAATGGACAGGGACGTCCCGCAGGCGCAGCTTTCCGCAATCCGGGGCAAAGGCCGCATATCGAGCGTAGGAATACCCTTCCGCATCTACAAGGACACCGTCTTTACTGGTTTCACCCTTGACCAGCACGCAGTGCCAGCAGAAGCTACCCGGATCAAACCACATCTTGTCGCTGTAGTCGAACAGGAAAATCTGATCGTCCTTGAGGCCGTTTTCCTGAAACTGCCGGAACTGCTCATCGCATAGAACGACCACCTGTTCCACCTGAAAACTGGTTTCCCGTTCCGGCACAGGCCGCAGTGGGTTCTGCCCATTGAGGTCGCTGATATGGCTGGGCCTGTGGTAAAAAACAGCGTGCTCCTGATAGGCTTTTGGTTCTTCCAGCACAAGGTGTTCCACCGGCACATCCTGCAGATTTACCTTGCGGCAGTCCTTTCCATAGCCAAGGTACAGGCTGTTTCGCCCCTGTGCAATCAGCATATATTCCTGTTCTCCTTTAGTCCTCACCATCAGACAGCGGAACAGCCCGCCCGGATCGGCGCTCATCAGTTCCCGGTTATCCTTGAGGAAAGGATATTCCGGGGAGACGTCCTCTGAGAGCTTCTCAAAATCCTCTTTGCCCAAGACGATGACCTTTGTCACTTCAAAAACGCCGGGGAGATAATTTACCTCGTTCCGGCGCAGGCTGTCCAGTGTTTTGGCGTTTGCCGCAAATGCAGCATATTGTTTCTGGTTCAGTTTTCTCACCTCTTTCTATATTCGATGGGCGGCTGGATGCCGGGGGTTTGGGGTTCTCCCCAAGATGCGTTTGGATATCCAAACGCTATGCTTGCAAAACCAGTCACCGGCTGGGAAAATACCACGCTGGAATCAGAGCCCGTCATGTTCATCTGATTCCTTGATTTTTGCCAGACCTTCCAGCGTCGTACAGATAATATTTCGCTTTTCGGCTGTACCGATTTCAGCGGACATGGAATTGCTGATCTCATTGCCGCATACCACCAGCATTCGGCATCGGCACAGCTTCTGACGGGAAATGTTTTGAAATTCCCGTTTTTCATCGGCATTTTCCATCTGCAGGTACTGGCTGTCCGAAAGTTTCGGGCAGATCGGGACATATCCCAGTTCATAAATCTTGCGGCAGTAGCGTTTTAACAGGCGGGGCGCGGCATCGGGTGCGGCGCACACATAGGCAAATGCTTTTTCCATAGTGATTTCCTTTCTTTTCACATATATCTGCTTGATAAACGGAGGGCTGGCTATCCAGTTGGATAGCCAGCCTGCGGGTGAGGATTATTGTTGGCTATCCACGTGGATAGCCATGGAGATTATTCGGAGGTTTCTTCTTCCGAATGGGCTTCCAATGCAAAGCGCACACGGTCGGAACCCAGCTTATAATAGGCGTCGGTGACTTCAATCCCTACGGCTTCATATCCTTCCAGCCGGGAAGCGAGGACAGTAGTTCCGGCTCCGCAGAAAGGATCAAGAATACGCCCGCCCGGTACGCAGATTTTTACAAGGTCACGCATGAGCTGCAAAGGCTTTTCCGTCACATGAATTCTGTTTTGAGGATTGGCGTAACGGAACACACCGGGCAAACACCCAACCGGTCTATTCACCGGCATAGGTCCGTTGGAACCCCATACGATGTATTCACTTTGCTGGCGGAAACGTCCTTTCTGGGGGCGGCTGGTCATCTTATCCCATACTGCACAGCCACGCCAGATCCAGCCAGCCCACTGCAGTGCGTCGGTGATAGAAGGGTACTGCCGCCAGTCAATGAACAGACAAATTGGCGCTCCCGGTTTGCAGGCTTTTCTGGCGTCAGAAAGCCATTCAGCCATCCATCTGGTCCAGCTTCGCTGATCCTTTTGATCTCCGTCAAAATCAGGCAGGGCGTTTTCTTTGTCCATGCTGCTGTACTTTTGATTGGTGGTGCGGTTTTTCTCGGCTGGCTTCCACCCGCCCGAAGCGTAGGGCGGATCGGTAATAATGGCGTCAAACACCTGCGGCTTGAATGCCCGGATTACCTGCAGGGTATCCCCATGCAGAATCGTCCAGCCATCCCCGCCGCTGTGTTCCATGGGCAGAATGGTTTCGTCAACAATTTGAGTCAGTTCTTTCGTTTCGTTCAGAGGCATCTTCCTTTCTGTTATCGCTCCGGATCGGAGCGTTTTTTCTGTTTGGACGGTGTTTTTTCCGACAATTCCGTTTCCACATATTCGCTGATAATGTTCAGCGCTTTGTAATAATCCCCGGACTGGTAGACACGGTCACACATCTCCTTTGCCTGATCCGGCTGTCCGTTTTCTTTCAGCAGCCGGGAAGCCCTGCCGAGGATGGAAAAGATGTTTCCGTCCTGTCCTATCAGTTCCATTTTGGGACGTTGTTTCTCCATAAGATCACCTTTCCTTTTAACGGGAACAGGCTGCCCTTTGCCGGGTAGCCTGCTTTTCGTATCTTTCTTTTGTCAGGTCGGCATAATCGCAGCCTTCTTTTTCCGGAAGATTCCTCACCATACGGTACTTGCTCTGATAGGCTTTCTCAATATGATTGGCTGCCCACCTTCCTGCAAAATCGTTGTTGGTACAGATTTCGATTTCTTCAATCTCTGGGTGACGGGCGAGAAAAGCGTCCAGCGCAATGGGGTTTTTCATATCCCGGCTTGTCTGTGTTCCTTCTTCAGGCGCATAAATCCCGCCAAGGGACAGCCGCCATTTGTCCGTTGTCCCTTCCAACGTTAAGTGTGCGAGTGGCTCTATTGCGGCTTCATATATGGCGAGTTTTTTGGTTTCCCTTTTCGGCGGGAGACAAAAGCAAAACCGCTTATCGCTGCCGGACACCTCTGCCTTGAATGGGTTTCCCCGTGTATAGGTACCACGCAGAAAAGCATACCGGGCAGTACCGGTTTCGTCCTTCCCAACAAACACAGCGTTGTGGTAGTCGGCGCTTTCGTAGAGGATTCCTGCCCGGATGCAGGCTTCGATGACCTTGCGGTCGATACCTCGCTTCAAAAGATAGGCAAACACCCTGCGGTTATTTTCCGCTGCCGGCGGCAAAAGGAATTCCTTCGGCTGTTCCGGCTGGGAAACAGGCGGAACATAGCTGGGGTTTTCCTCGCATAAGGTCTGCACCGCTTCTACAAATTTCAGTCCCTCAACCTTAATAAGATAGTCAAGGGCGCTTTTGCCGCCGACATCCCGGCTTTTCCAATGCCAAAGGCTTGTGGTTTCGTTGATTTTAAAGCTGTCATGTTCTTTCAGCTGGAACTCACCCCGGCTTTCGGCTTTCACCAGTTGTCCGGGACGGTAACGCCGCAAAAACTCAATGGCGCTCATCTGTTTGGCAGCGGTGATTTGTTCTTCGGTGACTCCGGGCATGGGAATTCTCCTTTCTTACTTAAATGACAGCCGCCCGCAGGATTTTCGCCTGATCGGTGCGTTCCCACGGGAACTCCGGCCTGCCGAAATGTCCATAGGCGGCGGTCCCAGTATATCTCGGTGATAACAGATCCAGTTTTGCGATAATCTCGGCAGGCGTTAACCCAAACACCAGTTTTACCGCATCTGCCAGACAGTCATCGGCGCAGATCGTTCCGGTTTTAAAGGTATCTACTTCCACCATCACCGGTTGGGCTGCCCCAATAGCATAAGCCAGTGTAACCTGACACCGTTCGCACAAACCCGCCGCCACAAGGTTCTTAGCTATATATCGGGCCATGTATGCGCCGGAGCGATCCACTTTGGTGGCGTCCTTACCGGAAAAAGCACCGCCGCCGTGAGGCGCGAACACTCCGAAGCTGTCCACCATGAGTTTTCGTCCAGTGAGACCGGTATCTGCTTCCGGGCCGCCCAGCACAAACCTTCCGGCTGGATTGATTAAAATTTTTGTATCCTCATCCGGAGGCAGGACCTGCAAAGCAGGAGCGATCACTTTATCCGTCAGTTCGAAGCAGAGTTCATCGGCAGGGATTTCAGCACTGTGCTGGGCAGACATCACAACGGTATCCAGCCGGAATGGTTTTCCATCCTCGTCATATTCCACGGTGACTTGTGCTTTCCCGTCCGGCCTTAGTCCTTGAATTGCCCCGGATTTTCGGGCGATGGTGAGAGCACTGGTCAGACGGTGTGCCAGCACAACCGGCAGAGGAAGCATTTGCGGGGTTTCCGAACAGGCATATCCCACCATGACTCCCTGATCGCCAGCGCCGAGCTGCAGAGAGGGACTGCTCCCATCCACATTTCTTCGTTGCTCTAACGAACAGTCCACACCTGCGGCGATGTCCGGGCTTTGCTTATGGATGAGGCACTGGATGGCAAAACAGACCGGATCGTAGCCTACTTTCCTGAGAACCGAACGGACAATCGACGGGATAGAAGGTTCATACAGGCTGGTGATCTCCCCGGCGACAATGATCTGCCCTCTGGTAGCCATCACTTCGCAGGCCACACGGGAGAGGGCGTCGTGGGAAAGGCATTCGTCCAGCACACTGTCGGCAATGAGGTCGCACAGCTTATCAGGATGCCCTTCCGTAACAGATTCGGCAGTATAAAATTGATTCATGGCATTCTCCTTTATCGTTCATGATTCGGGGGCTTTCTGGTTTTGGGTTTTGGGCTTACCACCGGGTTTATTCGGATACACAAAAGCCCTTCCGGTGTTTGGATGAATTTCTCAGGGCTTAAAAACATCTGCTGATACTTTTGCATTTGTTTTTCAGTCAGGCTGGAGAAGTTTTCCCCCTGAATACCACAGACAAAAAAAGCTCCCGCAATTATGTCATAGTTCTCAAGCACACGGTTTAGCGGCAGCCCCATGATCTTTCCTTCGTCATTGCAGACAACAGCAACCGGTTCTTCCCACGGATAAAGTGCCTGAATGGGGCCGCCTACCATTTGCTGCATTTCATGAAGGTCGTTTTTCATCTCAACAGGCCGGGCTGGTTTGCCCGGTTCTACAAACAATACTCGCATTCTGGCAGATCACCTCACTTGCAGGGAAAAGGGCTTCAGATTTTTCCCGATTGCTTCATAGTTTTCAAAATGCACCTCGCAGCCCAACAGATAGGACACCGCTTCTTCCCATTCCTTTAAAGGGTATCTTTCCTTGTCCGGCAGGCGGTACAGATCGCCAAGCGCCGCCCATTTGAGTTCCGGCAGCAGACGCAGGTTGGAGATAAAGGTGCGGTGCTGTTCGGCTACCACATCCAAAAGTCCAAGTTTTTTCAATCAATCCCTCCAGTATAATAAAAATAGGGACGGAGCGCTCTGCAGCGCCCCGTCCGATTGGTTCTTACGCTATTTTTTCCTGCGGTTACGAATATGCAGGAACACAAGACCGCCTAAAATGACAGCGCATAAACAGATCAAAATAATTGCTTTTGGTTCCATTGATTGATTCTCACCTCACTTCTGCGGCGATGACCACCGTGCGGGCGTTTTCCCATTCATAGGAACAGGTGACGAGCGTCAGCAGGCGGCAGTCCTCGCCGGGGATGGTTTGGGATTCGTATAATGACTGTGCGAAGAGCTCTTTCTGAAAAAACAGAAAATCCGCATGATCCGCAAATTCAGTGCGGTTAAACGGGAGCTTTGTGATATCGGTTTTCAGCACAGCCGCAATTTGGTATTCCCGCAGTCCATCGCTGGTCTGCAGCAGGATTTTGGAGTGTTCTTTGCGGAAGGCTTCATCAGCCATCTTTTGAAGAACAGCGAACATGGTCCCGTCATTCATGTTGTGCCCGTAGACCACGGTATTTTGGCTCTCTGCGGAACAATCCCATTGAAAAAAGAGGCTTCCGGCAGTGCGCCATTCTCCCTTGTAGGTACGCCGCAGATAGTATTCGGGATCATCGGCGCTGCTTTGCAAAACCGGGTAATCCACACAGGTGCCGGGAATAGAAATCCAGCCTTTGATGTCCGGGTATTCAGCCTGCAAAGCGGGAAGGTCCACAAGGGATTCCGGTTCCGGCTGTTCTTTCCCAGCCGGTAAAACCCCGGAGCTTTCGGCTCCGGGGAGAGGCTGTGCGTATTCTTTTTTCAGGGCTTGTGTTTCTCCATTGGTCAGCCCCGGCTGTAAAACCAAAAACCAGAGAAGTCCCAATAAGCTCAGGCACAAAAGGCCGATGCAAAATCCTTTTAGAAAGATTTTCATTCTTCTGTGCCTTGATCCTCATCGGCCTGATCAGCAGATTTGCGCTTTTTACCTGTATAGCGCAGGAAAAGCAGAGCGCCGCCGGACAAAACTGCCAAGCCTGCCAGAGTGCCAAGGATGGCAGGCATCCACGGGTTATCACCGGTCTGCGGAACAGAGGGAACCTCCGGCACCAGTTTGTTATGCATCTTTATGGTCGTTGTTTCGCCTGCTTTGATTTCTACGGTCTGATCGTCAGGCAGAATATACTTTTCGGAATCTTCGCCAGCTACTTCAGATACGGTGTATTCTCCCACACGGAGAGTGAGGTTGATCTCACCGTTTTCATCCGTTTTGAATTCCTGCTCATAAGCATTGCCCATGAAGTCAGTACCGCTGATTTTGAAGGTGCGCCCTTCGATCTTATCATCATCGGCGGTCTTTACTACCCTCAGGGAACCAGTCTGCGCTTTGTTCAGGAAGCCTACGCCAGCTTCGGTTTCGATGCGGACAATCGCTTCATTCTCCGTAATGGAGAAAGGATAATATCCGTCATCCTTTTCGAAAAATTCTGGTGCTTCCTTCTCATGCAGGAAGTAATTTCCATACACAAGATCCTTCATCTGGTAAAGACCCGGTTCGGTTTCCGTCATTTCACCTGCCAGCTTGTCGATATCCGCATTGAATTCCCCGTTATTGTCCACATCGGCATAAACTTCAAAAACAGCCTCGGACAGCTTGTGGTCCGGATAATCGGCGTCCACCTTTATGGTTTCGGCGGTACCTTTGATGATCTGGTTTTCAATGGTGATTTCGATGGTCTGTCCGTCCTCAGTAATTTCTACCGGGAAGATTTCTTCCGTCAATACGAAGGCTTTGGGAGGTGCGATTTCACGCACGAGGAAGTTTCCAGCAGGCACCTTGTCAAACTCAAAGTACCCGATTTCATTGCTCTCGGTGACCATGAGGGCGGTTTCTTCGGTAAACTCCGTTTCGTCAAAACGGAACAGGCCGATAACAGCGCCGCCTAATTCAAAACCATCCTGATCGACCTTCCAGCCGGATACCTTGCCGCGCTTTAAGGTATTTTCAATGGCTTCTCCATCGTTCGCTTCAATTTCCACTTTCGCCACATCCTGTCCGGCATACTCAAACACCACAGGGTATTTTTTGTCGCTCAAAATGTAGTGATCGTCGGTTCCGATTTCCTGCACATACAGGGAAGCCCCGCAGGGGATGTCGGTTGTAAATACGGCATTTCCATTCTCGTCAATGCCGATGGTTTCCATCAGCCCGTCTGCCGGGATGGAGGTACCATCGGAGGCGGTCAGTTGTTCCGCAGCGAACAGTCCGAAAGTAATGTTTTTCCATTCCTCATTCATGCCGAGGGAGAAGGTTTCGTCCTGTTCCAGCAGCTTCTTGAGGGAAATCTCCACTTTCTGGCGTTCATTGACGAAGCCAACGCTTACAGAGGTGATCTCTACTTCCTGACCGGCATAGGACAAAACCACTTCCTTGGGTTCAGGATCGATTACCATGCCATCCGGCGCAGTGATTTCCTTCACCTGATAGCGGCTGAGATACAAAGGTTCCGAGGTGGCGGTCCCGTCACTTCCGGTAGTCAAAGCAGCCGCCAGTTCGCCTGCTTTCAGGTGGACGGTTCCGTCCGGGGTAATAACATCTTCCAGTGCTGTGATCTCATAAACAGCGCCCGGCTGGCCCTGCACCTCATACTGAGGCTGGTACATCCCGCCGGATTCTGCAACATGGCTGAATACTTCGCCCTCTTTGGAGACTGTAATCGTTCCCTTTTGCGGGATATTGTATTTCTCCACTGTAACCACGTCCTGTGAACCGTCCACCATAAAGGGAACCGGCTCTTTGTCAAGAACATATCCCCATGGACTCTGCTGTTCATGCAACTCGTAATTTCCAAACGGAAGCGGTTCCGGCAGCATGAGGGTTCCTGTGGCGTCCGTCACGAAAGTGTCGATATCGATGGGGCTGGGGTAGTTGATATGCTGTACCACCCACTCGCCGGTATCGGTGTTACGGATTTTGACTGCTGTTCCCGCCAGAGGAATGATTTTGCCGGATTCGGCGTCTTTCTTTTCAAAGCGGATGAGCGAGGTAAAGGTGGGGTTATTGAGAATGAAATAATAGGTTTTACCGTGCTCGGAAATGAACACGGAGAAGTCCGGGACAAATTTCTGTCCTTCTGCGCCTTTGGTCTGATGCGCCACATACAAGCCATACGGAAGATCCTTTGAACGGGCAAATCCATAGGAATCGGTGGTCAACAGGTCACGCTCGGTTTCTTTTGCGTTCTCATAGCTGCCAGCACTGGCCAGATAAATCTGGAACTGCGCTCCTTCTTCCGGCTGCTCGATCTGCACCTCATCATTGGATACTGTTTTCAAAAGGGAAGCGGAAGGATCGGATTTAAGCCCGGCAGCCAACGGGATAACTTCCGGCTCAGAATCAACATTTTCTACAGGTTCAGATTGGCTTTCCGGAACAGAACTGCTCTCCGCAGGCTGTTTTTCTGAAGGTGCTGTGGATTCTTTGCTTTCCGGAGTGGATGAGGAATCCATTGTTTCTTCCATTGAACTGTTCTCTGTGAGTTCAGTATCCGGTGTTTCGGGAACCGGTGTATTTTCTGCGGCGTTGCTTTCCTCATTGGGTGTTTCTACCTGCGGGACAGCTTCTTCCTGATCCGGATTGGCTGGTTTATCCGTATGCTTGGTGATAGCAATGCTGCCGAGGATAACATCCTCTGTAGCGGTCATGGGGATGCTGTTGTTTTCCAAGGTGAAATTTCCCGGTTCTGCGCCTACCGGATAGATAGTTTCGTCCAGCAGGTATCCTTCGCTGGGGGTAATCTCACGAATTGTATAATCCGATCCGCAGGGGTATTCCTTGGTGGTGAATTTGCCCCCGTTTGCTGTGGTATAGGTATCCAGCAGGTTTTCCCCTTTGAACATACCGTATAAAGCGCCATCCAAACTGGAATCGCCTTGTGCTTCCCCGGTTCTGGAATCCACTTTTTCCAATTCAACCGTAAATTTCTTCAGAATATTGGAAAAACTCACGCTGGAAGTCTGGCCGGGATAGATGGTTACCTGCTTGGATTCAGGCTGGACATATTTGTCCGGGGCACGTTCCGTTACGGTGTATGTTCCAGCTTGGAGATTGTCTACCCGGATGGTTCCGTCCGGTCCGGTCACCACGTCTTTTTCGATTCCATTCCCGGAAATATGAAAAGGAATACCGGAAACCTCGCCATCTTCGGAGGTTTTCACAAGCTGCAGGGTACCCGCCTTGATCTCAAGGGAAAAATAGCATTTTACGGGTTCAGCAGAGCCTTTGACGTCAAAAGTGACTACATTCTGGTATTCATCACGCAGCCAGTATTTGGTGCCGCCTGTTACAACACCGGGGATAGAGGAAGGCAGTTCCTTTTCTGCGGTGATTGTACCGAATTCCTTTTTATCCGTAGAAACATGAAGTTTGTTCCCACTGATGGAAAAATCCACTCCCGGATAACTGACGGAGAAATCTTTGAGAACATTGTTTTCATCCACCAGTGTGGTTTCATTTTTTCCAGTGTCCTCATTGTATTTGAGGTCATGGGTATATGCGCCGACCGCACTGGGATTGTCGGTGGCAAAGGATGGAATGGTGTGATAAGTTACCACGTTTTCCCTCAGCTTCTGAAAGATCGTCTTTGCCGCAGGGCTGTTGGCAGTAATTTCATTCACGATCTGGTTTTCATATCCGGTGCCAAGCTGCCCGTGGGCAATCAGCCAAATGAGGATTTGGGTGGCAATGTATTCATCCATGGCGCTCCCGCCGTACTTAGTGCCGGTTTCCACGTTATATCCCAAGGTCAGAGCAGTGTTGATCATTGCTTTCTGTTCCGTGGTAAGGGCGGCATAATCATCCGACTGGTCATAGCCAATCCCGGTATGGGTTGCCACGCCAAGCTGGATGCAATAGGCGGTGCGGAAAGCTGTTAAATCGTTAATTCGCAGTTCAGTAAACTTATCTGTGCTGTATCCACCAAATGGCGCCGGAAGACTGGAGCTAAGAGAGTATCCTCTGCCGTTATAGTCGATCATGGAGATATATCCATCATACTCGTATTCAGCAGCAAAAGCGTTGCTTGGTACAATACCAAAGCAAAGAAGCACCGCCATCATCATGGACAGAAATCTTTTTAGATGTTTTTTCATGAAGTTCTCCTTTCGGATAAAATAAAAAATGCCCCCGCAAGCTGAAAGAAAACTCTCAACCTACGGGGGCAAGTCAATTTATCGTTCTTCTTTGTGTTTGGGATGGCGCTGTTTTTTGTGGGGGACTACCTTCTGAGGCAGTTCCTGCTGTGTACAGCGGACCGCTTCGATTACAGTTTGGGTATCGATCCCATTTTGTCTGCACCCATTCAGAATACCTTCCAAATAGGAAACAGAGGGCATGGCGGGTTTGTCTTTATACGGGCTGTTCATGGTATAGGCCATGATTTCCCGTCTGACTCCGTCCTGATTTGTCACTGTAACAGGCTCTTTCCCATATAAAAAGGGAAATCCTTCGTAATGATCCAGATGCTGTTCGTCCCGTTCGGAAATACGCCAAAGGACGCCGTCCACATAGCTTCCTTCTTCCGGCAGAATGGTGGCAACGCCATTCCCGCCGCCATTGGTGCGGAACGCAAGGCGGTATCCCTCTAACCGGACGGATTCCACAACTTCTGCATCCGGACAGCGGAACGCCATCTGATTCAGGTTCATATTAGAACCATACGCAAAATAAAGTTTTTCTTTGGTTTTGATCATCTCCTATCGTTCATGGTTTTGGCGGTTCTGCAGGCTGGGGTATTGAGCTTTATCGTAGCGCCATGCCCGGTCGCCGGGAAGGTTTGAAAGCAGATGTTCCCGCACATTTTTGTATTCCGGTCCAATCAGGCCAAGGCGCAGCAGAAAGGTTCGGAAGGTAAAGGCGGGGTTTTCGCTGATCTCGGTTTTCCGCATAACTGTCCGGCTCTGGTTAATAGCCTGTGCGGAGATTGCCAGTGCCAGTGTAATATTTGCCCTGACTTTGCCTGCATGGAGGGTGCTTTCAAAACAGCGCCATTCCAAGGTTCCACGGTAAAACACAGAATGAAGGTTTAAGGCATAGTATCTTGTCCAGTTGTAATGCTCGTAGCTTCCGTCAGAACCTTCATACCATTCCCGCCTTAACCGATCCATGGTAGTATTGCTTGGAAGTTTGCGGATTTTCTCCAGCATGGGTTCCCGCACCTTCTGGCACCAGCGTTCCACCCGGCTCTCATTCACATTTAAGGCTTTGAATAGGATATCCTCTTTGGAATACATAATGGAAAGGGCATTTTTCAGGCTCTGCGGTGTATGCTTGGAAGCGTCCACATGGACGTGCATACCGCAGCTTCCATTGACAACAGCCCCCGCATGACGCAGGGTACGGACAACTTCCTGCAGTTTTCCCATTTCGCTGTACTCCAGTTTTGGGGAATTCATCTCCACCTTGTAGTCACCATCACCGATTGGAACCTGCTGCCGCCCGGTTCGATGAGAACCATGGATACTGGAGTCGTAAACAAACCGCCATGTTTTTCCCTCGTTATCGGTCACTTCCCACGGATCATAGGTACGGGAAGAACGGGAATGGACAGCGTTGCTTTCAAACAGGGAAGCCACGGCTTCTGCTGCCTGCTGGCGGGTGAGTCCCGTCATCTCAATTTCACAGCCGAAATATTGGTCTTTCAGATCAATCGATGGCATTCACCTCCCGATGGGCAGAAGCCAACCGTTTGCCGATGGCTTCCACCACTGTAACGGTAACGCCGTTTCCGGCCTGTTTGTAGAGCTGTGCGTCCGATTGAAGAGGAAGCACTCGGTCGATCTGTTCGTCCCGCCATCCCTGCAGCCGCAGGCATTCTTTTGGAGTCAGCCTGCGGATTCGGCCGCCGAAAAAAACACCGTGGCGGTCTTGGGCGGTGAGGGTGAACATGGGTTCTTCCGCAGATTTGATTCGCCGCCCGTTCTGACGGACAGTTTCCCTTTCCGGGGTAAGGACCGCACGGGCTTCCAAGGTTCCTTGGTCGCTGGTTGTGGTGAGGGTATGGGCGGTTTTTCTGCCAACTCTGCCGCGGCGGGTATTCAGTCCGGCAAACGCCAAACTGATGCTGTCGCCGGGATACGCCATTTTATAGCCTTTTTTCGTGTTTTCCTTGATCGGAAGCCCAACTTCATACAGTCCGGTTTTCCCGCCAAATCCACCCGTTTGTGCAGCAAGGGTACAGCTTATTCCTTTTGTGGAATAGATTCTTTCTCCCTGAGCTCCGGGCAGGATTTGTACAAGAGATGTTCCTGCTGTTTCGGTGAAAGGAAATATTTTTCCTCTGCATCGTTCATCAAGATATCCGATAAGATACACCCTTTTTCTGGATTGGGGGACTCCAAAATCTTTGCTGTTGAGCACCTGCCATTCCAAACCATACCCCAGTCTGTCCAGCGTATGGAGGATGGTCGCAAATGTCCTGCCCCCGTCATGATTAAGCAGTCCGGGAACATTTTCAAGCAGCAGATACGCAGGTCTTTTTGCCGCAGTCAGCCGGGCAATTTCAAAGAACAAGGTACCTCTTGGATCGGAAAATCCCCCACGGTTTCCAGCAATCGAAAAAGACTGACAGGGAAAACCTCCGCACAGGAGTTCGAAGTCGGGGATGTCGCTTGGATCGGCTTTTCGGATATCTTCACAGAACCACTCTCCTTTGGTATCGAACAAGGCTTCATAGCTTTGATTGGCCTTTTTGTCGATTTCGCAGTGTCCTACACAAGTAAATCCTCCGGCACGGGTGAGCCCTTCTCGGAACCCGCCAATACCGGAGAACAGGTCAATATATCGTATGGTTTTCTATATCACGCCCCTTATCTTGTATGATACTAAAAGCTAACACACAATCAATGGACATCGCCCCTTTCCCATGGTGAAATGAAATATATATGAAAACAGCCCGCAGTTTCCTGCGGGCTGCTGCCGGCTGTCTTATGCGTAGGTTTCATCTTCATTTTCATTGGTTTCGCCGGATTCTATGGTATCGTCATCCGGCTCGGTTTCTTCTTCCTCATCCCGATTCCAGCTTTCCGGTGTAGTATCCTCATCATCCTCGCCCTCATCGGTTTCGGTGTTTTCCGCAGGTTCCCAGCTGCTCCCGGTTGTTTCTTCATCAGCACTGAGTCCCTCGGTTTCGCCATTTTCTTCGTCCCAGTCCTCTGATTCCTCGTCATCGGGTACTTCCTCGTCCTCATCGCTTTCTGCGGTTTCTGCGGCTTCCCAGCCGCTTTCAGCCTGTTCTTCATGTTCGGCTGCTCTGGCGGCTTCGAATTCTTCTTCCGCTTCTTCCAGCGCCTGTTCGATCAGCCCAATCACGAATTCCTTTTGGGTGAGGCGGCGATGATAGGCTTTCTCGTAGTTTTCAAGGTATTCCTTTACCCTCTGGAACAATTCCTCGCTCACCTGAAATGCTAATGTTCTTCCTTTTTCCATAATTCTGTTAGCCCCTTTCTCATAATGCTCCCGGATGATCATTTCGATGAATTTGCTCATCGTGCTTTCCGTTTCCCTGATTTCCTCGCTGATTTGGTTATGCAGATCCAGCGGGATTTTGCAGGTTACGCCCTTTGTTTCCACGCCTATCGCTCCTTTTTTCTTTCTTTCCCTTTCGGGCAACACAAGCATACTGCAACCCGCCGGATAAAGCTATTACCAAGACCAACAACCTTTCAGTCAAAGCAGGCTCGACAAACGTCACAACCAATAAAGGCTATGTGGAGGTTATTCTTCTCCCAACAGGGAACCAAGGAAGCCCATCATCTCCTGCGGAATGGCTTCTTCCTGCTGCGGTATGGGCTGGGAAGGCACAGCTTTGAGCTCTTCCCGCAGCACCCGGCGCAGGATCGTTTCCAGTTCTTCTCGCTGGGCATTTTCCAGAATCACCTGTACCAGAAAGGCGTTTTTCTGGCCTTCCGGCACAGTCTGCAGGATTTCCCATGCTCTGCGATGTTCTTCATTCTGGAGGTTGGGGCGGAACATAAATAGGGGCCTGCTCATGCCTTGCCCACACCGCCCGAAAACTGCCCCAAAATGCGTTCAAAACCTTCAGCGTTTACCTTGTCGTCTATCAGGGCAAAAACCCGACACAGGCTGTCCTGTTCGCTCACGTTGCCCTTGACTACCGATGCGCCGCCGCCCAGCATCACCACTGGAATGGCTTTCAGGTCAAACCCCGATTCCATGGCGGCCGAAAGAAGGCGCTCTGTGTAAAGCCGCCCTTGTTTCCGGATAATGTTTCGGGCGTCCTCATCCATGCTGCAGGGCTTTCCTGCAAGAACACGTTCTACCTGAGCATCGGTCACAGACAGCCCGGTATCCCGGCGGACCTGTTCTTTCGTTTCATCAATGCAGCGGATCATACCGAGTTCCAGACTTCGGCAGGTAGCCGCATTGGGAACACCATTATCCAGCCGCATCAGATCAACAGTCCAGCCGCCGATGTCCATGAGAAGAACAGAAGGCTCATTCTGGATGAGTTCCGGATGCAGAGCAATGGCGGAGTAGCCTTGTGGGAACAGTTTCACATCCTCGATGGTGATTTTGTAGGCGATTCCTTCAAACTTGAAGCACACCGGCTGGGAAGAACGCAGAAGGTATTCCCGGAAGGGCTTTTTCTCACGGCCAAATCCGGCCAGAGGCAGCCCGGCGGCAATGCACACCGAACACTCTGTTTTTCCACCTCGCTGTTTGATTTCCTTGGCGATGGCTGCAAGGGTAAGCAGGTAGTAATTGTCGTTTTCCATTTTGTTGCGCAGGATCGGCTGTCTGCCGGTCCCGCAGACATAAAACTTCCCGCCGAATTCCAGTGTGTTTTGCAAGGTGTAAGGTTCATGGGAATACTCTGCAATACCGGCTGGGAAAGAAAAATGCCGGGTTTTGATTGCATAATAGCCATGGTCGATGCCAATGTTCATGGTTTTACTCATCCTTTCTTGTTGGTTGTTGAAAACTTGAGGTTCTTGCTGAGTTAGAGCTTAGAGTTATCTTGTTCTTTCCCAGCTGGTAAAGTATTAGGGGGGAGAGTGTGAGAGGGGGGAAAGCGGAAAACCGCCCCGGCCATTCAGCCGGAGCGGTTCTAAAAAAGGGCGCACTACCCCCTTGTATTTTGAGGGCTTGAAATTGACCCATTTGGGGCTTTCGTTAATCTATCTATATAACTGTCGGAAACTTTTACACTTCCGACAACGGGAAAAAAGAGTGGTAAACGCAAAAAAGCGGAGTTCCCAGCCTGAAAAATCAGGTGAAAACTCCGCTTAGCTTTGCAGATATCTCTAAAAACGGGGATGACAGTAATGGGACACCAATCCTTTTTTAAAACGGAAAAAAGCCCGCAAACCAGCATGAATACTAAGAAAAATGTGCCTGACAGTAAAATCAGGCACATAATCTGGTGGGAGAGAGTGGATTCGAACCACTGAAGTCAATCGACGACAGATTTACAGTCTGTTCCCTTTGGCCACTCGGGAACTCTCCCATATTGAATTTTGGAGCTGGTGGACGGATTCGAACCCCCGACCTGCTGATTACAAATCAGCTGCTCTACCAGCTGAGCTACACCAGCTCATGAATCATAAGTGCGAATATTAGTTTAACATAAAGCTGATGGGGTGTCAACAGTTTTTTTCAGATTTTTGGAGGAAGTTCATTGCCAAACTTTTTCTTGCACTTTGCCGAAAAATAGGGTATGATAACCCTTGCGCGAAATTTTTCTACGCGCGGTCAGTCGCAACCTCCTGACCTTAAAGAAAACTACGAAAGGACAAATGAATATGGAAAGAAAAAAGATCCGTGCTGTAGTGGAAGGAGCGGTCATCGCCGCCCTTTACACCACCCTGTGCGTTGCTCTGGCCCCCATCAGTTTCGGCCAGATGCAGATCCGCGTGGCGGAGGCGTTGACCCTCCTGCCCCTGTTTACCCCCAATGGCATTTGGGGTGTTACGGTGGGATGCATCCTCTCGAACACCTTCGGCCTGTTTCTGGGGACCAACATCCTAGGCCCGTGGGATATCCTCTTTGGCAGCCTGGCAACCCTGATTGCCGCCTGCCTCACCCGCATGTTGAAAAAGCCCACAATCAAGGGCTTCCCCATCTTGGCGCCCCTGCCGCCGGTGGTGCTCAACGCCATTGTGGTGGGGTTGGAACTTACCTTTGTCACCGTCAACTATTTTGACATCAGGGTGTTCCTCATCCAGGCTGTCTATGTGGCCGTGGGAGAAATTGTGGCCTGCTATGGCCTGGGATGGCTGCTGTTCTGGGCAATGGAGCGCAGAGGACTCAAGTCAAAGATCTTTCTCAACCAATATAGCTAAAAAACAGCGGAGGAACCTTCCTCCGCTGTTTTTGTATGAAGAAAGGAAGGTTTTATTCCGGGCTTTTCCCAAAAGGGGAGGAAAAGGCAGAATTTTATGGTATAATACATCCAAAGGAGATTTTTCCGGGTGTCTTGGCGCCCAGATGACAATAGACAAGGATGTGAATGATATGCAGCAAGCGATTTCCAAGGTCAAGGTACTGCCGCCCATGGATTCCATGCCGGTGATGAAGGTGCTCCGCTACCCCCTGGAACGGGCGGATTTCAAGCCCTTTGCCCAGGCGCGGATGTGTTATCTGGACGGGCAGGGCATTTTTCTCATGATGTGGTCCTTTGAGGTACAGCCCATCTGCCGGGGGGATGACAACGACAGCTTTCTGATCTTTAAGGCCCAGGTGGCAGGGGAGCAGGAAATCTGTATCAAGGTCAACCGGCAAGGCGTTTATCGCTTTACCGTCAACGGCTGGGAGCACAGCACGGACGAGATCCCCTGCAAAATGTTTACCGGAGAGGATTTGCAGGGAATTTACTGGGGATGCGAGCTTTTTATCACCAATTCCCTCTTAAAATCCATTTATGGTGTCACAAACCTGGAAACAGGGCATATGATAAAGGGAAATATCTTTAAAACCTGCGACGATCCCACCTTCCGCCATCACGGCTGCCTATTCTGCAGTGAGGAGCAGGCGGAACGCTTTGATCCTGCAAAGCTCGACAACCTGGGAGTTTTCGAGATCGTTGACTATTAAATCAAAGGCCGGCAGCCCGGCAGGACGGATAAAAAAACGGAATGTGAAGCTTCACGTTCCGTTTTTTATCTGCCCATTTTGCCAGGATTCCCTTCAAAGTGGGGGTTGTCCTCCAGGGCCGGCCCAGATTTTGGGATACATCGGAGAAGAAACGCATATATCATAGAGTACAGCCATGCCAAGGCGTGGAAAACCTGAAAGGGGTGATTGGATGGACCAGAACCAGTTCAGTGAGAAAAAGGTAGAACAGCTGCTCTCCATGGCTTCGAAAAAGCTGGGGGTCTCCCCGGACCAGCTCAAAAGCCAGCTGCAGCAGGGCAATGTGCAAAACGCGGTGCAGGGCGGTAAGGTGGATATGAACCGGTTCCAGAAGATTGTCAAGGACCCAGGCAAGATCCAGCAGATGCTGGATACACCGGCGGCAAAGCAACTGCTCAAACAGTTATCGGAGGAAAAATAAGCCATGGATGACTTGATTGCAAACATCACCGAAATGCTAAACTCCGAGGAGGGGATGAAAAACCTCAAGGAGATGGCAGGTGCCCTAGGGCTGGACCTGGGGACAGACGGCGGAGAAGGCGAAACCGCCGATTCCCCCCAGCAACACAACCCTTCGGCTTCCGACGGTCTGGGCGGGCTGGGGGATATCGACATGAATATGATCCTGGGGCTGCAGAAGGTGTTATCCGCCCAGAATGGAGATGACAAAAACGCCGCCCTCCTCAGGGCGCTCAAGCCCCACCTCTCCGAAAAACGGGCAGGCCGGGTGGATCATGCAATCAAGATCATGAAGCTCATTGATCTGCTGCCCGTTTTACGGGAGAGCGGCGTGTTGGGAGGGCTGCTGGGATGACCCCTGTCAGAGACAATTTTACCCCTGCGCAGATGGAGCGGATGCAGCAGGATGCCATCCGGCAGATGCGCCAGATGCACAACCGCGCCCAGTCCTCCAGCGGGCAACAGGGAAACGCACCATCCCGCTCCAACGGAGAAGGACCCCAGAGCCAGGAACAGACCCGGACTTCCGGCTCTCCTCCCACCAGGGAAGGAAATTTCAATACAAATAGAAATAACCATCAAAATAATACAAATAGGAATAGCACAAATCGGAATAATAGGCAAAATAATTACAATAGATATACAAATGGCGTCCGGTTTTCTCCCTTTCCAGGCGCCATGCCGGCGGGAGGGGGACAGCGGATGCGCCGCCCCCAAAACCCCGCCAGCCATCCAGGCAGCTGCCGGGAGGAAGCTGCCTCCCGGGATCCAAGGCCTCGGGCAGGTGGGGAAGAACGCACTCCCCACAGTGCCGGCTCCGGAGGCTCCAGAGGCGGCGCCCATCCGGGGAACCGCCGTCCACCGCCGGGGCCTGCCTTTGACCTGGGAAAACTGCTGGGCTCCCTGGGCTTGGGGGGCCAGCCGGGCCAGAATCGGGGCCGGCCGCCGGAGGGGCAGCCATCGGGCACAGGAGGGCTGTTGGATCAGCTTTTGGGCCCGGAGGGCATCAACCTCTTTGAAAAGGACAGCTTAATGCTGCTGGGACTGATCTACTTCCTCCACCGGGAGGGAGCGGATCTCAAGCTCCTGTTGGCGCTGGGATATATCCTCCTGTAAAAAAGCAAGAAGGAAGGGGCGCAATTTTGCGCCCCTTCCTTCTTCTGTCTCGGTTAGTTTTCCTCACCGGAAATGGGGGAAATGATGGGCTTTCCGTCCCGGCCCAGCAGCGGAGTGATACCGCTGCCGCCGTTGGAGAGAATCTGCATCAGGTAGTTGACGCCGGTTTCCCTGTCCACCAGGATGCGGATTTCCTCCCCAAAGCTGTTCTGCCGGTAGGTGATGAGAAAACGATGATCCCTTCTTCCCATGGGATACGCCTCCCTTATGAATGGCCCCGGCGGGAAAAGCCGCCGAAGGCTCCGGATTTATGGTTTTTCCCCTGTTTGTGGGACCATCCTTTGGCCGCTCCGCCGCGGATGAGGGCGGGGGAAAGGGGAGGCACCACACAGACCCCTTCCTGGATCTCGCCGCCCAGCAGCACCTGCGCATGTGCAAAGCGGGGGGGCAGCGGAATCCGCATGGGGTTGTCGCTGGGGTTGACGATAACGAGCAGAGCCTCCTCCTCGGTCTGACGGAGGAAGGAGAAGACAAAATTGTCGGCGATATAGGGCACATAATCCCCCAGAATGATCTCCTTACACTGCTCCCGAATGCCGGTCAGGGTGCGGACAAACTCCAGCATGGCGGCCGGCTCCTCATTTTCCACCAGGCAGTTCCAGGCAAAGCAGCCCCGGTTGAAGGGATCCTTGTAGCCCTGCATGGCGATTTCATCCCCGTAGTAGATGCAGGGGATGCCGGGCAGGAACATGATGAGGGTAAAGGCCAGCCGGAGCAGGGCAATGCCCCGCTGGTACTGTTCGTGGTTGAGATAGTGGGTAGCCTGCCAGTTCCGGTCGTTCTGGCGCACCGGATCCCCGGCCAGGACGGTGATAGCCCGGGCGGTGTCATGGGTGGAGAGGGGGTTCATCAGCACGTCGATAACCGGCCGTGGGTAATTTTGCAGCAGGGTCAGGATGGTGTTGGAAAAGCCATATCCATCCTTATGGCGCAGATAGCTGAGGATGGATTCCATCAAGGGATAATCCATGACGCTGTCCAGCTGGCCCCCTAGAAGATAGCGCCGGCGCACCCCGTAGCTAATCTTGTTGGAGGCGTCCTCCCACACCTCGCCCAGGAGGAACTTCTCAGGATCATAGCCCTTGAGGGTGTCGTGGATGAGATCCAGGAAGCTGTCGGGCAGCTCATCGGCCACATCCAGCCGGAAGCCCTTGATGCCGCAGTCCAGCCAATGGCGGAGGACGCCTTCCTTGCCGCAGATAAACTCCCGGTAGGAGGGGTTTTCCTCATCTACTTCTGGCAGGGTGTCAAAGCCCCACCAGCTTTTGTAGCTTTTGGGGAACTGGATAAAGTGGAACCAGCTGCTGTAAGGGCTCTCCTGGCTTTGATAGGCCCCCAGGGTGGGATAGCGTCCCTCCCTGTTAAAGTAGAGGCTGTCGCTGCCCACATGGGAAAAGACCCCGTCTAAGATGATGGAGATACCGTATTTTTTGGCCTCGGCGCACAGCTGGCGCAGATCCTCCTCGGTGCCCAGGAGGGGATCGATTTTCATATAATCCGCCGTGTTGTAGCGGTGGTTGGAGTGGGCCTCAAAGATGGGGTTGAGGTAGAGCAGGGTCACCCCCAAAGACTGGAGATAGGGCAGTTTTTCCTGGATGCCCTTGAGGTCCCCGCCGAAGTAGTCGTTGTTGCGGACAATGCCTTGGCTGTCAGGCAGGTACTGAGGCTGTCCGCCCCAGTCATAGCGGAGCACCCGGTCCTCAGGGACATTTTCCTTGGGAGCGCCGCTAAAATAGAACCGGTCGGGGAAGATCTGGTACATGATAGCGCCCCTCAGGTCCTTCGGGGTGCGGAAATCCTTGTCGTAGACGGTCAGCTGCCACAGGTCCCCGCCGGCCAGGTTGAACTTGGCGGTAAAATCCCCCTTGCGCCGGATGGGGATCACCTGGTCCCCGGTCACCGCCTCAAAGCAGTAGAAGAGAAGGGCGGGGGTCTCCTGGACAAAGGAGCAGGAAAAGACGTTGTAATCCATCTTCACCCGTTCCAGGGCCATGGGGACATAGTGGGGCTCGTCGTAGTGGTCGGCTTTATAGATGACAAGGCGGGGGGCTAATAGGGTGGCGCACTTGGCCAGGTGCAGGTGAAACACCACCTCTTCCTCGGCTTTGACAGCGCCGAAGGGCGCTTTATATTCTAAGAGTGTGCTGTCAAACAGACATGCTTCCATGGAGAAAAGACCTCCTTACAAAATCCCAGAGAACAGGGGAGAACAGGGGAAAACAGGGTAAAGGGATGCCCGCCCCAGAGGGCAAGCATCCCGTACAGTTGCGATGGAAGGGCTATTTCAGGTGCCAAATGTCCCGGGCGTAATCGTCTACCGCCCGGTCGGCGGAGAACATGCCGGCGTTGGCCACGTTGATGAGGCTCATCCGCTGCCAGCCTAAGGTGTCGCTGTAAAGCTGCTCCGCCTTCTGGTGGGCCTGTTTGTAGGACTCAAAGTCAGCCAGGACCATATAGGGGTCGCTGGTGGCCAGGGAGGTGGCGATTTCGTTAAAGACATTGCCATCAATGCCATGGTAGAGGACATCCACCAGGCCTTTGATCTCTGGGTTCTTGTTATAAATTTCCCGGGGATTGTAGTGGGGCTTGAGCTGGGCCACCTCCTGGGTGGACATGCCAAAGCGGATGAAGTTTTCATCCCCCACACTGTCATAGATTTCCACATTGGCCCCGTCATAGGTGCCCAGGGTGATGGCGCCGCCCAGCATCAGCTTCATGTTGCCGGTGCCGGAAGCCTCGGTGCCGGCCAGGGAGATCTGCTCGCTGATCTCAGAGGCGGGGGCCAGGATTTCGGAGAGGGTCACATTGTAATCTTCCAGATAGACGACCTTGATCCGGCCCCGGACATCCGGGTCGTTGTCAATGTGTTTGGCCAGGGCACAGATGAAGCGGATAATCTGTTTGGCCATATAGTAGCCCGGCGCCGCCTTGGCCCCGAAGATAAAGGTGCGGGGGGTGAAGGGGGTGCTGGGGTTTGCTTTCAGCTTCTGGTAGAGGGAGAGGATATGCAGGGCGTTGAGGTGCTGCCGCTTATATTCATGCAGCCGCTTGACCTGCACGTCAAAGATGGAATCGGGGTCGATGACAACTCCGGTGTGCTCCTTGATATAGTCGGAGAAATAAGCCTTGTTTTCCCGTTTGATCCGGGCAAACTCCTGGAGCACCGTCTTGTCGTCGGCAAAGGCCTCCAGCTTTTTCAGCTCGGACATATGCTTGATAAAGCCGTCGCCAATGAGGTCGGTAACCAGCTGGGTCAGCCCGGGGTTGGACTGATACATCCACCGGCGGGCGGCGATACCGTTGGTAACATTCTTAAACTTCTTGGGCTCGATCTCATAGAACTCGTGGAAGAGGGAGTCTTTGAGGATGTCGGAGTGAAGTTTGGATACACCGTTGACGCTGTGGCAGGCCCAGACCGCCAGATTGGCCATGCGGACCTCGTGGTTAAAGATGATGGAAAGGCGGTTGATCTGATCCACATCCTTGTGCCAGCGCTCAAACAGTTCCCGGGTGAAGCGGTTGTTGATCTCCACCACGATCTGATAGATCCGGGGCAGGAGGAGCTTGAAGAGATCCTCGTTCCAACGCTCCAGGGCCTCGTTCATGACGGTGTGGTTGGTATAGGCAAAGGTCTGGGTGACAATGGTCCAGGCCTTATCCCAGCTGTAGCCGCAGTCGTCCAGCAAAATCCGCATCAACTCGGGGATGGCCAGCACCGGATGGGTGTCGTTGATGTGGATGGCTACCTTCTCGCTGAGGTTTTCCAGGGTGCCGTAGGTCATCAGGTGGGAGTGGACAATGTCGCCGATGGAAGCCGCCACCAGGAAATACTGCTGGCGCAGCCGCAGGTTCTTGCCCTCCAGGTGGTTGTCGTTGGGGTAAAGGACCTTGCTGATGGCCTCGGCATAGGAGTTTTGCCCCAAAGCCTGGACATAATCGCCTTTGTTGAACATTTCCATATCGATGCCGGGGGAGACGGCCTTCCACAGACGGAGGCGGCTGACGCCCTTGGTCCGGTAGCCGGAGACATACATGTCATAGGGCACCGCCTTGACGGAGGTGTAGTTGACATGGTCGATATGGTGATAGTTGTTGTCCCAGAATTCGTGAATCTGGCCGCCGAAATGGATGTCCACCGCCCGGTCCAGCCGTTCGGAAAGCCAGATGTCGCCGCCGGGGAGCCAGTTATCAGGCAGCTCGGTCTGCCAACCGTCGATGATCCGCTGTTTGAAGATGCCGTATTCATAGAGGATGGAGTAGCCGGTGCCCAGATATTCCTGGGTGGCCATGCCGTCCAGGTAGCAGGCGGCCAGGCGGCCCAGGCCGCCGTTGCCAAGGCCCGCGTCAGGCTCGCATTCGTATAGGTTTTCCAGCTTTACATTAAAGGAGGCCAGGGCCTCTTTGAACTCGTCTACCAGTTCCAGGTTGTAGATGTTGTTTTTCAGGGAGCGGCCCATGAGGAACTCCATGCAGAGATAATAGACCCGCTTTTCCCCGTGGCTTGTCTTTTCACTGGCGAATTGCTTGCGCTTCTCAATGAGCACGTCCTGGAGGATCATGGCGCAGGCCTTGTAAAAGATCCGGTCCGACGCGGTGGCCGGCGTTTCGCCGAATTGACGGTCGAGGATGGTTACCAACTTGTTTTTTATCTCATCACTGGTGAAAAGCTTACTCAAAATAAAACCTCCAGTTCCGCTGCCGCTGGCGGTACCCGCTGGGCGCGCTGCCCTGCGGTGATGCGCCGGCCCTCCCGGCAAGATTCGGGGGCCGGTTAACTCCATGCCTGTTCGTTGTCTCTTGGCACAAGTTCCTAGAAAATCAGAGTTATTACTAAGTATAATACGAATTTCAGAATGAATCAACCATTCCAAGTAAAATTGTATTAATTTTCAGGAATATTATTCTCTGTTTTGTGTAAAATTGTCAAGAAATTGGTCGATTGCGGCAAGAAATTGCATAGTCTGGTGAAGAGAAAGCAATTTTCTCCACAGCTGGGAGAAAAATGGCTTTCATCGGGCTAAAAAATATACTATAATGAAAGCAAACCCCCTATGCTATGGGGGTAAAGAAATTGGAAAACGCCCGCGGTCCTGCGGGAATGACATACCATGGAGGCCCTGAGAAAATGGAAAATACAAACAGAGTGAAAATCCATGTCTGTGGCAGTGATTACATCATCGCCACCCCGGAAAAGGAAGAATACGTCAAGGAGCTGGCCTATCAGATCGACAACCAAGCCCAGGCTATGATGGAAAGCAATCCCAATATGTCCATCCTGACAGCCCTGATCCTCTGCTCCCTGTCCTACCTGGATGATTGCAACAAAGCCAACGCCAACGCCGACAATATGCGCCGGCAGCTGAAAGATTATCTGGAGGATGCGGCCAAGGCCCGCATCGAGGTGGACGAAACCAAACGGGAGCTGGAACGGCTCCAAAAGGAAGTGGCGTCCTATAAGCGCCAGCTGAAGGCTGCGGGCAGGATGTCCCCGGAGGTATAAATTGGCAAAACCAGAGATTTTGGCCCCGGCCGGGGGGATGGATTCCCTGCTGGCGGCCCTGTATACCGGCGCGGACGCGGTCTATCTGGGAGCGGGAGACTTCAACGCCCGGAGAAATGCCCATAATTTTGACGAGGAGGCCCTGTGTGAGGCTGTGCGGCAGGCACACCTATACGGGGCTAAAATTTACATGACCATCAACACCGCCGTATTTGATGATGAGCTGCCCGGCCTGCTTTCCACCATTGCCCTGGCCTGCCGGGCCGGGGTGGATCAGATCATCGCCGCCGACCTGGGGGTGTATGTTCTGCTGCGCCGGTGCGCGCCAGGCCTTCGGATCAGCGGCTCGACCCAGATGAGCATCCACAACAAAAGCGGGGTAAGGATGCTGCGGCGGCTGGGCTACGACCGGGTGGTCCTGGCCCGGGAGCTTTCCCAGAAGGAGATTGCCGCCATCACCCGGGAGTCCCAGATCGAGGTGGAGGCTTTTGTCCACGGAGCGCTTTGCATGTGCCTGTCGGGGCAGTGCTACCTGTCCTCAATGATTGGCGGCCGCAGTGGCAACCGGGGGCTCTGCGCCCAGCCCTGCCGCCTGCCCATGAAGGCGCCGGACGGCGCTGAATACGCCCTTTCCCTCAAGGACATGTCCTTGGTGGGGCAGGCGGAGAAATTGGGGGAGCTGGGGGTCAAAAGCCTGAAAATCGAGGGGCGGATGAAGCGGCCGGAATATGTGGCGGCTTCGGTCAGTGCCCTGCGGCAGATCCTGGATGAAGGGAAGGCGGACGGCACTGCCCTGCAAAATTTGCAGGCGGTCTTTTCCCGCAGCGGCTTTACCAGCGGCTACTTTGACGGCAAGCTGGGCCGGGAGATGTTCGGCACCCGGCAGAAGGAGGACGTCCTCTCCGCCGCCGGGGTGCTGGGGGAGCTGGCCCGGCTCTATGAGCATCCCACCCAGCGGGTGCCGGTGGAGATGGCGCTCACCGTCCGGCAGGGGGAACCGGTGTCCCTGACCGTCACCGATCCCCAAGGCAGGAGGCGGACAGCCGCAGGGGAGCCTCCCCAGCTGGCCCAGCGCCGTCCCACCGACGAGGCCATGGCCCGCCGGGCCTTGGAAAAGACCGGGGGCACCGCCTTTTATCTCGAGCAACTTACGCTGGATACCGACGGGATCAGCATGGTGCCGGTGTCCCAGTTAAACGCCCTGCGCCGGGAAGCGCTGGACGCATTGACCCAAGACCGCCGGCAGGTGGAGCCTACTCCCTTTGCGCCGGTGCCGGTCAAGGTGGAAACATCCTACCGCCGCCGGGGAGCGCCCCGCTTGCGGGCCCGGTTCGACCGGTTTGACCAGGTGCCGCTCCAGAGGCTGGACCCTTTCGAGGCGGTGATCCTTCCCGCCGGGGAGCTGCTCTCCCACTGGGAGGAGCTGACAGGCCAGCTGCCGCCGGACAGGCTCTGGGCCCAGCTGCCCCGGGCCATTTTTGACCGGGAAGAGGCAGTAAAGGAACAGCTGGAAAGGCTCAGGGCCCTGGGATGCCGCCGGGCTGTCTGCGGCAATCTGGGCGGGGTTATCCTGGCCCAGGAGGCGGGGCTGGAAGTTTCGGGGGACTTTGGCCTTAACCTGGTCAACACCCCGGCTTTAGAGGAGTGCGAGAAACTGGGCCTTGCCGACGTGACCCTCTCCTTTGAAATGAGTCTGGACCGTGTCCGGCGGCTGGGCGGAAAGATCCGCCGGGGGTTGTTGGCTTACGGCTACCTGCCTCTGATGCTCACCCGCAACTGTGTGGTGAAAAACGCCATGGGCTGTCAAAAATGCAGCCGTGGCTTTCATACCCTCACCGACCGGACAGGCCGGCATTTTCCAGCCGCCTGTGAGGAGGGACGGGAGGCCATGGAGCTTTATAATGCGGTGCCCCTCTCCATGGCGGACCGGCAGGAGGAGATGGAGGCCGTGGATTTCTTGACCCTCTATTTTACCCGGGAGAGCCGGGAGGAAGCGGATAAGATTGTGGAAGGATTCCTGGAGGGGCGGCCGGTAGAAGGCGCTACCCGGGGCCTTTATTATAGAAAAGTACAGTAAAAAGGAGTGGAGACGCATGCAGTCACTGCGGATTAAAAAATTGGAGGAAGGGGCAAAGATCCCCTTTCGAGCAACCCTTCACAGCGCGGGAATCGATCTTTACGCCCTGCTGAAGGAACCGGTGGAGATTGGCTCCCATGAGATCTGCCAAATCCACACCGGCATCGCCTGCGAAATCCCCATTGGATTTGCCGGTTTTATCTTTGCCAGAAGCTCCCTGGGCATCAAGCATGGGGTGACTCCCGCCAACTGCGTAGGCGTCATTGACAGCGATTACCGGGGGGAGATTATCGTGGGCCTCATCAACCAACTGGATACCCCCTTTATTGTCCAGCCTGGGGATAGAATCGCCCAGCTGATCATTATGCCGGTGATGACTCCGGATATCGAAGAGGTGGAGGAGCTGACTCCCACCCGCCGGGGAACCGGTGGATTTGGCTCCACCGGCAAATAGGGGAAGAGGCGAATCAAGATGAAATGGAAGAAAAATCTGCTGCTCCTTCTGTTTGTGGTGGGCGGCATCGTCATCGGTTCCCTGGTGGCCAGCGCCTGTCAGAATGTATCCTTTCTCTCCTGGCTGGGCTTTTCCCAATCCTTTGGCATCTCCCCCAGCGCGCCCTTTGTCATGGATCTCCATGTGTTTTCCCTGGCCTTTGGGCTGACCATCAACATCACCGTGGCCCATGTGATCTGCCTGGTGCTGTCCATCTTCGCCTATAAGGCAGCAATCCGGCGGCTCTAAGCGGACAGTGCCCGCTCCCAAGTCGCGCTTATGTGTCAATCGCAACATAGTTGCGGGCAACGCGGCAGTGTCGCAAATAAAACTCAATGCGCGTCCTCCCGCCCCGGGAGGGGCCACCTGCCGATGGAGGTCGTCGCGCTGTGGCTCCCATTAAAACAAAAACGCGTGCTATGCGGCAGTGTTGCAAATTGAGTCCGTGCGCGTCCTCCCGCCCGCTAGGGCCGCTACCTGCCGGTGGAGGTCGTCGCGCTGTGGCTCTCATTAAAACAAAAACGCGTGCTACGCGGCGGTGTTGCAAATTGAGTCCGTGCGCGTGAGGCAATAGCATAATCGAAATCAAGAGCGCGTCATCCTCTGCAGGTGGCAGACGCTAGGCGCAAAAAGGAGGAAACACAATGCAGCTGGTTTTGGCCTCCCAATCCCCCAGAAGGAAGGAACTTCTGGGGCTTTTGGGGCGGGATTTTATCACCCTGCCGGTGGATGCGGATGAGACCATCCCACCGGGGACGCCGCCGGCGGAAGCGGTGGAGATGCTGGCCCAGCGCAAGGCCCGGATGGCCGCGTCCCAAAGGCCGGAGGATCTGATTGTGGCCGCGGACACGGTGGTTGCCATTGACGGGATGATCCTGGGCAAGCCTCACTCTGCCCAAGAGGCGGCCGCCATGCTGAAACGCCTCTCCGGCCGGCTCCACAGCGTCTACACCGGGGTGTGCGTCCGCTATGGGGAGAAGGAGCGTTCCTTTGTCGCCCATACCCAGGTGGAGTTTTACCCCATGGAGGAAGGGGAGATCCGGTGGTATCTGGAAACGGGCGAGCCCTTTGACAAAGCAGGAGCTTACGGGATCCAGGGCTACGGCGCGGTCTTTGTCAAGGGGATCATCGGGGACTATTACAATGTGATGGGGCTGCCCATTGCCCGGCTGCGGCGGGAGCTTAGGAGCCTGGAGCAGGAATAAATATGTCCAAACCATGGCAAAGTTATGGATAGAAAAGAAAGATGTCCGGCCAGCTTGGAGAAAAAAGTGAAATTTTTCGAAAAAAGCCGGTCATCCTGGCTGGAAAATGTTCGGAAAGGAAAAACAGTGTTGTCACATCCGACAAAATCTGTTTTTTGGGCATTTTTAGGGGATTGTTAAGAAAAATTTTATTGTGGTTTCTAGAATTTAAGGGTATAATATTTGAGATATCATCTGTCATACTGGCCGCTGCGGCATCATTTCGGAAAAAACTGAGAATGACGGCTTGCAGGGGCTTTTATAGGGAACACTTATCATTGAGGAATATTTGTGGGAAGGTCCGGGCATTGGGGGCGCATTCCCGAAACTGAAAGGGGCAACTTGAGCATGTTTTCTTTTTCCAAAGACATCGGTGTGGATCTGGGTACCGCCAATACGTTGATTTTTATGCGGGGCAAGGGCATCATCATGCGGGAACCGTCGGTTGTGGCGGTGGATACCCGCAATGACACAGTGAGATATGTAGGCAACGAGGCCAAAGAGGTCATCGGTAGAACCCCTGGCTCCATTGTAGCGGTTCGGCCGCTGAAGGATGGCGTTATCGCCGACTTTGATATTACCGCCAGCATGCTGCAGATTTTTATTAAAAAAGTATGCAACAATTCCGCTCTGGCCCGTCCCAGAGTCATCATCTGCATCCCCTCCGGCGTTACAGAAGTAGAGCGCCGGGCGGTGAAAGAGGCCACCTTGAAAGCGGGGGCCAAACAGGTTGCCATCATCGAGGAGCCTATGGCTGCGGCCATCGGCGCCGGCCTGCCTGTGGCAGAGGCCACCGGCAACATGGTGGTGGATATCGGCGGCGGCACCAGCGAGGTAGCGGTTATCTCCCTGGGCGGCATTGTAGCGGCCCGTTCTGTCCGGGTGGGCGGCGATGAATTTGACCTTTCCATCATCAACTACGTGAAAAAGACATATAATCTTCTCATCGGTGAGAGAACCGCTGAGGATATCAAGATCAACATCGGCTCCGCCCACGAGTATGAAGGGGAAGCGCCTATGGAGATCAAGGGCCGCAACCTGGTTGACGGCCTGCCCAAGAACATTATGATCACCCCGGCAGAGATCCGGGATGCCCTGGCAGATCCTCTGGCGTCGGTGCTGGATGCTATCCGCACCACCCTGGAGAAGACTCCGCCGGAGCTTTCCGCGGACATTATCGACCACGGTATCACCCTGACCGGCGGCGGCGCCCTCCTCAAGGGGCTGGATATTCTGGTCTCCAAGGAGACCGGTATGCCGGTGCATATTGCTGAGGATCCTCTGGACTGCGTAGCCAAGGGAACCGGCGTTGTGCTGGAGGGACTGGATAAATATAAAGAAGTGCTGGCAGACGACAGCAAGTATTAATCCTTCCAGATAGAAATATGATCTTGCGGATGCAGTCCCCACGGCCTTTTGGGTGTCTGTGGGGGCTGCTTGAATTCTTCCAGAGCATGTCAGCATTTGTCACACATTACAGGAAAGGAAGGTGACAGGGTGCAGGACTTTATCAAAAGCTGGCGATTTAAGGTGTTAATCGCCCTGGTCATCGTCCTGGTCGCCTTTATGATCCGGGGCGCCACCTCTGAGGAGGGGCTGGCCGGATTTACCTCCCAACTGATGAGTACCATCACCGCTCCGCTGCAAAAGATCTCCTCTTCCATTGCTCATGGTGCCACGGAGTTTTTCTCCCAGTTTGTCAACGCCTCCTCCATTAAGGAGGAAAATGAGGAGCTCCAGGCGCAGATTAACGAGCTCAACCAGAAGTTGGTGGATTATGAGAAGATCAAGGCGGAAAACGAGCAGTACAAGCAGTTTTTAGAGATCAAAGAACTCAACCCTGACTATCAATTTGAGACGGCTACCGTCATCGGCCGGGATCCCAATGAACGGTTTGGCTCCTTTACCATTGACAAGGGAAGCCTCCACGGCGTGTCCTTTGAGGATCCGGTCATTACCTCGGCAGGGCTGGTAGGACGGGTCTATGAGGTGGGCCTGACCTCTTCCAAGGTCATGACCATCCTGGACGTTTCCACCAATGTGGGCGCCTACGACTCCCAGACCCAGGATACCGGCATTGTCACTGGATATGCCGGACTTGCGGACCAGGGCCTTTGCCGGATGATCTATATCGACCGGGAAAGCAGTGTGGCAGTGGGAGACCTGATTACCACCTCCGGCTCCGGCGGCACCTATCCCCAGGGACTTGTCATCGGAACGGTGACCGATATCCGGCCGGATGACCATTCTGTTTCCCTGGTGGCCACCATCCAGCCGGCGGAGGACATTCTGAATGTGAAGGATGTGGTGGTGATCACCTCCTTCCTGGGACAGAAGTCCAGCTTGTCCGATGAGGAGCAGGCGGAAGGCTCCAGCGATGCTGAAGCCGCGTCCGGGACTACGGCGCCGGAAACCACCGCTTCCTCAGAGACAACCACGCCACCGGAGACTACGACACCGGCGGCCTAAGTATAGAGAAGAATAGAAAGAATGAGAAGGCTTTTGGATGGGAGATCTGAAAGCCTTGTCTTGTCCCACCTGCCGGTGGAGGATATCGCGCTGATGTTTCCATCGAGGCTGGGCCGCGGGCATGGCGGACAATGTTACAAAGGAAACTGCGGGCGCAGCTTGCTCTCCGCAGGAGCGGCGAGCCGCCGCAGCCAAAACGCGCTGTGGTGTCAATCGCAACGTAATTGCGGGCGACGCGGCAGTGTCGCGAATAAAAACCGGGGCGCGTCATGCTGCCCGCTAGGGCCCGCCTCCCGGTGGGGATATCGCGCTGATGTTTCCATCGAGGCTGGGCCGCGGGTATCGCGACAGTGTCACCAACAAAACCATGGGCGTGATCTGCTCTCCGCAGGAGCGCGTGTGTCGCGGACGGCGAATCGCCGCAGCCAAAACGCGCTGTGGTGTCAATCGCAACGTAATTGCGGGCATGGCGGACAGTGTTACAAAGGAAACCGTGGGCGTGAGAAAAGGAGGGAGAAAAATGCAGCAGAGGAAAAAACTTTACCATATCTTAAAATGGAGTTCCTATGTTTTACTTATTATAATTGCATATGTGCTACAGACCACCACCTCCCTTTTTGTCATTTTCGGGGTGAAGCCCTTATTGCTGGTCCCCTTGGCTGTGTGCATCGCCATGTTTGAAGGGGAATTTGCAGGCGCTATTTTTGGGGCGGTGGCCGGCCTTTTCTGTGACCTGGGATCAGGGCAGCTGTTCGGCTCCAACGGATTGGTGCTCATGCTCTGCTGCTTTGCCGCCGGGCTGCTGGTCCATGTGCTCATGCGCCCAACCCTCCTCACCTGCATGATTCTCTCAGGGGGGACGTTGCTGCTCCGGGGCATGTTTGACTTTTTCTTCAATCTGGCCCTATGGGATTACGACGGGATTTCCCGGGTGCTGCTGACCAACATTTTCCCGGTGATCCTGTATTCCTTGGCGGTCACCCCGCTGTTTTATCTCCTCATTAAAAAATTGAGCGCCCGGTTTGAAGGGCTTTTGACACTGGAATAAGTAGGAAGCAGGATGCCCCTGCCCTGTGGCAGCTGACAGCGAAATGGAGGTTTTGCCATGAAAATTTCAAAGGTTGGGCTGCGGACCGCAATTTTGGCGGGACTGGTCCTTGTCGTATTTGCCCTTTTCGGCGTGCGGCTGATGCAGATGCAGATTGTCCAAGGGGAGGAGTATCTGGCCTTGGCCGAGGCCGGGGATGTGAAAACCCAGACCATTGTGGCGGCTCGGGGCGAAATTGTGGACCGCAATGGGGAGCCTCTCGCTGAAAACCGGGTGGGCTATGACATCATCCTGGACAAGGTGTATATGACCAAGGATATGGAAAACCAGGTCATCCTCCGGCTGGTGGAGATCCTCCGGGAAAACAACGAGGAGTGGATTGATAACCTGCCCATCACCATGGAGGAGCCTTTTGAATTTATTGAGGGCCGGGAGGATGATGTAGCCGAGCTCAAGGAAAACCTGGGGCTGCAAAACTGGGCCACCCTAGAGAATGTCATGGACGCCATGGAGGAAGAATATGACATTGAGGGCCTGACGCCGGAGGAAACACGGATCATTGCCGGGGTCCGGTATGAGATGGTGGAAAAGGGGTATTCTATCGAGAACCCCTATACCTTTGCCAGCGACGTATCGATGGAGACGGTCTCCAAGGTGAAGGAAAACAACCTGGATCTGCCCGGCGCTGATATCTACGAAACCCCCATCCGGGAGTATGTCAACGGTACGGTGGCGCCCCACATTGTGGGACAGATCGGCCCCATCTACGCGGAGGAATACGCCGAACTCAAGGAGCAGGGCTACCTGCTCAACGACACGGTGGGCAAAAGCGGGATTGAACAATACTTTGAAAGCTATCTGCGGGGAGAAAACGGAACCCGCGATATCACCCTGACCAACCAGGGCATTGTCACCAATGTGGAGGTGACCAAAGCGCCTGAGGCAGGCAATACGGTGGTGCTCACCATTGACAGCGACCTGCAGCGGGTGGCATATCAGGCCCTGGAGGAGGAGATCAAATATCTCAATGAGACGGCTCCCTCCGGGGAGGGCAAGGAGGCCGACGCCGGCGTGGTGGTGGCGGTGGACACCAAAACCGGAGAGATCCTGGCGGCGGTGAACTACCCCTCCTACGATCTGGCCACCTATCAGGAAAACTACGATACCTTAGCCAACGATCCTCTTAACCCTCTGTTTAACCGGGCGTTCCAGGGCACCTATACGCCCGGCTCCATCTTCAAGCCCTGCGTGGCCACGGCGGCGCTGTCCGAAGGGATCATTACCGCGGATTCCACCGTCAACTGTGGGGGTACCTATATGTACTACGCCCCTAGCTATACACCTGGTTGTCTGAGCGTTCACGGGGATATTAATGTGCTGCGGGCCCTCATGCGTTCCTGCAACATCTTTTTCTATGATGTGGGCCGCCGCACCGGCATTGAAACCATTGCGGAATATGCCCGGGCCATGGGCCTGGGAGTGCCCACCGGTGTTGAGATCGGCGAGGCACAGGGCGTTGTGGCCAGCCCGGAATACCGGGAGTCTATGGGTGGGGAATGGTACCCCGGCGACGTAATCCAGGCCTCCATTGGCCAGTCGGATAACAAGTTCTCCCCCATCCAGCTGGCGAACTATGTCTGCACCATCGCCAACCGGGGGGAGAGAAAGAACCTGCGGGTGGTCAAGGAAATTAGGAGCTATAACCAAGATGAGGTCATTGAGACCTTTGAAAGCGAAGTGGTAGAGACTGTTTCCACCCCGGAGGTGTTTGAGACTGTCATTGAGGGTATGATTATGGCGGCAGGCCCAGAGGGGACTTCTGTCCACACCTTCGACGATTATCCCTATACTGTGGCAGCCAAGACCGGTACCCCGGAAACCAAGCAGTTCCCCAACTCCACCTATAGCTGCTTTGCCCCGGCGGAGGACCCACAAATCGCCATCGTGGTGGTCATCGAAAAAGGATGGCACGGTTATACCGGCGCCCCTGTGGCCAAAAAGGTACTTGACCAGTATTTCTTTGGCTCCAGTGAAACGGCGGAAACGGAGGAAAGCTCCGATTCCTCCAGCGCCAGCCAGGCGGAGTCTTCCTCAGCGGCGTCTTCTTCCCAGCCCACGGGGGAAACTTCCGGACAGTAAAGAAAAATATAGGATAAAATATCCAAAAATTCCCCTGAAGGGTTGAAAATTGGAAATGATTGGCGTTGTGTCAAAAAATGTTCGAAAAATTTAGACAAAATTACATGAACAAAAGGGGACAACTACCCTAGATTTTATTTGATTTTTACAGTACAGGTATGATATGATGATAAAGGAGGACGTGGCTCTTTGGCTGAGATCATTCTGGTGACGTCGGGAAAAGGAGGCGTAGGTAAATCCACAGTATCGCTTTTGACCGGTGCGGCATTAGCGAAAAGAGGCAAGAAGGTGCTTCTCATTGAAATGGACGCAGGCTTGGGCGGGCTGGACATCATGTTCGGCGTGGAGGACAAGTCGGTTTTTGACCTAGCCGACGTATTGGAAGGGCGCTGCGAGCCTATCAAGGCGATTTTGGAGTGCCCATATCAACGGGGGCTTTCTCTTCTGGGTGCGCCGCGGGATCCGTCCTGTGAGCTGAAGAAAAAGCCGTTGACCATTCTGTGTAAGGGACTGACCCATTATTACGACATCATCTTGATCGACGCTCCAGCTGGACTTAGCTGTGGCTTTACAGTGGGCGCTGACATCTGCAGCTGCGGGCTGGTGGTTGTAACGCCCGATCCTGTGGCAGTACGGGATGGAAGGGCTATGTCGGATCTCCTGGATAGGGAGAACCTTGTCAGCCAAAGGTTGATTATCAACCGGGTGGGAGCAAAATTCTTGAAGCAAAAGCTGTTTTCTGATTTAGACGAGGTTATTGATTTGGTGGGAGTTCAGTTGCTCGGCGTGATCCCGGAGGATCCGGAGCTGGCGGTTCGCACCGCCAAAGGGCAGCCCATTGCGGAAGAAAGCCGCTCCCAAAGAATTTTTAACGCCATTGCAGGACGGCTGATGGGAGAAGATGTGCCGCTGATTGTCCGTTAGGGACGAGTAAGAAACATGAGACAGCATAACAACACAGTTTTGAAAATACCAACTTAAGGGGAGGGAATCAGTTTGAATATAGCAATCATCGCACACGACACAAAAAAGGAACTTATGGTACAATTCTGCATCGCTTATTGCGGCGTTCTGAGCCGGCACAGCATCTGCGCAACCGGCACGACGGGAAAACTGGTTTCTGAGGCAACAGGGCTTCAGGTCTTCCGTTTTCTCAGCGGATCCCAGGGTGGAGATCAGCAGATTTCCGCACGGATTGCCTGTAATGAGATTGACCTCCTGTTATTCTTCCGGGATCCTTTAACCCCCAAGGCCCATGAGCCCAAAGAAGCAGATATGCTCCGCCTTTGTGATGTGCATAACATCCCCGTGGCAACCAATATTGCTACGGCGGAGGCGTTGATCCACAGCCTGGAGCGGGGCGATTTAGACTGGAGAAATATTGTCAATCCCAGCGGCGTGAAATAGCGCTGCTGATTCCCGCCGCTTACATCGCAAAGCGGCCTTGATATAACCAACAAATAAATGCGCCAAAGCGGGAAAAGTAGCCGTTTGCGGGCAGCAGAAGAGAGAACCGGCCATGGGCTGAGAGCCGGTTCGGGCCATGACGCATCCTGGTGAACAGACACCCGCTCAGCAGGCCGCCTGAACTTCCGGTCATACCGGAAAGCGTAGGGCGGCACGTATCCCGCGTTAAGGGAAATGAGCGGGGCAAAACTGTGTTTTGCCCAAGCAGGGTGGCAACACGTGGAAAAACTCCTCGTCCCTGACCGATGTCGTTGACATTTGGCGGGAGGAGGAGTATTTTTTTATAGACAGCTCCTTGCGGAGAGCAAGCTGCGCCCCGATTTTCTTCGCGACACTGCCGCGATACACGCGCTCCTGCGGCGAGCAGATCGCGCCTATGGTTTTGTTGGTGACACTGTCGCGATGCCCGCGCTTTTGCCTCGAACGATGCCACAGCGTGATATCCTCCACCGGTAGGTGGGCCCTAGCGGGCAGCAGGACGCGTCCCGGTTTTTATTCGCGCCACTGCCGCGGCACACGCGCTCCCGCGGAGAGCAGATCGCGCCTATGGTTTTGTTGGTGACACTGTCGTGATGCCCGAGCTTTTGCCTCGAACGATGCCACAACGCGATGCCCCCCACCGGTAGGTGGGCCCCTGCCAGGGCGTGGAAGTCGCGCTCTGAGTTTTGTTCGCAACACTGCCGCGTCGCCCGCAACTACGTTGCGATTGACACCACAGCGCGTTTTGGCTGCGGCGGCTCGCCGCTCCTGCGGAGAGCAGACCGCGCCTATGGTTTTGTTGATGACACTGTCGCGATGCCCCCGTTTTTGTCTCGAACGATGCCATAACGCGGTGCCACCGCCGGTAGGCGGGCTCCTGCCAGGGCGTGGAAGTCGCGCTCTGAGTTTTGTTCGCAACACTGCCGCGTCGCCCGCAACTACGTTGCGATTGACACCACAGCGCGTTTTGGCTGCGGAGGCTCGCCGCTCCTGCGGAGAGCAGACCGCGCCCATGGTTTTGTTGGTGACACTGTCGTGATGCCCGAGCTTTTGCCTCGAACGATGCCACAACGCGATGCCCCCACCGGCAGGCAGGCCCTAGCGGGCAGCATGACGCGCCCCGATTTTCTTCGCGACACTGCCGCGACACATGCGCTCCTGCGGCGAGCAGATCGCGCCTATGGTTTTGTTGGTGACACTGTCGCAATGCCCGCGCTTTTGCCTCGAACGATGCCACAACGCGATGCCCCCACCGGTAGGTGGGCCCTAGCGGGCAGCAGGACGCGTCCCGGTTTTTATTCGAAACACTCCACGGTACATGCGCTCTTGCGGAGAGCAGATCGCGCCTATGGTTTTGTTGGTGACACTGTCGCGATGCCCGCAACTACGTTGCGATTGACACCACAGCGCGTTTTGGCTGCGGAGGCTCGCCCCTCCTGCGGAGAGCAGACCGCGCCCATGGTTTTGTTGGTGACACTGCCGCGTCGCCCGCGCTTTTGTCTCGAATGATGCCACAACGCGATGCCCCCCACCGGTAGGTGGTGGGGATAAAAGAATAGGAGAGATGACAATTGGCACTTTTGACAAACGCCCCCCGGGGCACCCAGGATGTACTCCCCAGCCAGAGCGGCCGGTGGAAGTATCTGGAGAAGACGGCCATGGAGACAGCGGCCCTCTTCGGATTCAAGGAAATCCGCACCCCGGTATTTGAGCACACCGAGCTCTTTACCCGGTCGGTAGGGGATACCACCGACGTGGTGCAAAAGGAAATGTATACCTTCCAGGACAAGGGCAACCGCTCCATTACCCTGCGGCCAGAGGGCACGGCAGGTGTGGTCCGGGCGGCCATCCAGAACGGCCTTCTGGGAGACGCCCTGCCGGTGATGGCAAGCTATGTAGTCTCCTGCTTCCGCTATGAGAAGCCCCAGGCTGGCAGGCTGCGGGAATTTCACCAATTTGGGGTGGAAATGCTGGGGGCAGCGGCTCCCTCCGCAGACGCCCAGGTCATCGCTCTGGCAAACGAGATCTTTAAGGTGCTGGGGGTAGAAGGCCTGCGCCTGGAGCTCAACTCCATCGGATGCCCCCAGTGCCGGGCAACCTATCATCAAAAGCTGGTGGAATATTTTAACGGATATAAAGACAAGCTCTGTGAAACCTGTCTGGGCCGATTGGAGAAAAATCCCATGCGGATTCTCGACTGCAAGAGCCCGGAGTGCAAGGAAATCGCCAAGAACGCGCCGAAAATCATCGACTTCCTCTGTGACGACTGCCGGGACCACTTTGAGGGGGTCAAGACCCGGCTTACCGCCATGGGCATTGATTTTGTGGTCAATCCCACCATTGTCCGGGGCCTGGATTATTATACCCGCACGGTATTCGAGTTTGTCTCGGAGAACATCGGCGCCCAGGGAACCGTCTGCGGCGGCGGCCGGTATGACGGCCTTATCGGCATGCTGGGAGGGAAGGAAACCCCGGCTCTGGGCTTTGCTATGGGATTGGAGCGGCTATTATTGCTGATGGATAAAACCGGATGTTCCTTCCCCGAGGAGCCCAAATGCGACATCTATATCGCCTCTATGGGAGAGGCGGCTTCGGTGAAAGCCTGCGAGCTGGCCATGCGTCTGCGGGAGGAGGGCTTCTTTGCCCAGTGCGACTCCATGAACCGCAGCCTTAAGGCCCAGATGAAATATGCCGACAAGATCGGCGCCCGCTACACCCTGGTTATCGGGGATAACGAGCTGGAAACCGGGGTGGCAAAGCTTAAAAACATGGCTACCTCCCAGCAGATTGACGTCAGCTTCGGGGAGGATGGCCTTCTCACCGCCATCTATGAAGCGGATAAGGATGAGACCATCCAGCAGATCGCCGAGAGCTTTGGGGACCTGCCATTGCAAAATCTACTGTAACTGACAGATAAAGGAGATAGTGGACATGAACGATACCATGGAGGGCCTGAAAAGGACCCATTACTGCACCCAGGTTTCCGAAGCTGACATCGGAAAAGAAGTGGTGGTGTGCGGCTTTACCCAGAAGACAAGAGACCTGGGCAATCTGATTTTCATCGACCTGCGGGATCGGACTGGCATCATCCAGCTGGCTTTTGACGATGCCACCGACCGGGCTATCATGGCCAAGGCGGCCAAGGTGCGGGCGGAATTCGTCCTCATGGCCAAGGGCACGGTGCGCAAGAGGGAGTCGGTGAATACCGAGATCAAGACCGGAACCATTGAGGTCTTTGTCACCGACCTGCGCATCCTCAATGAGGCCAAAACCCCGCCCTTTGAGATCACCGATGAGACCAACGTCAAGGAGGAGCTCCGTCTGCGCTACCGTTATCTGGATCTGCGGCGGGCTCAGATGCAGCAGGCCATGATGATGCGCCACCGCATTGTCAAGATTGCCCGGGATTACTATGACGAAAACGGCTTTTTAGAAATTGAAACCCCCATGCTCATCAAATCCACCCCGGAAGGGGCGCGGGACTATCTGGTGCCCTCCCGGGTTCATCCGGGCAAATTCTACGCCCTGCCCCAGTCTCCCCAGCAGTATAAGCAGCTGCTCATGCTCTCCGGCTTTGACCGGTATATGCAGATCGCCCGCTGCTTTAGGGACGAGGACCTGCGGGCGGACCGGCAGCCGGAGTTCACCCAGATTGACCTGGAGATGTCCTTTGTGGACCAGGATGACGTCATGGCGGTCAATGAGGGCTTTATGAAACGGGTCTTCAAAGAGGCACTGGGGATCGAGATTGAGACCCCCTTCCGCCGCATTCCCTATGAGGAGGCTATGGAGCGGTATGGTTCCGACAAGCCGGACACCCGCTTTGGATTGGAGCTTATTGACCTGGGGGATGTACTGGAAAACTGCGAGTTCAAGGTCTTTGCCGGCGCCCTTGCCGGAGGCGGCGCGGTCAAAGCTATTTTAGTGCCGGACGGGGCAGAGCGCCTTTCCCGGAAAGAGATCGATAAGCTGACGGAATTTGTCAAGACCTACCGGGCCAAGGGCCTGGCCTACACCCGGCTGACGCCCGAAAAAGAAACCTCCAGCTTTGAGAAGTTCCTCAGCGAGGAGGAGAAGAACGCCCTGCGCCAGCGGGTTGGCGCCAAAACCGGGGATGTGATCCTCATTGTGGCGGACGCAAACAAACAGGTGGTCTATGACAGCCTGGGCGCCCTGCGGTGTGAGCTGGCAAAACGCCTCTCCCTCATCGACGAGAGCAAGTTTGACCTGCTCTGGGTCACCGACTTCCCGCAGTTTGAGTATTCCGAAGAGGAAGACCGTTATGTGGCCAAGCATCATCCCTTTACCTGTCCCCGGCTTTCCGATGTGGATAAGCTGAAAACTGACCCGGCGGCGGTCCATGCCTTGGCCTATGACATGGTCCTCAACGGCTGTGAGGTGGGCGGAGGCTCCATCCGAATCAACGACCCGGAGCTGCAGGAGAAGATGTTCGAGGCCCTGGGCTTTACCCCCGAGTCGGCCCACGAGCGGTTCGGCTATCTCATCGACGCCTTCCAGTACGGCGCACCGCCCCATGGCGGCATGGCCTTTGGCCTGGATCGTCTGGTGATGCTCATGCTGGGCAAGGACTCCATCCGGGATGTAATCGCCTTCCCCAAGGTGCAAAACGCCAGCGAGCTGATGACCATGTGTCCGGCCGAGGTGGACGAAAAGGACATCCAGGAACTGCATATCGCCATTGTGGAAAAGGAAACAGAAGAATAAAAAAGAAAGAGCAGCCGCATGCAGCGGCTGCTCTTTTCAAAGGGGGATAAAATTATTCGCCATTCCTAATTTTCACATATTCGGCGATGTATTTGACTGCGTTTTCAATGCCGATATCGTCTGTGTTCAGGCACAGATGGTAATTATTCACGTCGCCCCATTTGAGCCCGGTGTAGAAGTTATAATAGGCGGCCCGTTTTTTGTCCGTCTTGCGAAGGATGTCTTCGGCCTGGGCGGGAACCAGCTCATACTCCCTGGTAGCCCTGCGCAGACGGTTTTGCCAGCTGGAGGTGAGAAAGATGTTGATGCAGCTGGGATCATCCTGGAGGACATAGTCAGCGCACCGCCCTACAATGACGCAGGAGCCCTCCGCCGCAATAGAACGGATGGTATCCGACTGTACGATAAAGAGCTTATCCGCCAGGGGGAGACCGTCGTAGCCAGTGGGGTTATAGGAGGTGGCGGTGGTGCCGAACATCGACAGGGCGTATAGAAGGCTGCTGGTAGCTTTCTGGTCCGCCTTTTCAAAAAGCTCAGGGGCATAGCCGCTTTTTTTAGCGGACAGGGTGATGACTTCTTTGTCATAGAAAGGAATGTCCAGCGTTTGGGCAAGCTTCCGGCCGATTTCCCGGCCGCCGCTGCCATGCTGACGGCTGATAGTAATAATCGTCTTTTTCATTCAAACACACCCTCTCTCGTCTCCATGTTAGTTGTACAGTCTGTATAAAAGTTTTTAACATTGGATTTCTATCCATGTATATTATGTGCCTCATTCAGGTTGGTGTCAATTGCCATTTTATACAATAATTCTGTAAATTTTTGCTCAGGAAGATGACAATACAAAAGAGGGATGTTTTAGGGGCCATCTCTTTTTCGCGGGCCTTTGCCATTGTCGGGAAAGGATAAAAAAGCGGTGCATCCCTGCACAAAAATGCGCTTTTTTTCTATGATGGTATCAAAAGGGCAAAGGAAACATTACCATAAGCCTTTTCCCGGGAAAAGGCGGAGCGGAGGGAATGGATGATGGCAATTTTGTGGATCGGTTCGGCAGTTATTTTATCTTTGACCTTTTGGGGCGGTTTTTTGCTCTGCGCCATGCTCACCGCAGGGGCGGCGGAGGACAGCGAGGAGGACCAGAGGCTCTGACAGTGGATATTTTGGGATGTTGTCACCATTTTACAATGACAAAGGGGCGCCGATCAGGTATACTGTAAAGAAAAGAGGGCCCGGCGGTCCAGCCGGGGGAGAGGAGACAAAAGAATGTCAAAGGAGAAAAAATGGCAGATCCTCCGCTGGGTGGCGGTGGCCGCAGCGGCGATTTTGTTGGGAGTTGGGATTTGGATGAGCATGGGCAGCGGGTTCTGTCCGGTATAGGAGGAGAAAATGCAGCTGATATTGTCCACTTTGTTATTTTTCTGCGGCTTGGGAATTAGTGTGGCGGTGATACTGGTGAGTTTAATCCATGTAGCGGGGGGAAGACGGCGCCTTGTTTCTGGAGCATATATTCTCATGGGTTGCGGCTACGGGGGCATTTGCGTCTATAACCTGATCCGCCAGGGCAGCGGTGTCGCCTGTGCCATGACCCCGATCTCCCAGCTTGCCATTTTTGGCGGGCTGCTCCTTCTCCATCTCTTTTTTCTCATTGACGGAATCAGAACCTTGCCCAAAGGAAAATGATAGCGGCCAGAGAAATAAAAGAATCCCCGCCGAAATACCACTTGGCGGGGATTTTTGATGCAGAAAAAACCAGGAGCCAATATTTTGGCTCCTGGTAAAATTTTATCTTTTCTTGAGATGGGGGAAGAATTGACCCATTGTAGTACGTTTAAGGATCTATTTATAAATGTCCATGTGGAGAACACAGATTCGCCGCCGGCTATTCTGTCAAGTACATGCTATCCCTCCATAGGGAATAGCGAAGCTTTGACAATATCTTTCTTTCCTTTCTACCAGATTCTTTCACGGAAGATTTGCTTTCAATATACATCTGATCCGCGACAGTAGTCTGGAAGATTATTCCAAAGTTGTGTTGGACTCGATTTCCATAGTGGACATTTGATTGAGATCGATACCATTTTTCTCTCCCCGCCGAAGCCAGTAGGAGGTGGAGGCGCTGAGAAACATTTTTTTTGAGATAGGCATGGTTACCTTGAGCACCTCTGACTTTCCCAGATGGATTCCCCTTGCCAGCCGTCTAATCTTCCGCTTGACAAAAAAGGAAAAGGGGGTGGAGAGAATTGCCTCTCCGGAACCAATACAAAGGGCCATGCCAAAGGGAAAGCCCTGCTCCTTACAGAACAGCCGGACTATATCCAATGCCACCAGGTTTTGTTCCGGCTCGAGGAAGCCGCAGTTAATCAGGACATGGATGGCGGGCCTTTTCTGAAAGGGGTAGTTTTCCATCTCCTTCATCAGCTCCATCAGGGTGACAGGAAGGCTGTCGACATAGAGGGGAAAAACCAGGAGCAGATGATCGTGATTTTCTATTTCCCGGCATGCTTCCTGGTGTTTGCGGGTAGTAACGCTGTATTCATCCACATCCTCCCCCCAAAAGTGGGCAAATATCTCTCCGTACCGTTTGGAATTGGAACGTGGCGCCCGGGGACTTCCATTGACTATCATCATCGTTCCCATTTGTCCACCTCCTTTCGGATCGTTTCCTCCAGTTGCTCCTGAGGAACAAAAAGGATACGCCAGCTTTTAAACAGCATATTGTTGGCGTTTCGTGCCACCAGATGACGGAAGATATCCCGTTCTTCTTTGGAAGTTTTTCCATAGATAATGATAACTGCATCTTTCTGAGCCACCTGCCGCTGGACATGATGGGTCTCCCCGTGATAGAGTCGGATAAATGCTTGCTGGATGGGTATGGCTCGTTCCAGCATGGTTTTCATCGGAATATCATAAGAACCGTAGCGGATCCGGCTGACATAGATAATCCGGCGGCTTTGGGCAATAAGGGGATAGATGGCCGTGGCGTCATCTCGGATGACACATCTGCCCGGGGTTTTGGTCCAGCATCCAAAGCAGCCAATGCAGTTTGCGATGGAAAGGCCGGATAAATCTACATAGCGGTTTTCAGGCCGTTCCGGCAAATTTTTTGCTAAGGCTAGATCGCTGAGAAGCAGGTTCATGGAATCAACTCCCTTCTTCCCTCTTATTTTACCCAAAGATCAATAAAATTTCCAGAGGGACAGGGAGGCAAAATACAATTGGTTAGGGAGTGCCGGTGGAAGCGGCGCCGCCTCCACCAGGGCCGCCGCCCATCCCATCAGGCGGAGCGCCCATACCGCCCATGCCACCCATGCCGCCCATGCCACCCATGCCGCCCATGCCGCCCATGCCGCCGGAGCCATAGACCAGGGAGTCCATGGTAATCTGGGTTTCGGTGCCGCCCACTGACAGGGTGTAGGTTTCCCCTTCCAGAATCTCCGGGCAGCTGAGGATGACAGAGTCAAAAGCTTTGTCGGCGGTCCAGGAAATAAGCTCCTGGCCGTTTTGATCGGTGAGGGTGATGGTGCTGCCCGCCTGCTGGGAGCTGACGGTGACCATCATCACCCCTTGGGTGGAGGTGGAGCTGAAGTTCTGGGCCATCTGGGAAGCGCCGGCCGCCACAAAGATGCCGCCGGTGATTTCAGCGTCAGAGGCATAGTCCAAAGCGCCGTTGCCGCCGTTGTCCGGTCCGGACAGATAGGTTTCGCCGCCGGAAACGGTAAGGCTGCCGTTGGAGTCGATGCCGTCGCCGGAAGCATCGATGCGGAGAGTGCCTCCCGCAATGTGGATATAGGCGTTTTCGTCGGTGGCAAAGGCATCGGCGCCGTGGTGCCCGCCCTCGCCGAAGGAAGCAAAACCGCTTTCATCGTTGCCGCCGGCGGCGTTAAGGCCGTCGTCGCTGGAGGTCAGGTCGATATCTCCTCCGGTGATGTCGATGCTCTGGCCCTCAATGCCTTCATAGCTTTCGGTAATGAGGAGAGTGCCTGCCGAAATGGTCACATTGGCGTCGGCATGGACGCCGTCGTCTCCGGTGGAGATTTCGAAGTCTCCGCCCGAGACGGTGACATTGGCATTGGAGTGGAGGCTATCGTCGGCGGAATCAATGGAGAAGGTGCCGCCGCTGATGAGAAGATCTCCGGTGGCCTTGATCCCCTTCATGCTGACAGTGTCCTCGGTGGAGGCCGCCGCGCCGAAGAAGTCGTTGCTCTGGGAGGTGGCGTTTGCGCTGCCTCCGCCGGTGAGCAGGGTGTAGCTGCCGCCCTCAGTCTGTAGATAATTCCCTGCGCTGAGGCCATCTCCCTGGGCATTGATGTCAAAGGTGCCGTCGGCGATATAAAGAAAGCCCAGGGTGGTGTCATCGGCATTTTCCGCCTGGACGCCGTCCTTGCCGGAGGTGATGGTGAAGGCGCCGCCTGCGATGCGGACGCTGTCCTTGCCGGACAGCCCATGGCTTGCAGAAGTAATGTCATAGGTGCCGCTGGTGATGACCAGGTCATCCTTGGAAACCACCCCGTGGCCGGCAGCGGCGTTGATGACAAGGGTGCCGGCGCCGTTGAGGGTCAGATCCCCTTTGGAAAAGATGACGCCGTCAATGTTATTGTCGTCGATGGCCACATATTCCCCGCCGTTAGAGAGGGTGTTTTCCGAATCTTGGGTGGTGGTGACAAAGACCTTGTCAGCCTCCCGGATATACAGTGCCGCTGAGGTGTCGTTGTGGATGGTGACGCCATCCAGCACCAGATGCAGTTTGTCGGTATCCTGGGCCTCTATGATGACCATGCCGTCATCCAGGGTGCCGGTGAGAATGTAGGTGCCCTCATCGGTGATGGTGACGGTGCTGCCCGAAATGCTGACGGCGTCAGAATCACATTGGGCGCTGTCGCCGTCCAGCTGGATCAGGTCGCTCTGCTCCTCATCATAGCCGATTTCAAAGTCCCGGTCGGTAAACATCTCGGTGTTATATTCTTCACTCTGGGAAACGGTGGAGGCCGAAGCGCCGGAGGAGGTAGAAGAGGAAGAAGAGCTTTCTTCCGCACCGCATCCGGCCAACATGACCATGAGAGCCAGTCCCAAAGCCCAAAGCTTATATAGTTTCATCAGTGTTCTCCTTTTACAGTTCGTAAACCGTGGTTTCCTGCTTGGACATGGTAATTTCCAGATTGCCGTTGCGGCAGCGGAGCTGGTCAATGAGCTCCCGCTCCGAATTGGCCCGACGCAGGGTAAGGTTGTAGGTCAGCCGGTAAAGGCTGCCCATGTTGGTGGTTTTCACCTGCACAAGCTCCCAGGAGGAGGTATAGGTCTTCAGCAGATCCTCAAATACGCCGGTATAGTCCAGGTCCTCGGGGATGGTGATGTGCAGGGTCTTGTAAAGTGTGTCTTTTTTTCGGGAGCCGAAGTCAAGGTGGCTGTAGAGCAGGGTGATCAGGCCCAGGATAACCGCGAAGAGGAGGGCGTAGCCCAAATATCCCATACCGGTGATGAGACCAGCAGCCATGGCCAGAAAGAGGATGCCGATTTCCTTGGCGGTTCCGGGGACGGAGCGGAAACGCACCAGGCTGAAAGCACCGGCTACAGCTACACCGGCCCCTACGTTGCCGTTGACCATCATAATGATCACGCAGACCACCGCCGGCAGCAGCGCCAGGGTGACCACGAAGCTTTTGGTATAGCGGGTCTTGTACATATAGGTGAAGGCTAGGAAAAGGCCAATGACCAGGGCGCACCCCACACAGAGCAAAAATTGGGAAACGGGGATGACGGTGGTCATTTCGGTGTCAAAGATCCCACGGAACAGGGAATCAAGCATGCAAAATACCTCCTTGGTAGTTGGGCTGAATGGTTTTCTCATAGGCGGTGCTGTATTTGGAGAAGGATGTTTTATACACCCTGGCCCTCCTGCAGGAAAATGGAGGCAGATTCCCCCAGAAAGGGGATGGCCCACCGCCGGGCAGCCGGGAGCATATGGATATATCCCCGGAGCTTCCCTATGAGTCCCGGTACTTTTCGGTGCTTCTCTCGGCGTCCGGGGGGATCATCACAGTAGACACGGGAAAAATCGCCGCGGTGGATACCGAAAGCGCCATCGCTTTTGCAAAAAGCGTTTGGGAAGATGGGAAGGAGCGGGGCTTCCTCAGGAATTACCGTTTTATCCAGTATCAAGATGGGGAAGAGATCCGGGTAATTTTCCTGGACTGCGGCCGCAATCTTTCCACCTTCCGGTCCTTTCTGCTGGCAAGTCTGGGAATCTGCGCCCTGGGACTGTTGGCGGTGCTGGGATTGATCCTCCTTTTCTCCCGGTGGATGGTCCGCCCTGTTTCGGAAAGTTATGAGAAACAGAAGCGGTTTATCACCGACGCGGGCCACGAGATTAAAACCCCCATTACCATCATTGGCGCTGACGCCCAGGTGCTGGAGATGGAGCTGGGGGAGAATGAGTGGCTTCGGGATATCCAGCTGCAGACAAAACGGCTCTCAGCCCTGACCAATGAACTCATCCAGCTATCCAGAATGGAGGAGCACCACCGGCTGCAGATGATCGAATTCCCCTTTTCCGACCTGGTCACCGAGACGGCCCAGTCCCTCCAGGCCCTGGCTGTGACCCAGGACAAGGAGTTTACGGCCCAGATTCAGCCCATGATCTCCCTTTACGGTGATGAGAGTGCCCTGCGGCAGCTGGTGACCATCCTGCTGGACAATGCCCTTAAATATGCGCCAGCCCAGGGAAAAATCCACCTTTCCCTACAGAAACAGGGGAAATCTGTCCGGCTGGCGGTGGAAAACACGGTGGAAGCTCTTCCCGCCCAGAACCTGGAGCACCTGTTTGACCGGTTCTACCGGGGGGATCAGTCCCGAAGTTCCCAGACGGGAGGATACGGCTTGGGATTATCCATAGCCAAGGCCATTGTGGATGCCCACAAGGGGAAAATCCGGGCCTGGGGACAGGAGGGGCCGGTCCTCGTCATGGAAGCTGTCTTCCCGCCCCGGAAGGAGAAAGGCCGGCGGGAGGAAGAAAAACGGCCGGGATCTTCCCTAGAGGAGAGAAACTCCCAATAGCGTCCAGCTCATATAAAAAGAAAAGGCCCTGTCCGAGTAAATCGGACAGGGCCTTTTAAATTTTTAATCGATATCAGGTGTTTTTCATAATAACACTCTCTACCGCATCGGCTACATGCTCACAGGCGTCAGCGCATTTTTCCAGGTAGATGTAGATCTCCCGCCAGCTGATCACCTCCAGGGGGTCGGTGCAGCTGGTGTGCAGCAGCCGCATGCTGTCGATAAAGAGCCGGTCGGCCTGTTCTTCCATGGTATTGATATGGATAATGTATTCCCGGATTTTCTTGGAACGGCGGAAATCCGAAAACTCATCCAGCAGCCGCTGCAGCTCCTCGCAGCAGCCGATAAGCACCGCGCCCAGCTCGATGGCGTCAGGCCGGATGGACTGGATGTTGTTGCAGTACAGCCGCAGCATGACATCCTCGATTTTATCGGTGATCTCATCAATGCTTTGGCTCAGCAGGATAATGTCCTCCCGCTCGATGGGGGTAATGAATGCCCGGGCCAACACATTGGAAAGCTCGTGCTTTTTTTCATCGGCGGCATGCTCTACCTGATGCAGCTCGTCCAACATGCTGTGCAGGCGCTCAGGATCGAAGTCTTTTAATACATCTTCCAGATAGTGGGCCGCCTGGCAGGCATAACCGACGCAGGCACTGAAATTTTCATAGTAAAAGCTGTCTTGTTTTTTCGACATAATTTTGCTCCTTTATCTGTACAGTCCTAGGACTGTTATGGAAAAGCTGCTCAGAACAGCATCATAAACAATTTGGCCATGACGAAACTGATGAGACCACAGCCAGGGAAGGTGAACACCCAGGTCAGCACCATGTCTTTGACTACGCCGAAGTTGATGGCGGAGAGCCGCTTAACAGCGCCCACACCCATGATAGCGCTGGTCTTTGTGTGGGTGGTGGATACAGGGATACCAAACAGGCTGGAGAATAACAAACACAGCGCCGCGGATAAATCAGCAGCAAAACCTTGATACTTTTCCAGCTTGACCATATCCATGCCTACTGCTTTGATGATCTTTTCGCCGCCGACACTGGTGCCGATACCCATAACCGCACTGCACAAAAGCATCAGCCAGACAGGAATCAGCACGCCGCTGACGCTGTTCATCCCGTTGCTAAAGGCTACTCCCAAAAACAACACACCGATAAATTTTTGGCCGTCCTGCGCGCCATGCATAAAGCTCATGGCGGCAGCACCAAATACCTCGGCTCCGGTGAAAAATTTATTGGTGCGTCTACGGTCCATTTTACGGCAAATGATCGTAAGGGCTTTGCAGACCACCCAGCCGATGCCAAAGCCCAAGGCTAAGCTGGCCACCAGGCCATACAACACCTTGACCCATTCCTCCATATTGATGCCGCCAACGCCGTTTTGGATAGCGATGGCAGCACCGGATAAACCGGCAATCAAGCTGTGGCTTTCGCTGGTGGGAATGCCAAACATAGAGGCTACAACGCTGTATACCACGATGGAAAATAACGCCGCACACAGAGCGATCAGTGCCTCCCGGGTGTCACCGCCGAAATCCACCATGTTACTAATGGTAGAGGCCACAGAACTGTTGATGTGGGTCATGACCAATACACCTAGGAAATTAAAGACGGCGCTGAGCATAATGGCGACCCGGGGCCGCATGCAGCGTGTGGTAATGCAAGTGGCGATAGCGTTGGGAGCGTCAGTCCATCCATTGACAAAGATGACGCCCATCGTCAGCACCACAGTGACCAGCAGCACAGGACTTGAAGCCATGGCGCTGATAAAATAGGAGAATGATACATCCATAATTGTTACCTGCCTTGTAGTTACCAAGCGCGACTATAAAGTCCCGGCCAGGCGATGGGAGGATTGTTTTTCGACAACTTACTCCGTTTAATGTTAAGGGTAACATCAAAATGAGACAACGTCAATAGAAAATATAATTCTTGTATAAACAATGTAAATTGAACTATAATTTTTGTAAATTTATGCACCCGAGTCGTTCAAATCAGCAGTAACGTTGTAGCGGTTTCTTTAAAGGTTAAAAAAGGAAGGCATAGATAGGAGGATGCGCCATATTTTATTTAATTTTAAGGCGTATATTATATAATGAAAGAAATAGGGCGTAAAAAATCAAAGCCCGGATCAGCATCGGCAGGAATATCCACTGGGACATCCCTCTGGAATAAAAGTGGAGACAGTTTTTATTTAAAGCCGTCGGAGATTATGTGTCGTTCACGACGGCTTGGGCTTACGGTACAAAAAAGATCCCCACCATAAACGCGAGCGGATAGACAAAATAAAAAACTGAGCCCGGAACGCGAATTGCGTCCAGGCTCAGCCTGGTGGGCTTACGGTACAAAAAGATCCCCACCATAAACGCGAGCGGATAGACAAAATAAAAAAACTGAGCCCGGAACGCGAATTGCGTCCAGGCTCAGCCTGGTGGGCTTACGGTACAAAAAAGATCCCCACCATAAACGCGACCGGATAGACAAAATAAAAAACTGAGCCCGGAACGCGAATTGCGTCCAGGCTCAGCCTGGTGGTGCGCCCGACAGGAGTCGAACCTGCGGCCTTTAGAGTCGGAGTCTAACGCTCTATCCAGCTGAGCTACGAGCGCGTCTCAAATTGAGAACGATAAAAAGTATACCACAAATTAGAAAAAAAGAAAAGATGCTTCTTTAAAATTCTTCTTTTTTATAGGAAAATATTCAAATAGTATAATAAAGAGGAGGGGTTAAAAGGAGATTAAAAACTATTTGTATAGAAATCGTATAAAAATCGGGAAATGTAAAAAAATGTCCGAAAAACAGTTGACAGTGGGAGAGGTATATGGTAGAATAAACAAGCTGTCTCGGAGAGAGGGCCGGGAGGCCGGAAAAGGACCGGGATAGCGAAAAAAGATTTGGGAAATATATTGACACTGCATGGGAAATGTGGTACAATATAAGTCCTGACTGAGGGAAACCTCGGCGGCGGACCTTGAAAATTGAACAACATTTGAACCAAGAACAAAGACCCTTGGAAACGAATTTGAGTAGAGTAATTCTACGGACGTGAACATTAGCAAGCTAGTGTAGCGTTAAAGAAG